>NZ_JBSFBQ010000103.1:0-13453 GCF_053593015.1 Streptomyces sp. NPDC002403 | reverse complement strand
GCTGCCCGCCGCCGAGGAGATCCGGCAGAGGGGGCAACGACGCCGTGCGCGGCGCAGGGCGAGCGCCGCGGCACTGTGCGCGGCCGTACTGATGGACGCCTGGGGGGGGGGGGCTCACTTCCGAAATCCGACTTCCTCAAGTGCCTGCTGCAATGCCTTCACGGCGTAGTGAGAGCGGGACTTGACGGTTCCGAGCGGCACACCTAGCTCTTTCGCGGTCTCGAGCCCGGTCAGCGACCTGAAATACAGGCAGTGAATGACGGCCTGCTGTTCCGCCGTCAGCGATGCGAGAGCATCCCGGACCAACTCGGCTACCAGTAGCCGGTCATAGCCGCATTCGGGTTCAGGAATCAGCGCGAGTACAGTGTCGTCGCACTCCTGAGGCCGCACTCGGCGCGCCCGGGCCGCGTCAATCGCAATACGCCGGGCGACGGTGAACAGCCAAGGCCGGAACGATTCGAACCCCCGGCTGGCGTCTATCGCGTCCGGGTGCTTCCACGCCCGGATCAGTGTCTCCTGCGTGATTTCCTCCGCACGCCAACGGTCACCACGCGTCAGCGACAGGCAGAATTGGTGCAGCGTGGATCCATGCAGCTCAACGATGCTTTCCATCTGGGCCGTGGTTGCCGTCCGCTGAGTCGGAGCTGTCTCAGCGCGGTGCATCGTGGGGGTTGACGCGGGCGGGCGAGCCGTGTCACCGAGGGGGGTGTCGTGGTGGCGGCCGGTGTTGCGGCGAATGAGGAGCGCGGTTGTCATGGTGATCCCCTTTTCGACGGGGCGGTCGGCCGCCCTGTCTGCTGACAGGGAACACTCTGCTCAGGTACTCCGTCGGAAACATCGGCCACCTGACGTACGACCGTCCTCGGAGTACGGCCAGGCACGTACGTCAGGCCGGTGGAACCCCTCGAGCGCAGGGCGTCGCATGTGCGAGAGACACCCCGCGGGTCCGCTGCCGCACGCGTTTGGGGAACCCGCTTGGTCGGTTACTGCAGCAGGCCGTCCCCTTCGCGGTCAGCTGCAGTCCTTCACCGCCGGCCTGGCGACCGGCATCGCGATCAGGTGCCTGCCCGGTGCCGTCCGCGGACGCGACCGCGGACTCGGACTCTGAGCCTGGTGTTTAAGCTGATCTAATCGGCGCAGGCCCGTTGGTGTGCGGTCAATGCACCCCACGGCGGACCGGTTCGGTGACCGCGTGTCCGACCGGGAAGTGCGGGTAACGCCTGCGCGTCCGGGGTCTTTCACGCGGCCGACGACGGCCGCAGGGTGACTGGCGCCGATCACGGATCAGCCCTTGACTGCACCCTGCATTATCCCGCCGACGATCTGCTTGCCGAACAGCGTGAAGGCGAGTAGCAGGGGAAGAGTGCCGAGGAATGCGCCGGCCATGATGACCGACTGGTCGGGGATGTAGCCGCGGCTCAGGCCGGTCAGAGCGACCTGTACGGTCGGGTTGTCCTGGGTCAGGGCGATGATCGGCCAGAAGAAGTCGTTCCATGCCTGGACGAAGGTGAGCATGGCCAGCACCGCCATCGCGGGCCGCGCGGCTGGGAATAGCACATGCCATATGATGCGCAGGCTGCTCGCGCCGTCCACTCGAGCTGCCTCGATCAGCTCGGTCGGCAGCGCCTCGATGAGGTACTGGCGCATGAAGAACACGCCGAATGCGCTGACCAAGGTCGGCAGGACTACCGCCTGCAGCTGGTTCGTCCACTCCAGTTCGGCGACCAGCATGAACAGCGGCACCACGCTGAGCTGCGGCGGCACCATCATGGTGGCAATAGTCAGCATCAACAGTACGTTCTTGAGGCGGAAGCGCAGCTTGGCGAAGGCGAAGCCGGCGATGGTGGAGAACAGCACGGTGCCGACCGTAATCGTGCCCGCCACCATGGTCGTGTTGAGCAGGGCCAGGCCCATGTTGCCGTCGGACCAGGCTGTCTCCAAGTTGGCGAAGAGCCTGCCGCCGAACCAGAAAGGCGGGGGTGTCTCTGCCAGCCGGGTGTTGGTGCGGGAGGCGGCGATCGCCGTCCACACCAGGGGGAAAAGGGAGCCGACGGTGACGAGGATCAGTACGGCGTAGGTGATCCTGCCACCGCTCAGCTGTCCGCTTGCGCGGCGCGCGGCGCCCATGCGTCGCGGCGTCATGCGCTGCTGCGTAGTGATGGCCTTCGCCGTCATGTCGCATTCTCCTCACGGCTCTTGCGCAGCGCCCACGCCACGGCGAGATAGAGCGGAAAGATCACCAGCAGGATCAGGAACATCGCCCAGGCGATGGCTGCTGCCCGGCCGAGGTTGAAGTTGAACCAGCCCTGCTCGTACATGTAGAGGCCAAGAGTCTGGAACTGGTGCGAGGCGCCGCCCTTCTGGCCGCCGGCCCCGCCGAACAATAGCGGCTCGCCGAACAACTGGGTCGCGCCGATCGTGGAGACGACCACGGTGAACAGAATCGTCGGCCGTAGGGAGGGGATCGTCACGTGGATGAACTGCTGCCAGCGTGAGGCCCCGTCCAGGGCCGCCGACTCGTAAAGGTCGTTCGGCACGGCCTGCATGGCGGCCAGATAGATCAACGCGTTGTATCCGGTCCACCGCCAGATCACGATCGACGATACTGCGATCTGCGAACTCCATTCGCCGTTCTGCCAGTCGATGGTGTCGATCCCGACCTGGCCGAGTGCCCAGTTGACCATCCCATAGTCGCGTCCGAAGAGCAGCACGAAGACGAGTGTCGCGGCCGCCACCGAGGTGGCGTATGGGGTGAGCATAGCGACCCGGAAGAACGTCGAGCCGCGTAGGCGGTAGTTGAGCAGTTGCGCGATCCCGAGCGCCATCAGTAGCTGCGGGACTGTCGAGATCATCCCCATGGTGAAGGTGTTACGCAGCGCGTTCCAGAAGAACTCGTCCTCCAGCAGGCGCGTGTAGTTGTGCAGCCCGACCCACTCCATCGCTGTCGGGTCGTTCAGCGAGACCCGGTGCAGCGACGCCCATCCTGTATAGAGCAGCGGGAAGAGGCCAAAGGCGGTGAAGAAGAGAAAGAAGGGTGCGATGAAGGCGTACGGGCTCCAGCGCACATCTCGCCGGTAGCGGCGGTTGCGCCGTTCGGCCCTGCGCTCTGCTTTGAGCCGCTCGGGGTGGGCTGCGCCCCCCTGCTTGGCGGGGGGCGCAGACGTTTCGGACTCGACAGCCATCGGTGTCACCATCACTGGTCCAGGGCGTTGTCGATATCTCTCATCGCCGCGGCCCAGCCCTGGGCGGGCGTCTTGCCCTGCTGCTCTACCTGGAGTATGCCGACGTCGGTGATGGTGTTCTGGATGATCTGGTCCTTCTCGCCGAGCACCAGCGTCGGGATGTTTTTGGCGGCGTCGGTGAAGATTTTGCCGATGGGGGCGTCGTCGAAGAACTCGTGCTTGGCATCGGCGACTTCGGGCAGCTCGTAGGCCGTTTGCGAGCTGGGGAAGCTGGCCTGCTTCTCGAAAAGCTTGGCCTGCTGCTCTGGGGCGGTCAGCCAGGTGGCGAGCTTGATCGCCTCATCCTTGTTCTTGGCTGCCTCGGGGACGCTGAGGAAGGAGCCGCCCCAGTTGGCGGGCTTGGGGGCCGGGGCGATGCCCCACTTGTCCTCGGCCTTCGTCCCGGCCTTCTCCTTGATGTAGCCAAGCATCCAGGGTGGGCAGGCGACGGTGGCGAAGCGGCTGTTGGCGTATGCCTGATCCCAAGACTTGTCGAACTGCTTGAGCTTGGCAGTCATCTTTCCGTCGATGACGTCCATGGCCAGGTTCCAGGCATCCTTGACGGCCGGGCTGTCCTTGTAGATGAGCTTGCCATCTTTGTCGTAGTAGCGTTCTACGCTGCCCTGGATGGCGGCGTTGTAGACCCCGCCTGCGGCGTCCACGAAGGTTGTGCCCTTGGGGGCATTGGCCATGTAGTCCTTGCCGACGTTGACATATTTCTGCCAGTCACCCGTCCACAGCTTCCCGACCTTCTCCGGGTCGGTCGGCAGCCCGGCCTTGTTGAACAGGTCCTTGCGGTAGCAGATCGCTATTGGTCCGATGTCGGTGCCGAGGCCGACCGTCTTTCCGTTCGTTGTGGTGGCCTGTGCCCACTTCCACGGGACAAAACTGTTCTTGTCGACGCCCTGGGCCTTGCCCATGTCAACGAATTCGTCGTGGTGCCGGTTCACGATCTCGGCGATGTTGCCGACCTCGAGGGCCTGGATGTCCTGCAGGCCGCTGCCGGTTCCGAGGTGGGTGAGCAACTGCGGGTAGTACTGGTCGAGCCGCTCGATCGAGGTCTCCTTGATGGTGACGCCGGGGTTGAGCCTCTCGTATTCGTCGTACAGCCCGGCCTGCTTGTAGCCGAAGACACCGTAGTCCCCGATGGTGACCGTGATCTTCCCCTTGCCGTCCGTGCCGCCGCTCGAACTCGTGCTCCCCGGCTCGTCACTGTCCTGGGCGCAGCCCGCCAGAAGGACGGCGCCCAGGGCGACGACGGCCGCGAGGGCAACTGCCCGGTGAGAGGTATTGGATTTCAATCGCATTTCGTCCTCCTGTGCAACTGACTTACCGCTCGCGGGCAAACACTAAGAAAGTAGTGAATTGTCACGCAGCGGGCTCCTTTTCGGGCGGAGTTTAGCGCCGTTCCACCGATTTAGTGCCTGCCAGGTGTTGCCGGAATTGCTGGAATAGCAGTGCGACGCGTACACCGCGACGCCCCCCTGAGCGGGGGAGTCGCACAGGCGCAATGGGTGCAGCCGACGGCGCCTCGAAGGCGATTGACGACTTCGCCGACCACGTCGCGAAGATCCGATGGCCCACCCATATCGAACACACGCCGCCCAGATTCCGGCCGTGGATTTCGACCGTTAAAACGCGACATTACCTATCTTTGCGGACGGATCCCCCGGCTTCCGGCGTGGCCCACCGTCGCCGGACGTGCAACCACGCCGCCTGCCTGCCAGGAGGAGCGTAAAAAATCAACCAGAGGAGGTTTTCCTCAGTTGGAGCCGCTCCTGGGCGCTTTGTCGAGTGTCTGAGATGGGGAGGTGCTGACTGTTTGCCATGATTCCCCCAAGGACTGGTCCGGCTGTCGCCCTCGCACGTCGCCCTGTTTCACCTCGACAGCTCCTGTCCGGTTCGAAAATGCCGGGACTGTCCTCGCCCTGCCCTCCGAACGAGCGGTACCCGTCGACAGCCCCGGATCGTATCAGTGTGCCCATGACATCACAGCCAGCTTACGAGCCGCATCCGTCCACGGTCACCACGTCTCTCGCCGGCTGAGCCCTGGTCGTGAGCCGGGCTGTCACTCTGACTGAGCCGGCTTCAAACCCGTCTCGTGGTCCTACCTGGCTGCGGACACCTCAAAGTCGGTTATGAGGCGAGCCCATCCCCAGGGCTGGACGCCGTGGGTGCCTGACGATCCTTGCTTCAGTCGCTGGGGCATGGCTTCTGCCGGGCGGACGACCAACTGACCTCTTCGCGCCACGCGCTGACCGAATCAAGCCATTGCCGGACGCTGCGTGAACTTTGTCGGGAGGACCTCGTAGTAACGGGTGCCCGATCCAGGATCTTGAAAATACGGGGGCTTTGCATAGTGCAGGACAAGGCGGACGGACCGAGGTGTTCGGTCGAGCTCGCGGAGGCAGCGGTGGCCAAGCCTGCCGACCTGTCGCGCCGCCGGGAGTCCGGCCTGGCACCGCGCATCTCCGTGCAGCCGGGCGGCTGCACGGAGATGCGCTACCAGTTGTTCATCACTGGAATCTATGCGAAAAATCCGGCCAAAATGCTGAGAGAGCATGATGATGAGGGCTCGCAGAAAAGGACGACACCGAGACGACGGACCAGTGCGCCGTTCTGGACGCGGATGAGGAAGTCGGCGCCCCGGTGCAGGCGGCTCGTCGCTGTGATCGATCGGAGGAGCGGCCCTTTCCTGGAAGGGGTGATCGCTTGCCTGGACACACAGGAGAAGTCAGGATGCACGAGCGACGTCTCCCGTGGCTGGTGTGAGCGTCGGTGTGGCGTTAGTCCAGGGCTTGCTCGACGTACGGGTTCCTTGATGCCACACCGACAGTGGCCTGACACTTCGTAACAGGCCCAGCCACTGGGTTGGGATCCTGCAAGATGTGGCAGATGCTCACATGTGTGGGCCACACCCGATCGCAATGATATTACTGGCTCGAACCAGCTTCATACGTTGGGAGTCCTCTCCATGTCCACCTTCCCGCCCAGCTTCCGGTGGGGTGCCGCCACGTCCGCGTACCAGATCGAGGGAGCGGCACGCGAGGACGGCCGCGGCCTCTCCATCTGGGACACTTTCAGTCACACGCCGGGTAAGGTCGCCGGCGACGAGAATGGCGACGTCGCCGTCGACCACTATCATCGCTACCGCGACGACGTCGCGCTCATGGCCGAGCTCGGGCTGAACTCGTACCGCTTCTCGGTGTCTTGGCCGAGGGTGCAGCCGACCGGGAGCGGTCCGGCCCTCTCGCGCGGTCTGGACTTCTACCGTCGGCTCGTCGACGAACTGCTCGGTTATGGCATCAAGCCTGCCCTCACCCTCTACCACTGGGACCTGCCGCAGGATCTGGAGGACGCGGGCGGCTGGCCGGAGCGCGACACGGCGTACCGGTTTGCAGAGTACGCTGCGCTGGTCGGTGAGGCCCTGGGGGACCGGGTCGAGCAGTGGATCACCATCAACGAACCGTGGTGCGGGGCTTTTCTTGGCTACGGCTCGGGCGTGCACGCGCCAGGCCGCGCCGACCCGGTGGCGGCCCTGCGCGCCGCCCACCATTTCAATCTCGCCCATGGCCTGGCCACATCGGCCCTACGCGGCGTTTTGCCGTCCCGCAACAGCATCGCGGTGAGCCTCAACTCGGTGAGCGTTCGGTCGGTCACGGACTCGCCCGAGGACCAGGTGGCCCGGCGACGCATCGACGACCTGGCGAACGGGATCTTCCACGGTCCGATGCTGCACGGCGCCTACCCCGAGCACTTGTTCGCGGACACTGCCCGGGTCACGGACTGGTCATTCGTACGCGACCAGGACCTGGCGACCAGCCACCAGCGTCTGGACTGGCTCGGCCTGAACTACTACACGCCCGCATTGGTGTCCGCGGCCGACTACCCCGCCTCCGCGTCCTGCATGGAGGGGCTCGGCACGAGCGCGCACTCCCCTTGGCCGGGGGTGGACGACATATCCTTCCACCAGCCGCCAGGCGAGCATACCGCGATGGGCTGGACCGTCGACCCGTCCGGTCTGTACGACCTGCTGCTGCGCTACAGCCGAGAGGTACCGGGACTGCCCCTGTACGTCACCGAGAACGGCGCCGCGTATGACGACAAGCCCGAGCAGGACGGCCGGGTACACGACGCGGAGCGGATTGCCTATCTGAACGGCCACCTGTCCGCCGTTCGCCGCGCCATCCAGGATGGGGCGGACGTACGCGGCTACTACCTGTGGTCCCTGATGGATAACTTCGAGTGGGCGTACGGCTACGGGAAGCGGTTCGGTTCCGTGTACGTCGACTACGTCACCTTGGCCCGTACCCCCAAGTCGAGTGCCCTTTGGTACGGGCGGGCGGCGCGGAACGGATCACTGCCCCCGGTCGACGACTGCATGTAGGCGCGACTACCTGTCAGCGCCGAACCGTTGGGGCAAAGGCCGACGGGACTCATTCGCCCATGTTCATGACCCTGCCGGCACAGATTCCGTTACCCGGCAGGGCTGGGACGCTTGGGAGGACGACGTAGTTTACGAGGTCACAGCACCAGGTCGAGGTTGCCAGTGCTACGGAGTCGGCCTGGCCTGCTATCCGCACGAACACGACGTGACGGTGGCGGGAATCGACCGCCCGGACCGCAAGACGCGCCGCTGGCAGGGTAAGTCGGACCTCGGTGACGGGGAGGCCGCGGCTAGGGCCGCGCGCGCCGGTTGTGGCACCGGGAGCCCCGCTCACCCATGAGATCAACCCGGTCCTGACCAAGCGAGGCGAGGTCGAACCAAGAGGCGAATCACGTGTAAAACGCGATAACCCCCAGAGGGCCACGCGCTCACTGGTGCCGCTCCCTGCTGGCTATCTGCAGGCAGCGGCCCGGTGTTACTGATCGGTGGAAACGATTGTGGGGTGGTGGTTGTAGGCCTCCCGCGCGATCTCCACGCGGCTGCTCATCCCAAGTTTGGCCAGGATGTGGGAGATATGCGTCTGCACGGTGCGCCGGGTGAGGTACATGCTCTGGGCGATGTCGGATGTGGAGCAGCCGGTCGCGACCAGGAGGGCGACCTTGTTCTCAGCCGGGGTCAGGGCGTCCCAGCCGTGCGTGGGCCGCTTGGGCCGGGCGCCGCGCACGCCGCAGCGGATCCCGTGCTGGCGCAGCCGCGCCTCGGCACGGCGGATGTCCCAGGCCGCGCCGAACCGGCTGTAGAGGTCGAGCGCCTCGCCGATCACATGCTTGGACTCGGCCGTGTTCCCTTGCTCAGCGAGAACGACGGCGAGGTCCTCCAACGCACCCGCCTGCTCCACCGGAACGCCGACGGCTCGGTAGTGCTCTATCGCCGACCGCAACGGCGCCGCATCGCGCTCATACAGTCCTGTACACCAGTCGGCAGCCGCCGCGGCGCGGGCGGGCACCTGCTCCGCGGCGGCCTCGGTTCGACAGGCTTCCAGTGCGGCCACGGAGGCGGAGCGGTCATCCACGGCCAGTGCCAGGCGGAGAACCCCCGGCATCCATTGGTGGATCAGCGTCATCTCGCTGGGCTGCCGGGCGAGGAGGCCGCCCAAGTGCGACAGAGCACGGTTCTGGTCACCGTCCTGCTCGGCGGCGAGCGCTTGCGCGACCAGCATAAAGTCGGTGTTCTCGCGATCGGCGATCGTGACCCGTGGCTGGCGCAGCCCGGCCCTCAGGTGTGCATCGGCTGCGGCGCGATCGTCCCGGCGGACAGCGACGAGGGCGGATACTCCATGCCACAGCCACACGGGGCCGCTGTCGCGCAGGCCCCGATAGGTCATCGCGGAGACGCTGTGGTCGACGGAGTCAAGCTCCGCCAACGCGTCGTCCCATTGGCCCAGCCAGTACATGAGGACCGCGGCGGTGACGCTGGACATGGTGTCCTCGGCACGGTCGGAGTCGAACAGGAACTGCCGTGCCTCCCGCAGAGCTTTCTCGGCATCCGACCACCGGCTCAAGTTCTGCAAGGTGAAGATCCTGGCGTGCAGCGCATAAGCCCGCAGGTCCGCGTTGTTGTCGTTGTTGTTCAGCGTCTGTAGCGCCTGGTCCACGCATTCCAGTGCCGACAGGTGATGCCGCTGGACAGAATGGTTGGCCCACAGGTCGGTGAGTGCGTATGCGACGGCGACCGTGTCCCCAGCGTTCTCGCCGATTTCCAGCGCGCGGCGCGCGGTGGTGTCGGCGGCGTCGAGCGCGCCCGTTCCCGCTCGCTGGAACATCGCCAGTGAGGCGAGCAACCGAGCCCGCCAGGCGTCCGGCACGTCGGTTTGCTTCAACGCCTGCTCCAGGGCTGCGACGGCTGCGTGGTTGTCACCACCACTGAACAGCGCCCGGGCCAGCACCCAGTACATCCGTCCCCGGTCGGCCGGATCCTTCGACACCGCCAGGGCCTGCCGGGCACGGATCGCGGCTTTCTCGTGATCGCCAGTGCCGATCAGGATCTGGGCAAGAGCCACGCTCAACGCGGCACGTTCACTCTCATCAGCGACCCCATGCTCCAGTTCCCGATGCAGCAGCTGAGTAGCGATGTGCGGTGCTCTGACCGCCAGCACCGGTGCGGTGTCGGCGAGCCAGCGCCGGGCCCAGCGGTTGCCGACGCTGCCCGACTCCAGCAGTTGCTGCGCCACCCGTTGAGGCTCGACATTACCGATGTCGTGGAGCGCCCGGGCCGCGTCCTGGTGCAGCGCGACGCGCAATGCCGTCGGCATGCCGTCGTAAAGTGCCTGGCGGATCAGAGGATGCCGGAACGCCATCTGCTGACCGGCGTCGACGAGGATCCCGGCTGCGGCAGCCTCTTGCAGATCATCAGCGAGGCCGATGGTGGACCGGCCTAGGAGGGCTGCCACCTCCGTCACCGCGAACTCGCGGCCGAGCAGCGCGGCCACCCGCAGCATGCCGAGCGCGTCGGCGCCGACGAAGCTCAACCGGCTGTCCAACGCCGCAGCCAACGACCGCCGGACGGTACTCAACGAGGTCTCCCGCAGCTCGGCGTGCTCGCCGACCGTCACCCCGCCTTCACGTACCAGGGACTCGACCAGCTCCCGCGCGTACAGGGGATTGCCGCTGGTCTGAGCGGCAAGATCGACCAACGCAGGGCCCGGGGGAGCGCCGGCGACATCAGCTAGCAGATCATGGATCGCGTCCGGACCGAGCGGCCCCAACGAGATTGTTGCCGTGGTGTGGCCGCGTAGCGCGGCGCGCAACTGCCGCATCCCCCATCCACGGGGAACCGGTCGGCAGGACAGGACCAACAACAGAGGCAGGTGCGCGGCGGTTGATGCCAGGCTCCGGCACACATCCAGCGACATGTCGTCGGCCCACTGCACATCGTCGAGGACCATCATGGTCGGCGCGCTGGAGCAGTTCTCCTCGACGAGGGTGACGAGCATGTCAGGCACTGCGGCATGTACGGCGTTACCCAGGAGGACGTCAGGCCACTCGGCGCGCACGACGCGCAGGATCTCCGTGCTGCGTGGGTCGGTCGCCTGCTGCGTGATCCCGAGGCAGTCGTACAACAAGCGCAGCGGCAACGGGTGAGTGGCCTGATCCGCGACACCGAACAGCACCGTGCAACCCGAGTTCTCGCCGATCGCGGTCGCCGCGGTGACCAGCGACGACTTGCCGATACCAGGCTCACCTTCGACCAGAACCACCCCGCCGGTGCCCGCTTGCAGCTGTGCGATGGCGTCTCGCAGTACAGTCAGCTCGGCCTCGCGTCCTACAAGACGAGCCGGGAGACCCAACGCCATCGTCGATTCCCCTCGCCTCAGAGGCGATATCTGGGGTTTACGAGTGGTATCTTCTGCACCCGTCGTCATGTGGCCTCCGCCCCGCCGGATCACCCAATTTTTCATACTGCTCGGCACAAAGCGTACTGCCGCAGTCGCAGCCTGCCACACTCTGCACCAAAAATCGCTGATCCCTGCACGCCGACGGTGATGGGGATGTCGCGTCGGCTCGTACACCATCAACTTGCCGGTGAACGCAGTCGTCTGGGTCGACGACAACAGCATCGGATGGTACACCTTAGGGACCACCCAGCCGTCCGGCCCGAGGAGTCGACCAGTGCGACCGCGTCCCGCTTGAACTCCGCCGTGTACCGCTTCGTGCAGCTACTTCCCACTTGGCACTGCTTTCCCCGGGCTCCTCCCGGAGTCCAGGTGTCCGCATACTGACTTCAGCTCGTCAGGGTGAGGCTGGGTGGTCGAGGGCCAGGCCGGTTCCGGCTATGAAGCCGTCGAGGGTGTCTGGCCGGTATTGAAGGCGTTTGAGCCGGTTGCGTACGAGGACTTTGAGCCTGTCCAGGGCGACGACGGCGAGGTTTGCCAGGCTGCGTTTGACGTGCGCCCACACACCCCCTGGACCGGGTTCAGGTCGGGCGAGTAGGCGGGCAGCAGGAACACCGTCAGCCGTTCCCGTGCGTCGATCAACTCTCGTATCGTACGGGAGACATGGGTGTTGAGCCGGTCCCACACCAGCACGATCGGTGCCTTGATGAGCTGGTGGGTGCCGTCGACCAGGGCGATGAAGTCGCGCTCGCTCATGCTGCGGCGCTTGCCCTTGCCCGAGGGGTGGGTGCGCAGGCGGTGGCAGAGCCGGGTGCGGGAGCCGGGCCGCGTCGCAATCAGCCCGGCCACCGACAGGAGTCCCGAGCGCCGTCCGCTCACCGTCACGACCGGGGTGCGGCCGCGTCGGCCCCAGGTCCGGCCTCGCGGCGGTCTGCGGGTGAAGCCTGCCTCGTCCTCGAAGCAGATGTAACCCCCGCAGGCCGCCCTCGCTCTTTTACCTCCGCCCAGGTCGCCTCTTTCCACGCGGTGACGGCCTGCTCGTCGCGCTCGGCGACCCGCCGGGCGGGGACCTGCGGAAAGAACCCGAGCCGGTGCATCAGCCGGGTGGCACCCGAGACGCTGTAGGAGACGTGGAACTTCCTGCCGATCAGCGTGGTCACCCGAGCGGCCGTCCACACCTGGTCCTCCACCTAGCCGTGCGCGGCCGGCCCCTGCTGGAGATACACGGCCAGCTTCTCCGAGCAGCGCGGGGACAGGCGGCATCGCGACCCGCCCGGACCACGGGAGGCCAGAGCCCGAACACCGCCCTCCCGCCACCGTTGGTGCCACTGGTAGGCCGATTTCAGGCTCACTCGCAGCCGCCACGCGGCCTCCGGCGGCTTGATCCTCTGCTCGAACAGCTCGGCTGCCTGCATACGCACCGTCTCCCGGCGCCGACGTCCCGCAGCGGTCAGCCCGCCCCCAGGTCGACACCCTGGAAGCCTGGCTGCGCAAGCATCCGGGCGTCGAGATCGTGTGCCGTGACGGCTCGGCGACCTACGCCGAGGCCATCCGCCGCGCTCTGCCCGACGCAGTGCAGGTCGGTGACCGCTGGCATTTGTGGCACGTGCGCCGTGAGGCGCCGATTGATCGAGTGGAGGTGGGAGACCTTCGCCGCTGTCCTGTCGCAGCAGGGCGGTGAAGCTGGGGGCAGCCTGATTCGGGAGATGCCGGGGAGGGGGGCAAGCGGCCCCTACAAAGCCGGGACGTATCAGCACTGCCAGATGGTGCGGGTCCGGCGAGCGAGACGGAGAGGTATACGCGAGAAACCGGTGTGTGAAGCCTCCTAAGGTGCCACCAGCTCGAACCGGCGGATCTGGGCTGGTAACGGCGCGCACCCGCACCGTGGTTGTTGGTGTCGGGGAACTTCCGGGTGGTTTGTGCTAGACGGCTCGGGAGGCCACAGCGAAGTGCTGCGGGTTAGCTGTGGCGATGCCGCGGGGATATAGCCGGGTGCCTCCTTCGTCGAGCGATCGATCGGTGAACACGGGAACCTTCCCGGTCTCGCCCCTCGTCCGCGCTGCCAGCGTGGCCGGGACGGGCTGGGCACATCGTCTGCCGAACGGGCTGGGCAAGGGGCGGAGCCGCCGTAGTAGTCCGAGGCCGGGAAAGCCGGCCACATGGCGAAGGGCGGCAGCGAGATTGCAAGGGAGGTACTGCAATGTCCGGAGACACCGGGGTGGATGCCCCGGTCGCGTGGCCGGTGGCTGAGTACGCCGAGCTACGGGTACGGAAGATGCAGATCTAGCTGCACCGTTGGGCGGTAGCCGATCACGGCTTCCGGTTCGACGATGTGTTCAACTTCGTGTGTGACCCGGCCACGGGCCTTGACCCCGAATCCTGGACACGGGTTATGCGGCTTGGGCGAGCGTAGTTGGTGTGAGGTGGAGGGCGTTCTCGAAGGCGATTGGTGAT
>NZ_JBSFBQ010000102.1:0-14341 GCF_053593015.1 Streptomyces sp. NPDC002403 | reverse complement strand
TCGACCCACGCGACTTCGACGACAGATTCGTCAGAACCTGCGCCCCCATGTCGAACTTCATTCAGTCCCCCTGTCCAACCCGAGCAAACAAATGTACCGCCCATGCCTATCAACTCCCCGGGCGCCGGTGCAATTGGGGCCTGTGGTGCTGTTGAGAGGCTGTGACAGAACCACCGGTGCTCCGGCGCGGGCAAGGAGAGCCGGACACGGAGCACTTGCCCCGCACGGTGTGCGCACGATCACAGGCCGCCGCTGTTCGGTCGCCGCCGGGCGGATCCGGTCCCGCCGGGGCGCCGGTTGCTCACGCTCTGAGACAGAATGCCGTTTGGCACAAGCCGTGTCGCCGCCGGCCACTATTCACACCGCGCCTGCTGCACAGCTGCTTCACGTCCGCACCGTGTGTGCGGACCGCGCGACGACTCATGGAGTGCAGATTGATTACGACGTTCCGCTCCCGTATCACCGCCCGGATCGGGCGCACCTATCTGTCCAGGATCCAGAAGTACGGGATCGGCTCCTCGACGGTCCGGCTGCTCCCCGACGACCTGCTGATGATGCTGCGCAGGGACGGCCTCGACCCGGTGGACAAACTGGCCAGGACCCGGGCGAAGCGGCCGGTGCACAAGGTCTCGCTGCCCTTCGGCATGGACGCCTGGGTGGTGAGCGGTTACGAGGAGTCGAAGGCGGTCCTCGGCTCGGCCGACGGATTCAGCACCGACTTCGCCCACCTCGCGACGAACGCCGGAGTGGCCGCCGAACAGAGTCCCGGCGGGCTCGGGTTCAACGACCCTCCCGTGCACACCCGGCTGCGCCGCATCCTGACCCCGGAGTTCACGATGCGCCGGCTGCGGCGCCTGACCCCCAGGATCGACGCCATCGTCGAGGAACGCCTCGACGCGATGGCGGCCGCCCGGGGCCCGGTCGACCTGGTGCAGGAGTTCGCGCTGCCGATCCCCTCCCTCACGATCTGTGAGCTGCTCGGTGTGCCGTACGAGGACCGCGACGACTTCCAGCAGCTCGCCATGGACCGCTTCGACCTCTTCGCCGGAACGACCGCGCCCTTCGGCGCGATGTCGGAGTCGCTGGAGTACTTCAGGGGCGTCGTCAGGGCGCAGCGCGAGAAGCCGGGCGACGGCCTGCTCGGCATGATCGTGCGGGAGCACGGCGACGACGTCGACGACGAGGAACTCGCGGGCCTCGCCGACGGTGTGCTCACCGGCGGGTTCGAGACGACCGCCAGCACGATCGCCCTCGGCTCCCTCGTACTGCTGCAGAACGCGGACGTCCTGGAGCGAATACGCGAGGACGACACCATGACCGCCCCCTTCGTCGATGAGGTGCTGCGCTACCTGTCGGCGGTACAGATCGCCTTCCCCCGGTTCGCCCGCCGCGACATCGAGATAGGCGGCGTGGTCATCCCGCAGGGCGACATGGTGCTCTGCTCGCTGAGCGCCGCCAACCGCGATGCCGCCTACGTCACGGACGACGGGCGCTTCGACCCGCACCGCACCCCGTCGGGCGGCCATCTCGCCTTCGGCCACGGCATCCACCGCTGCGTCGGAGCCGAACTGGCCCGCATGGAGCTGCGCACCGCCTACCCGGCCCTGGTCCGGCGGTTCCCCGGGATGCGGCTCGCCGTCCCGCCCCAGGACCTGGCCTTCCGCAAGCTGTCCATCGTCTACGGCATCGAGTCCTTGCCGGTGCACCTGCGCTGAGACGCCCGTGCCGGAACGCGCCGCGGGGCCAGGGCCTGTCCGGTCGGCGCCGTGGCGACCCGGGATCAGCGGCCGCCGGTGAGTTCGCCGCTGAGGGTCCGGTGGATCTCGGCGCTCGGCTCGTTCAGGCCGATGATCTCGACGGTCTTGCCGCGCTGTGCGTACTTGGCGGTGACGGTGTCCAGCGCGGCGACGGACGAGGCGTCCCAGATGTGGGCGGCGGAGAGGTCGATGACGATCCGGGCGGGGTCGGCGGCGTAGTCGAAGCGGGTGACCAGGTCGTTGGCGGAGGCGAAGAAGAGTTCGCCGGTGACGGAGTAGACGACCCGGCCGTCCCCGGGGTCGGTGACCGCCGTGACGTCGGCCAGGCGGGCGACCCGCCTGGCGAAGATGACCATGGCGACGACCGTGCCGGCGACGACGCCGACGGCCAGGTTGTGGGTGACGACCACACAGACCACGGTCAGGACCATGACGAAGGTCTCCCCGGCGGGCATCCGCCTCAGGGTTCTCGGCGCGACGGAGTGCCAGTCGAAGGCCGCGACGGACACCATCACCATGACGGCGACGAGGGCGGCCATGGGAATGCGGGAGACGACGGGTCCGAGGACGATGCACAGGACCATCAGGAAGGCGCCCGCGAGGAACGTCGACAGGCGGGTGCGGGCGCCCGACACCCGTACGTTGATCATCGTCTGGCCGATCACGGCGCAGCCGCCCATGCCGCCGAAGAAGCCGGTGACGATATTGGCGATTCCCTGGCCGACGGACTCACGGGTCTTGCCGGAGCGGGTGTCGGTGATGTCGTCGACCAGTTTGGCGGTCATCAGGGACTCCATCAGGCCCACCAGCGCCATGGCGAGCGCGTACGGCGCCACGGTCGTCAGCGTATCCGCCGTGAACGGCACATCGGGCAGTCCGGGCACCGGCAGCGCGGACGGCAGATCACCCCGGTCGCCCACGGTCGGGACGGCGATCCCGGCCGCGACGGTGACGACGGTGAGGACGACGATGGAGACCAGCGGTGCCGGGACCGCCCTGGTGACCCGGGGGAAGAACACCATCAGCGCGATCCCGGCGGCGACCAGCGGGTAGACGGGCCAGGGCACGTCGCGCAGCTCGGGGACCTGGGCCATGAAGACCAGGAGCGCGAGCGAGTTGACGAAGCCGACCGTCACGCCGCGCGGCACGAACCGCAGCAGCTTCGCGACGCCCAGGGCGCCCAGGACGATCTGGAGGACGCCTCCCAGGACGACCGCGGCGATCAGGTAACCGAACCCGTGCTGGCGGTTCAGGGGCGCGAGCACCAGGGCGACCGCGCCGGTGGCGGCGGAGATCATCGCCGGGCGCCCGCCGACGACGGAGATGACCACCGCCATGGTGAACGAGGTGAACAGGCCGATCGCCGGATCCACTCCGACGATGACCGAGAACGAGATCGCCTCGGGGATCAGCGCCAGCCCGACCACGAGACCGGCCAGCGCCTCGGTGCGGAACACCTTCGGGGACAGCCAGGAGGGGCGGAAGCCGCGCGGCCGCGCGGTCGGGGAGAGTACGGAGGGGGACAAGAACGGGAAACCTGTCGTGCGGGAGGGAACGTGCGGCGGGCCGGGGGGAGGCCGGGGCGCTCCCTCGGTGCTCGCCCGCTCAGCACTCGATGATGTTCACCGCGAGCCCGCCCCGCGCCGTCTCCTTGTACTTCACGCTCATGTCCGCGCCCGTCTCCTTCATGGTCTTGATGACCTTGTCGAGGGAGACCTTGTGGCTGCCGTCGCCGCGCAGCGCCATCTTCGCCGCCGTGACGGCCTTGACCGCGGCCATGCCGTTGCGCTCGATGCAGGGGATCTGGACGAGACCGCCGACGGGGTCGCAGGTCAGGCCCAGATTGTGCTCCATGCCGATCTCGGCGGCGTTCTCGACCTGCTCGGGGGTGCCGCCGAGGACCTCGGCGAGGGCGCCCGCGGCCATGGAGCAGGCGGAGCCGACCTCGCCCTGGCAGCCGACCTCGGCGCCGGAGATGGAGGCGTTCTCCTTGAAGAGCATGCCGATGGCCCCGGCCGCGAGGAGGAAGCGGACGACGCCGTCCTCCTTCTCCGCCTCGGTGGCCCCGCCGGCCGCGAAGTTCATGTAGTAGTGCAGCACCGCCGGGATGATGCCCGCGGCGCCGTTGGTGGGCGCGGTGACGACCCGGCCGCCCGCCGCGTTCTCCTCGTTGACCGCCATCGCGTAGAGGGTGATCCACTCCATCGCGTGGGCCTGCGGGTCACCCTCGGCGCGCAGCTGGCGGGCGGTGGTCGCGGCGCGGCGGCGGACCCTGAGGCCGCCGGGCAGGATGCCCTCGCGGGACATGCCGCGCGAGACGCAGGCCTGCATGACCCGCCAGATGTCCAGCAGGCCCGAGCGGATCTCGTCCTCGGTGCGCCAGGCCCGCTCGTTCTCCAGCATCAGCGAGGAGATGGACAGGCCGGTGTCCCGGGAGAGCCGCAGCAGCTCGTCGCCGGTGCGGAAGGGGTGCTTCAGCACGGTGTCGTCGAGCACGATCCGGTCCTCGCCCACCGCGTCCTCGTCGACGACGAAGCCGCCGCCGACCGAGTAGTAGGTCTTCTCCAGGAGCAGGTCGCCCTCGCGGTCGAAGGCGAGGACCGTCATGCCGTTCGCGTGGTACGGGAGAGCCTTGCGGCGGTGCAGGATCAGCTGCTCGTCGGCGTCGAAGTCGATCTCGTGCATGCCGAGGAGGTTGATCCGGCCCGTGGCGCGGATCTGTTCCACCCGCTCGTCGGCGGACTCCACGTCGACGGTGCGCGGCGACTCGCCCTCCAGGCCGAGCAGGACGGCCTTGGGGGTGCCGTGGCCGTGACCGGTCGCGCCGAGCGAGCCGTACAGCTCGGCGCGTATCGAGGCGGTGTGGGCGATCAGGCCCTCGTTCTTCAGCCGACGCGCGAACATACGGGCGGCGCGCATCGGGCCGACCGTATGGGAGCTGGACGGGCCGATGCCGATCGAGAACAGGTCGAAGACCGAGATGGCCACGGGTGACTCCTCAGGGGTTGGTAGACATCGTCGTCTGCCGGGTGGTGCGGTACGGGCCGGGCCGGGGCGGCCCGAAGAGCGTGGGGCATGGGACGGGGCACCGCGCTCACTGTTCAGTGTGCGCGGTGCCCCGCCCCAACGTGTTGCCAGAACCTGTCCGGACTACTTCAGGCCGGGGTACAGCGGGAATTTCTCGGCCAGCGCGACGACACGGGCCTTCAGGGCGTCCGCGTCGTAGGACGGCTTGAGCGCGGCGGCGATGATCTCCGCGACCTCGGTGAAGTCCTCGGCCTGGAAACCGCGGGTCGCCAGGGCCGGCGTACCGATGCGCAGACCCGAGGTGACCATCGGCGGCCGAGGGTCGTTCGGGATGGCGTTCCGGTTGACCGTGATGCCCAGCTCGTGCAGCCGGTCCTCGGCCTGCTGGCCGTCCAGCTCGGAGTTGCGCAGGTCGACGAGGACCAGGTGGACGTCCGTACCGCCGGACAGCACGGAGACACCGACCTCGGTGACGTCCGGCTGGACCAGGCGCTCGGCGAGGATGCGGGCGCCGTCCAGGGTGCGCTGCTGGCGCTCCTTGAACTCCTCGGTCGCCGCGACCTTGAACGAGACCGCCTTGGCCGCGATCACGTGCTCCAGCGGGCCGCCCTGCTGGCCCGGGAAGACCGCGGAGTTGATCTTCTTGGCGAGCTCCTGCGTCGACAGGATGACGCCACCGCGCGGACCGCCGAGGGTCTTGTGCGTGGTGGTCGTGACGACATGGGCGTGCGGCACCGGGTTGGGGTGCAGACCCGCGGCCACCAGGCCCGCGAAGTGCGCCATGTCGACCATCAGGTACGCGCCGACCTCGTCCGCGATGCGGCGGAAGGCGGCGAAGTCCAGCTGGCGCGGGTACGCGGACCAGCCGGCGACGATCAGCTTCGGCTTGGACTCCTTGGCCAGACGCTCGACCTCGGCCATGTCCACGACGCCGGTCTCGTCGACGTGGTAGGGGACCACGTTGTAGAGCTTGCCGGAGAAGTTGATCTTCATGCCGTGGGTCAGGTGACCGCCGTGGGCCAGGTTCAGGCCCATGATCGTGTCGCCCGGCTTGAGCAGCGCGAAC
This sequence comes from Streptomyces sp. NPDC002403, assembly GCF_053593015.1. Taxonomy (NCBI): domain Bacteria; kingdom Bacillati; phylum Actinomycetota; class Actinomycetes; order Kitasatosporales; family Streptomycetaceae; genus Streptomyces; species Streptomyces sp. NPDC002403. The sequence goes on along the minus strand of NZ_JBSFBQ010000102.1, from coordinate 8,491 downwards.
ATCGCGGCGGCGTTGGCCTGCGCACCGGAGTGCGGCTGGACGTTCGCGGCCTCGGCGCCGAACAGCGCCTTGATGCGGTCGATGGCGATCTGCTCGACGACGTCGACGTGCTCGCAGCCGCCGTAGTAGCGGCGGCCGGGGTAGCCCTCGGCGTACTTGTTGGTGAGGACGGAGCCCTGGGCCTCCATGACCGCGACCGGAGCGAAGTTCTCCGAGGCGATCATCTCGAGGGTGGACTGCTGACGGTGGAGCTCGGCGTCGACAGCGGCGGCGACATCCGGGTCCAGCTCATGGAGGGAGGAGTTGAGAAGCGACATCAGGTGGTCCCTTGGGGTCTTTAGTTGCCGGAGAACTCGGTGTACTCGTCGGCGGAGAGCAGGTCCTCCGGCTCCTCCGCGACGCGTACCTTGAACAGCCAGCCGCCTTCGAAGGGAGCGGAGTTCACCAGCGACGGGTCGTCCACGACGTCCTGGTTCGCCTCGGTGACCTCGCCGGTCACCGGGGAGTACAGGTCGCTCACCGACTTGGTCGACTCCAGCTCGCCACAGGTCTCGCCCGCGGTCACCGTCTCACCGACCTCGGGGAGCTGGACGTAGACGACGTCGCCGAGGGCGTTGGCCGCGTGCTCGGTGATACCGATCGTGGCCACACCGTCCTCGACGGCCGACAGCCACTCGTGCTCCTTGCTGTAACGCAGCTGCTGGGGGTTGCTCATGACCTGAATTCTCCTGTACGCGGGGGAGTGCTGATGAACGGTGGTCTTACGGTGTGAGACGCGACTGCGTCACTTCTGGCGCTTGTAGAACGGCAGCGCCACGACCTCGTACGGCTCGTGGCTGCCCCGGATGTCCACTCCGACGCCCTCGGTACCGGGCGTGGCGTGCGCGGCGTCGACGTACGCCATGGCGATCGGCTTGCCCAGGGTGGGCGAGGGGGCGCCCGAGGTGACCTCGCCGATGACCTCACCGGCGGCGACGACCGGGAAGCCGGCGCGCGGCACCCGGCGGCCTTCGGCGACGAGCCCGACGAGCTTGCGCGGCGGCGCGGTCTCGGCGCGTCCGGCGGCGGCCTCAAGGGCCTTGCGGCCGACGAAGTCGCCCTCCTTCTCGAACTTCACGACCCGGCCGAGACCGGCGTCGAACGGCGTCAGTGCCGTGGTCAGCTCGTGCCCGTACAGCGGCATGCCCGCCTCCAGGCGCAGCGTGTCGCGGCAGGAGAGCCCGCACGGGATCAGGCCCCGGGAGGCGCCCGCCTCGGTCAGCGCCTTCCAGAGCTGCTCGGCGTGGACGGGGGCGACGAACAGCTCGAAGCCGTCCTCGCCGGTGTAGCCGGTACGGGCGATCAGCGCGGGGACGCCGGCGACGGTGCCGGGCAGGCCGGCGTAGTACTTCAGGCCGTCCAGGTCGGCATCGGTGACGGCGGCCAGGATCGCGGGGGACTCGGGGCCCTGGACGGCGAGCAGCGCGTACGCGTCGCGGTCGTCGCGCACCTCGGTGTCGAAGCCCTCGGCCCGCGCCGTCAGCGCGTCCAGCACGATCTGGGCGTTGCCGGCGTTGGCGACCACCATGTACTCGGTCTCGCCCAGCCGGTAGACGATCAGGTCGTCCAGGATGCCGCCGTCCTCGGCGCAGATCATCGTGTAGCGGGCGCGGCCCACGGCGACCGTGCCGATGTTGCCGACCAGCGCGAAGTTCAGGAAGGCCGCGGCCGCGGGGCCGGTGACGGTGATCTCGCCCATGTGCGACAGGTCGAAGAGACCGGCCCGGGTGCGCACCGCGTTGTGCTCGTCGCGCTCGCTGGCGTACCGCAGGGGCATGTCCCAGCCCGCGAAGTCGGTCATGGTCGCGCCCAGCGAACGGTGCAGGGCATCGAGGGCGGTGAGGCGTGGGGCGGTGCTCATGGATATGACTCCCGGGGCATGACGACGAGGACGATCCCTCCCCATCTGTCATCGGAACCTGAGAGGTTCGCCGAGAGCCCCTGAAGGGTTCGGCTTGCACCTTGGGTGGAGCCGCGAAGCGGCCCGCTTTTCAGATCTGCCTCATCCACGCGGTACGGGGCCTGAGAGATTCAAGGGAGGAACTTGCTCCTTCGGCGCCCGGCACACGAAGTGACCGGAACTCTCCCGCGCGGATTCAAGCGGCCTTTATGCAGTTGGCCGGGTCATCATCGCACGCATCGCGCCGGAGTGGGGCCCCGGTCCCCCGTGGGAAATCAGCGGCGTGGACAGTTGTGCCGCATTACCTTTTCTTTACACTTCAGGGGCATACGTGGGGTGAGCCGACAGGGGGAGGGCGATGACGTTGCAGCGGTACGCGACGACGGCGGGGGTCGCGCACGGCGCGATGCCCGCACAACCAGGGGTCCCGGCGCGGGCGGCGTCCGGCGCACACGCGCCCGTGGTGCGGGATCTGCGGGAGCGGTCCGGGCGCAGCCCGAGCGGCCTGCGCTTCGCCCCGGGCGACGTGGTGGTGGTCTCCGGGCTGCCCGGCAGCGGAAAGTCGACGCTCATCCGGCGGACGGTGACGACGGCGCACGCCGTCGACTCCCAGGACACCCGGGACCGCTGGGCGCGGAGCATGCCCCGCTTACTCCCGTACGCCCTCTACCGCCCGCTCGTCCGCGCCGCCCACTACTGGGGGCTGTGGCGGGTGCTGCGCTCCGGGGCGTCCGTCGTCGTCCACGACTGCGGGACGCAGTCGTGGGTGCGCGGCTGGCTGGCCCGTGACGCCCGGCGCCGGGGCCGGGGCCTGCATCTCGTCCTGCTCGACGTCACGCCGCAGACCGCCAGGGAGGGCCAGCGCGAGCGCGGACGCGGCGTATCGGGATACGCCTTCGCCCGGCACCGCAGAGCGGTGGGCAGGCTGCTGAGGGCGGCCGAGGCGGGCCTGCTGCCGCCCGGGTGCGCTTCGGCGGTGCTGCTGGACCGGGCGGCGGCGGGACGGGTCGGCCGGATCACCTTCACGGACGGGGGGCCCGGGGCCGGGCGTTAATCTTCTGCCGGAAAGCGTGGGCGAGAAGGGGGAGCAGTGGACATCCCGGCACAGGTCCGGTCCGATCCGCAGGGCGGATGGCCGGCCAATGAGCTCGAAGAGGTACTGATGGCCTCGGTGGGCGTCCCGGAAGCGGGCGGACGGCTCGTCGAGGTGCTCGGGCGCAGCCAGGTCTGGGTGCCCCTGCCCAACGGCGGCGGACCCGACTCGGCGGACCTGGACCTGCCGACGCTGGAGATCGAGGGCGTCGCGTACGTCCCCGTGTTCAGCTCCGAGCAGCAGTTCCTCGCCTGCGTCGGCACCCGGATGTCCTTCACCGTCGCGCCCGCCCGTGACTTCGCCCGCGGCCTGCCCCCGCAGCTCGGCATCGCCGTGAACCCCGGCGGCGCGGTCGGGATACCGATGCCGCCCCCCGCCGTGGCCGAACTCTGCCGGGCCGGACGCACCCCGCTGGACGGCCCGGACGGCGGCGGCAGGGTCCGGCTGTACGAACCGGACTGGAAGGAGGAGCCCGTCGACTTCCTCGCCGCGGCGGCCGGCGAGTTCGAGGAGAGCGGTGTCGTGCTCTCCGCCCGGCGGGCGCTGGCCAGCATCGAGGGCGGCGACCCCGTCCTCTTCGTCGGCGTCGAGTTCTCCACCTGGGAGGGCGCGGGACGCAATGCCCCGATGGACGCCCTCGGCCGTGCTCTGGGGCGGGCCGAGGTGCCCTGGCCGGTCAATCTCATCCTGCTCGACGTGGCACAGGACCCGGTCGGCGACTGGATGCGGGACAAGGTCCAGCCGTTCTACCAGCGGGCGGGCCAGTAGGGTCTTTCGTTTGGATCATGCCGGGCTCGCGGGGCCCGGCACGCGCACTCGCCGCGTTGTCGTCAGTCGCCGGGGCTCCGCCCCGACTCCCTCCTCCGCCTTGCGAGCGCACGCACCGGGTCCCGCTCCCCGATCCGGCCCGATCCAAACGAAAGACCCCGGCCCCGGCGCGGCGGTCACCGGTGCGGGACACCGCTTCGACCCATGGCGTCAAGTCGGTGTCAGGACCGGCGCATAAGCTGGTTTGATGGCTGGTGCCTCGGCATCATGCCGCACCCGTGTGCCCGGGAGCGGCCGGCCGACACAGTGGATCGAAGAGGGGCGGGACCAGGTGAGTGCGTCAGGCACCGCGGCGGCCGGGCAGGTCGAGCACATGCTGCGCCAAGTGACGCCCGGGCGCTACGACGCGTACGAGGCACTGCTGACGGCCCTCGCGAACGGCCGGATCTGGATGCTCCTCTGGCACGGCCAGGCGGGCTCGCCCGACGCCCAGTACGGGAACATGGAGGTCGACGGCCTCGGCTACGCCCCCTGTGTGACCTCCGCCCAGGAGCTCTCCGCCAGCGGCTGGAACCGCGCCCACGAACTGGTCGGCGGCCTGGACATCGCCCGCGCCCTCTTCCCCGACCGCTGGGGGATCTGGCTCAACCCGCACGCCCCGGGCGGCGGCGTGGGCATCCCCTGGCTGGATCTGCGCCGGATCGCCACCGGGCTCGACCGGATGCCCGCGGGCCCGCTCCGGCTCACCGAGCCGGCCATCGAGATCCCGCAGTTCTACGCCCTGCTCGCACAGAACGCCCACCACACCCCCGCGATCCGCTCGCTGCGCCGCGCCTGGGTGCAGCCCGCGCTCGGGGTCCCCTACCTCGCCATCGGCCTCGACCTCTACGACACGAGCCCGCCCTCGGTGGACGCGGCGCGCGCGATGATGCAGCAGTCGATCTCCGCCGTCCCGGACGGGCTGCCCGTCTCCACCGTCGCGATGTCCGACGAGTACGACCCGGTCGCGATGTGGCTGCGCGCCAACGCCCGCCCGTTCTACGACCGCGAGGCGCACGCCCCGGTGGCCCCCGCCGCGGGCTACGGCTACCCGCCGCAGGGCGCGTACTGACCTTTCCGGGGCCCGCCGGGGCCTTTCGTCCGGATCATGCCGGGGTCGCGAGGTCCCGGCCCCGTGGTCCGGAATGCGCGTATACGTGCCGGATTCCCGTAACGCGACCGTAAGACACCAACTCCCCGCATGTGCCCGCATGTTCATCCGCCCGCTGCCTCAACCCGCCGTCCATGTCCGAGATTTCCGGGCTGGACACATCTGGTGGGGAAAGCGTCGCGAATCTGTGCTCCTGTCCCTCTTCCGCCTCAACTGACCTGTGTTCGGGGGGCGTTCACATCCGTCCGGATAACGGAACACCCCGGGCCGCATCACGGTTAGGCATCCATTCGCCTGTCGGTCTGGCTACCTGTAGTGACGGCAATGAAGACTCCCGCAGCAAGGGCGTGTCGCCGCCTCTGTGTACGACTGACTGATCGCGCCGCCACAGCGGCCAGTTCGGCCCGGCCACCGCCGGTTGAGAGGGGTCCTTGCCACGATGACGGCACCACTGCACGAGCCGACCACGGAAGCGGATCCGGTCGCGGCCGACGGTCCCGCAGTCGACTCCGGGGTGAAGAAGGTCGAGGGACGGTCTCTCAAGCAGATCGCCTGGAACCGCCTGAAGCAGGACAGAGTCGCTCTGACGGGTGGCATCGTTGTCCTCGTCCTGGTCGTGGTGGCGATCTTCGCGCCCCTCATCGTCGGACTGCTGGGGCACCCGCCCAACGAGTTCCACCAGGACATGCTCGACCCGCTGACCAATCTCCCCACGGGCGACCTCGGCGGTGTGAGCGGCGACTACCTCTTCGGTGTCGAGCCCAACAAGGGGCGCGACGTCTTCAGCCGGATCGTCTACGGGGCCCGGATCTCGCTGCTCGTGGCGTTCCTGGCGGCCGTGGTCGCCGTCGCCCTCGGCACCCTCTTCGGGATCGTCGCCGGCTACTTCGGCGGCTGGGTGGATGCGCTGATCAGCCGGGTCATGGACGTGCTGCTGTCCTTCCCGCAGCTCCTCTTCATCATCTCCCTGGTCTCGGTCCTCCCCGACGATCTGCTCGGACTGACCGGCAGCGGCGTACGCATCGCCGTGCTGGTCGCCGTCATCGGCTTCTTCGGCTGGCCGTACGTGGGACGCATCGTCCGCGGGCAGACCCTCTCGCTGCGCGAGCGCGAGTACGTGGAGGCCGCGCGCAGCCTCGGCGGCGGACGGACGCACATCCTCTTCCGCGAGCTGCTGCCCAACCTGGTGGCGCCGATCACCGTCTACGCGACGCTCATGATCCCCACCAACATCCTCACCGAAGCGGCCCTGAGCTTCCTCGGTGCCGGTGTCCGGCCGCCCACCGCCTCCTGGGGCGGGATGCTGCGGGACGCGCTGGAAACATACGAGCACGACCCGATGTTCATGGTCTTCCCCGGCGTGACGATCTTCATCACCGTGCTGGCCTTCAACCTCTTCGGGGACGGGCTGCGCGATGCCCTGGACCCCAAGGGGACCCGATAACCCACGACTTGCCCCTGCCGCATCGTCAGGTGGCTTTTCCCATGGTTCTCCGGCAAGCAACGGCCTGGGACCGCGATCTCGGAGGTTGCGAGAAAATGTCCACAGTTACCTCGAAACGACGGCTCACCGCTGGTGCGGCCCTCGTGGTCGCGGCGCTGATGACCACCTCGGCGTGCGGCGGCGGCGACGACAGCGAGAGCGGCGGCAAGTCGAAGGGCGCCGGCTTCAACGCGGCGTTCAACAAGGTCGCCAACCCGTCCACCAAAACGGGCGGAACGCTGAAGATGGTCGGGAAGCAGGACCTCGACTCCGCCGACCCCCAGCGTGCCTACTACGGCATGGCCTGGGACTTCATGCGCTTCTACACCCGCCAGCTGGTCACGTACGACACCAAGCCGGGCGCGGGCTCCACCAAGCTGGTCGGCGACCTGGCCACCGGCCCCGGTGAGATCACGGACGGCGGCAAGACCTACACGTACAAGCTGCGTGACGGTCTGACCTGGGAGGACGGCTCCAAGCTGACCTCCAAGGACGTCAAGTACGGCATCGAGCGCATCTGGGCGACGGACACCATCACCGGTGGCCCGCAGTACCTGAAGCAGACGCTGGACCCCAAGAGCGAGTACAAGGGCCCCTACAAGGACAAGGCCGCGGACAAGCTCGGTCTCAAGGCGATCGAGACGCCCGACGACAACACCATCGTCTTCAAGTTGCCCAAGCCCAACGGTGACTTCGAGCAGTTCCTCGCCATGCCGTCCGGTTCGCCCGTGAAGGCGGACAAGGACACCGGCGCGAAGTACACCCAGCGCCCGTTCTCCTCCGGCCCGTACAAGTTCGAGGAGTACAAGCCGGGCAAGAGCATCGTGCTCGTGCGCAACGACAAGTGGCAGAAGGCCTCCGACCCGCTGCGTCCCGCGCTCCCGGACAAGGTCACCGTGACGATCTCCGCCAACCTGGAGGAGAACGACAAGAAGCTGATGGAGGGCGACTACGACGTCGACCTCAACGGCACCGGCATGACCCAGTCCGGCCGCGTCACCGCCGTCCAGGACCACAAGGCCAGCGTCGACAACATGCAGACGTCCTTCGTCCGCTACGTCGCGCTCGTCCACACGGCGAAGCCGCTGGACGACGTCCACTGCCGCAAGGCCGTCTTCTACGCCACCGACTTCGCCGGTCTCCAGCAGACCCGCGGCGGCGAGATCGCCGGTGGCGCGATCGCCAACAGCACCCTGCCGGTCTCCATCAAGGGTCACAGCGACTACGACCCGTACGGCGTCCTCGCCCGCAAGGGCAAGCCGGACCTCGCCAAGGCCAAGGACGAGCTGAAGCAGTGCGGTCACCCGACCGGCTTCTCCACCAAGCTCACCGCCCGTAACAACAACCCGGGCGAGGTCGACACCGCCGAGGCGCTCCAGGAGCAGCTCGGCAAGGTCGGCATCAAGATCGAGGTCGACCCGCTCGACGGCGCCGAGACGTCCAGCATCACCGGCTCGCCGTCCGTCGTGAAGAAGCGCGGCTACGGCATGACGATGAGCGGCTGGGGCCCCGACTTCCCGTCCGGCCAGGGCTTCGGCCAGCCGCTGTGGGACAGCCGGTTCCTCTCGGACACCGGTAACTACAACGAGTCGCAGATCAAGGACCCGCAGGTCGACAAGCTCTTCGACAACGCGATCGCGGAGACCGACCCGGTCAAGGCCGGCGAGATCTACAAGGAGCTCGACAAGCGGATCCTCGACCAGGCCGACTGGATGCCCTTCATCTACGAGAAGAACATCACCTGGCGTGGCGACCGTCTGACGAACGCCTACATGTCCGACGCGTACAACGGCCGCTACGACTACGTCTCGCTCGGCGTCGTCAAGTAGTCGCTGTAGTCAACAGCATTTGCAGTCAACCCGGTTGACTGTTCCACCGCCGCCGAAACCCGCCAGTCCGAAGGGCAGGTGAGGAGCGGGCGGAGACATGCACCAGGCCGTCCATCAGCCAGGCGAAGCCGACCGTCAGCGCCATCGCCAGGACGAAGAAGCGGTAGCCCGCGTAGGGCTTCTCCTCGATGAGGCTCATCCCGGGGATGGCCAGGATGCGGCGGTCGGC
>NZ_JBSFBQ010000101.1:0-14931 GCF_053593015.1 Streptomyces sp. NPDC002403 | reverse complement strand
GACGTCAGACATCTCGATCAACAGCCCGGGGGCCTCGCTTGTTGGGCTTCACGGCCCATCACTCAATCGGTGGCCAACTCGAAGAAGCTCACTGATCAGCGGGCCCCTCACCGTCGGATGCCAGCAAGCGGAGACTCCCGCAAGCCTGCCCGTCAGTCGACCGAGTTACCGCTGATCTGCCAGATCGGCTGCCAGACAAAGGGCCCACGCTGCAAGCGCCTCCGGCGGCAAGAGCTCACAGGTCCGTCCGCCGCGCAGAAGGGCCCAGAGGGCGTTGACGCGACGGCGGACTCGCCCGGGCCGCGATCGTACCACCAAGTGGGCTGTGTGGGAGAGCAATGCGGGCATGTTCGCTTTCCGTTCGAGGGATGGCGGGCGGTCAGCTGAGCCGAACGAGTTGGTTGTGTTCGTCGAGGCCGATCGGAAGGCGGTGCCGTTCTGGCGCCTCGACCAAGTCCTCGGTGCCCACAGTGAGCGAGGTGGCGGAGCTGCGCATCCGCTTCAGAAGAGCGGCGTTGTTGTCGGCGCGGGACTCGGCAGGCCGTGCCAGGGGCATGCGTTCGGCGAGCAGCACGAGACGACCGGCGCCATCGGCCCGGGACTCCACTGCGAGGACGGAGAATTCCACGCCGGCGGGAAAGATCACCTCGTCACGTGATCCGGCTCGGCCGAGCACATTCGTGCGCCTCGCGGTGCGGCTCCAGATCGCGTACAGGACGTTCCCGCCGTAGGCGGCCTGACGGCTGCTCGCGGCCAGGAATCCGGGCTCGACGACAGTGGCACCGGGGGCGTACACGTCGAGTGCAGAAGGGGGGAGTTGCGCCGTCCGGTAGGCAATCCCGCTGTGCATCGGCAGCAACCGAAGCCCGGATATCACGCACACAGCCGCGTCCCTGATATGCGGGTTCCGTTCCCGTAGCGCGAATTCGATGCCAGGTAGGTCGCCCTCCAGGTACGAGCGCAGGGCGGCCAGGTCCGAGATGACACCGTCCAGCGGTTCGTGGGACAGCGCGGCGCGCAGGGTGGCGTGTTTTTCCAGTACACGGCCGACAGCTGTGAGGTGGGTATCGTGCCGGGGGCCGATCAGGTCGCGCCAACCGGTCCTTTCGGTGTCCGTGCTCCGGTCACTGCGTCGAACCAGGAGGGTGATGGGCACAGAGGGTTCAAGCTCGGTCTGCTCCGGCTCCTGGGGCGGCAATGTGTTCGCTACCGAGCCGGGGTCCTTGACGACCGGGGCCAGCAGCAACTCCTCCGGTTCTGCCGGTGCGAGGCGGCCTGCCAGGTGGGTGTCTTGCGTGTCCGGGGCTGTATGCGTGGAGGTGCTTGCCACGGACCGGGCACCGGTGCCGGATTCGTTGCCAGCCGAAGATGTGTAGTTGGGCGGTACGGACGGGGTCACGAGCGGGGCTTCCGGGTCAACCCTCCTTACTTCGACAAACGGAGCTGGTGGAAGCATGGGCGACGGTACCTTGTGATGTTCCGAGGCCGGCTCGGTTGTGGGCTGCGTCGGCTCGTAGGTCGGTTCGGCGGTCGCCTGTGGGCTCGGTTCGGCCGTTGGTTCAGCATAAGAGTACGTTGCCTCCGCAGTGTTCGCCCCGGTTGTCGCAGCCGGTGTCGGCGCAGCGGCAGGTACCGGGCGCACAGGGTACACAGCGCGGACAGGGCGCCTTCCGGATAGTTCGGGCACCGACATCGATGCTTTACGTGTGGATGATCGGGCGGTGATGGGGATGGCCACGTCAATGCCCGTGACCGACTGGGTCGCCGAAACCTCGGCGATGGGTGAAGCCGAAGAGACGGACAACGGCTTGAATGGGACGCTGATTGCAGGTGTCCCAGTCGAGCGGACTGGTACGAGTGCCATGGCCAAGGGGCGGAAAGGAACCCATTCCAGTTCCGCCTGCCCTCTTTGACTAACGGTCCGCCTTATGGATTCGCTCGTGGCGACGCTGATCCTCACCCGGTAGCGGTTGGCCAGCATCTGAGCAAAGGAGCTTGAGCCACCGTCTGCCGCCGAGCGCATGACCAGCCGCATTCCCGGCAGCAACGAGGTGTCAATTTTATCGAGAAGAGTCTGGAGCGGCCGTCGTTCCTGCGGGTGTGCAGCATCGCCTTCCACGAAGATTGTTATGGCCTCACGGTCCGGCACCAACGCATCGACGAGTGCGCCGTACTCAGGGTTCTCCTGCCCTGCCATGAGGTAGATGCCTGCCTCAACCCTCGCCAGTATCATGTTCGCTGGCAACGCTCTGGGCCTGTTCTGCAATTTCGCGTTCCACGAAGGCGCCGGCAGCAGCGCTCCTTCCACAGAGTCCGGCTCGCCGGGTGTGAAGCGCACCCAGGGGGCAAGCCTTCCATCGGAGTGCACTCCATGAACGTCGCCGCCAGCTTCACTCAAACGCAGTCCGGCCGTCGGAGCGGTGATCTCCGCGCCAATGTTCTCAGCGAGTTCCCGGATCGACTGGCGTGCCACCTCGGCAGCTGCGACGTCCGGCCAGATCAGCTGGGTCTGGCGAACGGTCTCCCAGGGAAGTTCACTCAGCAGCGTGGTGCAGGCAGACATGAGGAGCGGGTCGAGACCGTTGGCCTGCACGATCACCTTGAAATCAGCACTCGGCCTGATTCCGGAGGCGAACTCGACAAAGCCCGGATCCGGTGCGCCGAGGGGCGCCAGGGTCAGCCCTGCTGCCACACGCCCGATCCTGGCGCTCGGCACGACGGGGTGTCGGCCGTAAGTAGTCAAGGCGCGTTCCCACACAGGCCGGGGGTGCAGAGCACCGTATGGTTCCGGGGTCCGGCCAGGACGTACGCGGTACCATTGCCAGAACCCGCCTCCCCAGATGTCGCCCAGGCCTGAGGTGACGACACGGCCTGGTTCAAGGGTCAGTTGCCCCTGGGTTGCGACCAGGTCGACCCGGTGTTGGGCCGCGAACGATTGGGCCACCCTCATGTCAAGAAGTGGCATCAGAAGGCGTACAGCGCGTGGCGAGTCCGTTGGCAGTACGCTCAGCAAGGCAGCGATTGCGTCGAGGATCGCCTGGCTCGGGGCGCCGACACCGACAGCGACTGCCATACGATCCGACTCGACGGGAATGCTCGCCACCCGGGTCGCATCCTGCACCGAGGGTGTTCCCAAGTAGATCCAGATGCCCGCCGGAATCATCCGGGCCTCCCAGGGGGCGGGCAGGTCGGGCAGCCCGGCCGTCACGTACTTCCACCACCATGGCCTGGTGTTGAACACCCCGCCGGACACAGCACCCGACCATTCGTGCGCCGTCGCGGGCGGGGCGTGCATCACCAGGCCCCCGTCCCCGATTACGGCTCCCAGAAGCGGATCGGGTAGATGCTTGAACCGGGACGTCATGGTGGCCCTCCTCCCAGACTTGTTCACATCCGCGAGCCTGCAACAGACCTGGCCGCTGCGCTCCGCGTACTTCTTCTGTCTCCCAGGGATACGCGGGCTTCCAAGGGCCGGTTCACCGGCGAGGCCGGGCGAACCGTTGGCCCTCCCTGGACGTAAATGCAGGAAACACCCCCGCACCGCGGAGTGAGCCATGAACTCATACACAACCGGCGAGAACCACCGAGTGCTCCACGATGAACCGCGCCACCCTGCCTGCCACGACTCGGACTCGACCCTCTTCCGCGTCTACTGCTCCAACGCGGTCCCCAGCATGCTCCAGACCCGCCCCTACGCCACCGCGCTACTCTCGGCCATTAGCACCTTCCAGGGCACCCCCAACGACGCCGAAGACGCTGCCACCGCCAGTCTGGACCGCTCCCGGGTCATCTACGAAGGCAACCACCGCTTCGTTATCCTGGCGGAAGAAGCCGTCCTGCGCTACCGGATCGGCGACCCCGAGGTGATGGCCGGCCAGCTCGGCAAGCTCCTGGAGCTGATGTCCCTGCCCTCAGTTGCCTTCGGTATCATCCCGCAAACCACCCAGCGTCAGATCTGTCCGCTGGAGACGTTCACGGTTTTCGAAACCGAGCGCGTGCTGGTCGAGACTCTGTCCGCTGAGGTCGCCATCACCCGCCCCTCCGAGATCGTCGTGTACGCTGCGGCGTTCGGCAAGCTCCAGGAGCTGGCCGTCTTCGGGGCCTCTGCCCGCGCCCTGATCAGTGCCGCGATCGAAGCACTCGGTTGACTGACAGCAACTTCGTTCAGGAACTGAAGCTTCCCCCATGATCTTGGACACGTCGTCGTTACGTCGCGAGGGCCTGATCCTGCTGGTGGCGCAGGCGTGTCTCGTGGGGTGTGAGGTAGCCCCAGTGGACGTGCTTGCGCAGGCGGCGTCTGTTGTAGAAGGTCTCCATGAAGTCGAAGATACCGGCGCGAGCGGTCGCGCGGTCGGGCCAGAAGCAAGTGCCGATCTCCTCTTTGAGCACAGCCCAGAAGCTCTCCGAGGCAGCGTTGTCAAAGCAGCTCCCGGTCCGGCCCATGCTTTGCCTGTGCCCCGACAGGCCAATTTTGTCGCGCAGTTGGCGGGAGGTGTATTCCGATCCGCAGTCGCTGTGGACCACGCAGCCGGGCTCCAGGCGGCCCAGCCCGGCGGCCTTGCCGAGCGCGTCGGCGACGAGTTCGGTGCGGTCGTGGTCGGCCATCAAGTAGCCGATGACCTCGCCGCGTGGCTAGGTCCAGCCACGCGGCGAGGTAGAACCGACTCTCGGCGGTGGGGGTTCGGGTGATGTCCCCGACGACCTTCGTGCCGTGACGGGTGGCGGTGAAGTCCCGGCCGATCAGGTCCGGCGACGGGGCGGTTTTGGTGTCGGCCCTGGTCAGGCTGCGGCGTCCGTGGCGCCGGCTGTTCCCGGCGATGCCGTGCTCCCGCATGACCCGTGCCACCCGCTTGCGGTTGACCGGCCGGTCCTTCCGGCGTAGTTCGGCAGTGACGCGCGGGACGCCGTAGTTCCGCCGGGAGGCGAGGTGGATCACCGTGATCTCGTGCGCCAGGGCCTCATCGGCCCGCCGCCGCGCTTCGCGAGCTTCCCGTCCGGCCACCCACGCGTAGTACGTGAAACCGGCGGTCCTCGTCACCTTGCGCAGCAGCGTGACAGGGTAGTTCGCCTTCTCCGCGTGGATGAACCGGCATATCGCTAACCGGTCGCTCTCCTTCGCAAAGAACGCCGTCTTAGGCAGGGGAGTCGATCAGCGTCATCTCAAGGCAGATCGGCAAGCCGTCCGGCTCGGTGTTCACTGTCCTCAAGCACCACGGAGGGATCGCTCCCGGATCCCGCAAGGCGCGCGCTGGAAGCTTGACCATGAGGGAGCGGGAGGAGATCTCGCGCGGGCTTTGTGTCGGCGAGTCCTACCGAACCATCGCTGGCTTCCTGGGCCGTGCGGCGTCCAGAAGTACTTCCACGTCCGGGAAGTGTTGGAAGCAGACGGCAATGCCTTCATTGCGTGCGGCGGTCGCGTCGTGCATCCGTCCAGGTCGCGGGGGATCGGTCCAGAGCGTGCGGCCCTGGCGGTCGGCGATGACGGTGGTCTTGATGGTGTTCCTTACCTTGCTGGATGGGTTCCTTCCGGTCATTCGTAGGATCGGGAGGCCCAGGGGTGCTGGGTATGGCTCATGGTGTTCCTGCCCTCGGTGGCTGAAGCAGATTGGCCGCCCGGCTCCCCGCGACGACTCGGCCGCTAATTGGGATGCGCGAGTGGATCGCTGTGTAAGGACACGTTGGCGAGGTCGTCTGCTGGGTCCATGAACAACACGTCGGCGGAGGTACTCGTGCCTGATCTATGGGCTGGTACGGATGCGGGGAAAGCTCATCATCACTGTGTGGTGATCGATGCCGATGGTACGAAGCGGCTGTCACGACGAGTGGCCAATGACGAGACCGAGCTGCTGGAACTCATGAATGACGTACTGGAGTTGAGCGAGGACGTCACTTGGGCCATCGACCTGAACACGGACGGGGCCGCCCTGCTGATCGCACTGTTCGTCAACCACGGCCAGCGGTTGCTCTACATCCCCGGCCGCACGGTCCACCACGCCTCCGGCTCCTACCGCGGCGACGGCAAGACTGACGCCAAGGACGCGTTCGTCATCGCCGACCAGGCCCGAATGCGCCGCGACCTGCACCCGATGCAGACCGGTGACGAGATCGCGGTCGACCCGCGGATTCTGACCGCCCGCCGCTACGACCTGACCGCCGACCGAACCCGGGCAATCAACCGGCTCCGCGCCCAGATGCTGGAGTACTTCCCGGCCCTGGAACGGGCCTTCGACTACAGCGTCTCCAAGGCCGCGCTGGTCCTGCTCACCGGCTACCAAACCCCGGCTGCCCTGCGCAGGATCGGCAAGAACCGCCTGACCGCGTGGTTGAAGAACCGCAAGGTCCGCAGCGCCGAGAGCGTCGCCGCCACGGCGATCGAGGCCGCTGAGGCCCAGCACACCGCTGTCCCCGGAGAGAGGCTGGCTGCCGCCATGGTGGCCAAGCTGGCGAGGGAGGTGATGACCCTCGACGAGGAGATCGCCGAGACCGACAAGCTCATCGAGGGTCGGTTTCGCGAGCACCGGCAAAGCTGAAGTGATCACCAGCCTGCCCGGCATCGGCACACTGCTCGGCGCCGAGTTCATCGCTCTGACCGGCGGCGACATGACTGCCTTTGGCACCCCCGATCGCCTCGCCAGCGTCGCGGGTCTGGCCCCGGTGCCCCGGGATTCCGGACGCATCAGTGGCAACCTGCACCGTCCCCGCCGTTACAGCCGCCGCCTGCTGCGGGTGTTCTACCTTTCCGCCCAGGTCGCCGCCCGATGCTGTCCGGTCTCCAAGGCGTTCTACGACCGCAAGAGAGCTGAACGCAAGGGCCACAAGCAGGCGATCCTCGCCCTCGCCAGGCGCAGGCTCAACGTGCTGTGGGCCCTCATACGCGACGGACGCAACTTCGAAGTAGGGCCTCTCGCACCCGGAACCGCAGCAGCATGACGCTCTCACGGGCTGCCACCAACTTCGCTTGACAACTTCATTGGGAATCTGCTTCTTCTTGCCCGAGACAAAGGCGCGGTGTCCGCCGCGGCCGGCCACGGGGCGCCGGACCTGGATCTCGGTGGCGTCCAGACGTAGCTCGACACCCTCGGCCTGGGCATGGGCGAACACATCCGCCAGGGCCCGCAGCCGTCTACCCGGACGGTCGGGGACGGCACATCCACGCTCGGCCGGAAGCCCGCGTATCTCTCCGATCGCGTGGGTGATGGTGGAGCGGTCGACATCGAACAGCAGGGCGAAGACAGAGTGCGGGAGATCACGCGCCGCAGATGGATCAGCGTGGCGACCAGCCGGTCGACGAACACCAGCCGATGCCGGGCACCTGCCCCTGCCTCGCGTTTCCTGGCCCCGTCGCGTGCATTTGTGACGACGTCCCTCGACGGCGGCCTGCCACGGAACGGCCAACTCTGCTACCAGGCACCCCAGATGCTGACGGGAGATGCCGGTGAACAGCTGATGCGCGAGAACCGCCCGGTTGACCATGATCACCACGGACATCTCGATTGTCGCCTGCTCGCCGGTCAGCTTCCGCAGCCTCTTCAGTTCCTCGTCTCGGTCGTCGGCTCGCCCGACGACCGAGACCGGATCCGGTGTCCTGCGCGGCGCGGACCTTCTTCACCCAGCCCCGCAGGGACTCCGAGCTGACCCCGAGCTCCCGCGCGGCCTCGGTCACCGTCCGGCCCGACGACCGCACGAGCTCGATCGCGTCCCGCTTGAACTCGTCCGAGTACCGTTTCGTGTACTTGCTTCCCACCTGGCACTGCTCCCTCTGGGCTCTCACGGCCCAGTCTCCAGGTGTCCACGATCAAGGGGAAGCTTCACCCCGGATCACCCCGCCGTACAACGCACCATGACCACGTCGGTACTCAGGCGCCAGGGAGAGCTCGACCAACATCCTCACCGGGCCGCCCACACAGAGCAAGGCATCACCCAGCTCGAACAACGCATCGCGCTGCTCAGTCCGGCACCAGCACGGACAGACAGGCCGACTGGGCAGCCGTGACCAGGGGCCTTCTCGGTCTCGGCTCCGAGGAGGAAGTGACCGCGGAGCACCACGAACAGGCACAGCGGCTCCTCGCGGACCTCTCAAAAAGGAACGCCATTTGTGAGCCAAGTCTGATACGGGGTGTGTTCGCGCGTCCACACACTAGTGGAGTTATAGCTCCGAAGTTCAGTCCCTTCAGTCCCTTTGCGCCTGGAAAAACCCATCTGAGCTGGGCTTTCGCCAGGAACTCAACTGAGGGACCAAACACGGGATAGATGCTGCTTGCCCATCACCGCTCTGCTCCTGGCCGAGAAGCGCTGCTTCTGCCGCCGCGCCGCCGCTGCTGGCTGGAGAGCGTGCCGGGCTGGGCAGAGCCCATAATCCGTCCGTAGTCAGTGCCGCTCCGCAGGCGGATGTCAACCGCCTCCTGACGATCCCCCCAGCCTGTCACCGGCCCCCGGGCCGGTGCCGCGGCGGCCGGCCCGACGTCCGTTAACGGACGGCACGGCGATGTGCTGGGCTGTGGCAAGGACGGCACGGCCGGAATGCTTGCCCTCGTACAGAGACGCGTCGGCCGCCCGCTGAAGCTGCGATAGGTCTGTGGTGCCGAGCGTGTCGGGGGAGGCCGCGCCGACCGACGCGGCGACAACGACGCACTCACCGTCACCGAGAGGGATTGGCTTGCGGAGTATCCGAACGAGCTGTGCCAGGCGGAGCTCCCGACAGCGAGGATTGATCCGCAGAGTCACGGCGAACTCGTCTCCTCCGAGCCTGCCCACGGCAGCGTGTCTCCCTGCCCAGGCAGTGAGCCGCTTCGCCGTGGCGACCAGCACGGCGTCGCCGGCGGCGTGGCCGCCGCTGTCATTGACATCCTTGAAGTGATCCAGATCACATACAACCACCAGTGCGCTGTCCCTATAGCGGCCAAGGATCTTCAGGGCCTTGGCCGTGTAGCCGTCGCGTCCGAGCAATCCCGTCAGGGGATCGCGGCGAGCAACGGCCAGACGGCGGTGCAGCGCAACGACGTGCACACCCCAGCCTGTCAAGGGCACCGCGAGTATGGCAATGAACGGACCACGATGCCCGGTTCGGGCCTGCAAGCGCAGGACGGAGTCCATGCTGGGATCTCCCTAATCCGTTTGTAGGCGGCTCCAGGTGGCCCTCATCGGGCTTCTGGACTGTTTGTTGGAACTGATCACCTCGGTGGGTCCAGGTCCAGGTCCTTGAGACCTGAGTGGGTTTCACGAGGTGGCGTGGACACCAGGGTTGATGCCTGGGGTTCTCCCCGGCCTTGAAGGTCTTACGAGAGAGCGGTACGTCCCTGGTGCCTTCACGACCTCGTGAAACCCACCGGTGTGTCTGGTTCGTTGCCGTGGTGGCGCGAGCCCGCTGCAGGGGGACTTCCTGTTCAATCCGCGAGCCATGAGCTCTGGCGAAGACAGAGGCCCCTGAGACGAGCTGGTGTCACGAACGGCTACCGACATGGCGGACCGGAAGAGTCCTGGGATTAGGACGCCGCGTGACCCGCATGTGCTCGTGTCCTGGCACAACGCCCGAAAACCGGAGAACGTGTGACTGTGTTCTGCGGAATCGACTGGGCAGAGCGGCACCACGACGTCGCCTTGGTCGATGAGGCCGGAGAACTGCTGGCCAGGCGCCGGATCAGTGATGACACCACCGGCTACCAGGTGCTGCTGGAGGCCGAGTACGCCGACGCCCCTGCCACGGCGATCCCGGTGGCCATCGAAACAAGCCGTGGCCTGCTGGTCGCAGCCCTGCGCACCGGAGGTCGGAAGGTCTTCGCGATCAATCCGCTCGCGGATTCCCTCTACCGCGACCGGCGCGGTGTGTCCCGCAAGAAGTCCGATCCGGGCGACGCCCTCGTGCTGGCGAACATCCTGCGTACCGACATGGCCGTCCATCGCCCGCTGCCCGCAGACTCCGACCATGCCCGAGCCGTCGCCGTACTCGCGCAGGCCCAGCAGGATGCGGTCTTGAACCGCCAGCAGATCGGCAACCAGATCCGGTCCTTGCTGCGCGAGTACTACCCGGCCGCGCTGGACGTCTTCCTCGCGAAGCAGGGAGAACTGGCCCGCGGGGAAGCCCAAATCATCCTGGCTATGACGCCCGCCCCGGCCAAGGCCGCCCGGCTGCCCGCGAGCCAACTCCGATCGGCGCTCAAACGCAGCAGCCGGGTGCGTGGAGTCGAGGCAGAGGTTGATCGTCTGCGCAGCGTCCTGCGAGCCAAACACGTCCACCAGCCGCCAGTCGTCGAAGACGCTCTCGGCAAGCAACTGCTCGCTCTCCTGAAGCAGTTCGGAGCGGGCTGCCAAGCCAGCGACGACCTCGCAGTGGCAGTGGAAGCCACCTTTCGCGACCACCCTGACGCGGATATGCTCCCGAGCTTCCCCGGCCTCGGCGTCCAGCTTGCGGCCTGGGTACTCGCCGAGGTCAGTGATGACCGCAGCCGCTTCGCTGACGCCCACGGCCTGAAGGCGTACGCCGGCTCCGCACCGATCACGCGCGCGTCGGGCAAAAAGCACTTCGTCGGAGGCAGGTTCATCAAGAACAACCGTCTCCACCACACCGGCTACCTCTGAGCCTTCTCCTCTCTTCGCTCGTCGCCAGGAGCACAAGCTCATTACAGGCACAGGCGAGAGGTCGGTGACTGGCATGCACAGGCCCAACGGCATCTGTTCAACCGGCTCTTGGGCCAGCTGTTCCACTGCCTCCAGAACCGAGTTCTCTACGCCGAAGACCATGCCTTCACCTCCTCTGATCCGTCATCGTTGGCCGCGGCTGCTTGACTCTTGCGATCCCGAGATGTCTCTCGTCTCGTACGGGATGGGTGGCGGGGGGACAGCCGACTTCTTCTCCGGCTTTTGGTAACGGTTCGGGACGTTCATCAGATCAGCCTGTCGGGGTTGGCCCACACCTTCACAGTGGCCTTGTCCCAGTCCAGGACCCAGCTGCGACGCAGACCGCGCACGGCCCATCCGGTGCCCGAAGCATCCGGCACCGCCGAGCCGGCGGCCCAAAACTGTGCAGCCTGGTCGTAGGCGGCGCGCGCGGCGATCAGAGCATCGCTGGCCCCGGTAGCTGGTCCGGTGAAGGTGTGCAGACCATGCCGGGTCGGATCGGTGGAGTGGTGCATCGGGACATCGACCTCGTAGTAGGAAATTTGATTCATGACATCTATCTCCGGTCGGTTTTGGTGGTGAGAGACCGCTACGACTTTCCGGCCCAGTTGTACGGGGCAGGAATGGCACGGACCGCTCGTCGTGTGCAACAGGGATTGACCTCTATGGGCGCCGACGGGCCATGCTGATGTGACCGATGGCCTCCGCGACGAAACAGGCATCAGGGCCCCGGCGCGGTGGTGCGGGGTGGTGAGCGTGCTCGGTGGCCGTTTCCTGGCCGAGCGCAGTTCCCGGCCATTGATTTCTATGCACTCAACGGGAGGTTCGGGGAGGAGGATGTCGTTATGAATTTGGACGAAGAAGAGCGGGCACAGGTTCAGTCTGCGTAGGGCGAGAGTGGAGGCCGCGGGCCGCCTGAGGACGGCTGGACCGGCGGCGACGAGGGCCAGGTCGGCCACTGCCGCCCCCAGGCGCCGGGCGCCAGACCGGCAACCTGCACCGGTCCAAGCGATACACATGATCTCGGTCAGGAGCCCGTCCACCAAGGACGTTGTCGTCGTACGGAACGGCCCCACTCACGGTCAGCGCCGACAGCTTGGAAAGGCTCAATGAACCACCGCAGGTCTGAGCACGTAGGTGCAAATGCCGGACCAGCAGGCTCAAAGTCGTCCGTTACCGATTTCTCCGAATCAGGGCAGGCACACCAAGCCGGTGCCCTCCATCTTCGTACCGTCCCCAGAGGAGGCGCACCCATGTCGCTGGTAGGTGCACCGCGTACTTCGTCGCAGCTCCCCCCCGAATCCCTGAGCAAGCGCGTGCAGCTGATCAATACAGCAATCCACGCAGGCCAGCACATGCTCGCGGCCAGAGAGGCCTATCGGCTTGCCTGGCGCATGATGGCTGAGTACAGCGTCAATCACGAGTACGTACTGTGCCTACGACAAGTAGGGGCCTACGCTCACTTCCTGGGGGGCTACTATGGGCGTGCAGCACATGAATGCCTTGAGATTGCCCGCGCTTGGGCTGTCAAGGGGGACTACGCGCAGGCCACGGACGACCTGGTCCGTTCTGCAGCGGCCTGGCTACTCATGCCGGCTTCCGAAGACACCAGGCAGCTCGGCCATATCCTGTTGAAAGCGTGGGATCGGACACCCTCACGCACCCGGACCACTGGGCTCATGCACCGTCGCCACAGAGCGCAGATCGAACGCCGGATGTCCGCCCTTGCCCTGCTCAGGACGGAACCCCCGTCAAGATCTGCATACAGTGTGCCTTTTCTGCTTCACGGTCGCCCCGGCGCGCGAGCGGTGGAACCCACCCCAAAGCCTGAACCGTGTAGCCGCGCGGTTTCCCCCTGTCAGGAAGTGGTGCGCTGCACCGAGCCAGATCAGACTCACTCCTGGAAAACGATGACAATGTACCAAGAAACGAATGCAACGGATACTCTGGACATGGCGTCCCTGTTGATCGCTGCTTACTGCCAGCACACACATCTGTCCGAAGACACGCTCCAGTCGTCCCCTCGGACCAGTCGGCGGCAGAGCCCGGCGGCTGGACCTCAGGACGCCAACCGGGCGCCCTCGGCCGGCCAACTGGGCGGAGCCGCTCCCAACGCCGACGGCAGTGGGCCGAGGATGCCGTCTGCGTGGGTCCGGCGCCAGACGGAGGACACTCTGGCCACCGAGGACGACCCGCAGAAGCTGTTCACGGAGGCCTGCCTGCACGGGCTGCGCGCCAAGTTTTGCGACGACGTCGACTCCCTGGCTGACTTCCTCCCGCCGCAGGTGGCGGCCATGGCGCGCAAAGTGGCCGACGCCCTTGAAGTGCCCCAGCCAGCCACCGTGTGACAGGCGCTGACTGCGGTCACGTGCAAGCAGCCAGGGATGGTTCCATGAGACGATCCGAACATGGGCGCAGCGCACAGTGCCTTCAACGGTGCGACAGCCGCCGATCGGCTTCCTCGAGTACAACTTCGGCGGGCGTGCGACGGGTTTTGTCCGCCGACCTGTGCGGTGCGCCGACGGACATCAACAGTCCACATGCCAGTGACCTGAGTCAGAGATTCGGTGGCAGTAGGCGGCGACCTTGTCGAGGATCTCGTCGGCTGTCTTGGTCCAGATGAAGGGCCTGCGCTGGTCGTTCCAGTCGGCCAGCCAGGCTCGGATGTCACGTTCGAGGGCCTGGAGAGAGCGATGGATCCCGCGCTTGAGTTTCTTCTGTGTGAGCTCGGCGAACCACCGCTCGAACAGGTTCAGCCACAACGCACTCGTGGGTGTGAAGTGAACCGCCCAGGGTTCGGTAGAGATCTCAGATTGTGGTTGTGACCTGAGGTTTCGTGGATTTCATGTGGTGGTTGGTCTCGAACTCGACGGGTGGGACGTGGCCTATCTCACCGTGGAGTCGGCGGTGGCAGTACCAGTCGATC
Organism: Streptomyces sp. NPDC002403; assembly: GCF_053593015.1. Lineage (NCBI taxonomy): Bacteria > Bacillati > Actinomycetota > Actinomycetes > Kitasatosporales > Streptomycetaceae > Streptomyces > Streptomyces sp. NPDC002403. The sequence continues at coordinate 1,391 of NZ_JBSFBQ010000101.1, read as the reverse complement.
CACTCGGCGGTGGCGAGCTCGACGTGAGAGCGTCTTGCAGGGGCCGACCGGGTTTGATCAGCTCGGTTTTGAACATGCCGATCGTCGATTCCATCAGGGCGTTGTCGTAGGCGTCACGACCGAGCCGATCGATGCCGCGATCCCTGCTCGGTCCAAATGCTCGGCCAGCGCGAACGATGTCTACTGGGTGGATTCAATCGATCGTCGCAACACCGGCTTGTTGGAGTGATCGTAGTTGCTCGTTGAGTGCCTCCGCCGGTGTCTTCCAACCGAGTGTCTTGCGGGGCCGGTTGTTGACCGCTTCGGCGATGGCCTGGTTCAGCCCGGTGATGAGATCGCCCTCCCAGTATCCGGGAACGGCGCGGTCTTCCGCTTCGGCGGGACGCTCACTGATGAGTACCCCGTCGGTGACATGGGCCCATGCCTTCTGCCGGTTGCGTGCCCTGGGCACCCGCAGGGCACGTCCGGTGGGCAGACAGGCCACCAACTCACGCTTGAGCGCACCACGCCCCTCGACGTAGAGCGCCTGACAGATCGCCTCGTGGCTGATCCGCATGTCTTCATCATCGTGGAACTCGACCGGCAGGCGCTGGGCAATCTGCTCCGGGCTCCACGCCGTCGCCCGGCGTCGGTCCCCGCGATGTGGTTTGTTCCGTCCCATCCACGTCGGGCCGGCCGGACCCACTGGCTGACCGTCGACTTCGGTGATGTCCCCGGACAACCGTTCTAAACATAGTCACGCAGCCGCTGATCGCGGACAAGCTTGGCGGCCTTCGGCCGCCAGGCACGGCGTTCGGCGTGCCACTGCGCAGTCGAAGCCCGGTAGTCCAACTTGTAGGTGCGGGCAGACGCGTTACGGCGCAGCTCGCGCGAGACCGTCGACGGATCCCGCCCCAGTCTGCGGGCGGTCTCTCGGCCGCTGGCACCCTGGGCATGCCAGATCGCGATGCCCTCCCGTTCGGCGAACGACAGTTACCGTCCAGAGACTTCGGCTGGAGGACGCGGATTCACACCGCCAGCGCGCCGGAACCATCGGAACCCCACCGGCGCGGACACACGGGCCTCCACACACACATCCTCGGTCTTGACACCACGGGCAATCGCCACCCAGAACTTGACCCTGTCCTCACGCCAGGCCACCGTCGGCCTACCCGGCAACGGAACCTGCCCACGATACGCACGCACCCGCTTCTGATGCTCCAAGACACCCATCGCTTCACCTCTCGATCAAGGTGTTGCGACGATCGATTGAATCCGCCCAGCGACCCCGCGCCCGAGTGATGCATCAACTCGCCCGGGCCTTGACCCTGGGTTTTGGACACCGGAGACACTTGGATCTTGATGGTCCAGGAGAACGGAGTCCCCGTGGGGATGAAGCATTACCCCGCCGA
>NZ_JBSFBQ010000100.1:0-15004 GCF_053593015.1 Streptomyces sp. NPDC002403 | reverse complement strand
AAACGCCCGGTTACATTCCGAACCCGGAAGCTAAGCCTTTCAGCGCCGATGGTACTGCAGGGGGGACCCTGTGGGAGAGTAGGACGCCGCCGAACAATCTTTCAAGGACCCTTGGTCCCAGCGTTCACGCTGGGACCAAGGGTCCTTTTGTTTTTGTCGAAGCGCGTCGGATGTCCGGCTGCGCCAGAATGTCTTGTAGTACCCGATGACAGGAGTCACGCCGATGTCCACCAACTCTCCCGACGATCGTTCGGAGCGCGAGCCGCGTCGCCGGGACGGTGGTGACCGAGGCGGCTTCAGCGGCCGTCGTGACGACCGCTCCGGCGGACCGCGCCGGGACAACGACCGTGGTGGCTACCGGCGTGACGACAGCCGGCCCACCGGCGGAAGTGGTAGTGGTGGCTTCCGTCGCGACGACCGCGACCGTGACCGTGACCGGGGACCGCGCCGTGATGACAGCCGTGGTGGTTCCGGTGGTGGCTTCCGGCGTGATGACAGCCGTGGCGGCTCCGGCGGTGGCTTCCGGCGTGACGACAGCCGTGGTGGCGGTTCCGGTGGTGGCTTCCGCCGTGACGACAATCGCGGTGGTGGGTTCCGGCGTGATGACCGCGACCGTGATCGTGGGCCGCGCCGTGACGATGACCGTGGTGGGCGTCCTTCGGGTGGGTTCGAGCGTCGTGATGACCGGCCGCGTGGCCCGCGTCGCGACGACGACAGCCGCAGTGGCGGCTACCGGCGCGACGACAGCCGCGGTGGCTCCGGCGGTGGCTTCCGGCGTGATGACATTCGCGGTGGCTCCGGTGGCGGCTTCCGGCGTGACGACAGCCGTGGTGGCGGTTCCGGTGGTGGCTTCCGCCGTGACGACAATCGCGGTGGTGGGTTCCGGCGTGATGACCGCGACCGTGATCGTGGGCCGCGCCGTGACGATGACCGTGGTGGGCGTCCTTCGGGTGGGTTCGAGCGTCGTGATGACCGGCCGCGTGGCCCGCGTCGCGACGACGACAGCCGCGGTGGCGGTTACCGGCGCGACGACAGCCGCGGTGGCGGCTCCGGTGGCGGCTTCCGGCGTGACGACAGCCGTGGTGGCGGTTCCGGTGGTGGCTTCCGCCGTGACGACAATCGCGGTGGTGGGTTCCGGCGTGATGACCGCGACCGTGATCGTGGGCCGCGCCGTGACGATGACCGTGGTGGGTTCCGTGGGCCGCGTCGGGATGACGACCGTGGTGGGCGTCCTTCGGGTGGGTTCGAGCGTCGTGATGACCGGCCGCGTGGCCCGCGTCGCGACGACGACAGCCGCAGTGGCGGCTACCGGCGCGACGACAGCCGCGGTGGCTCCGGCGGTGGCTTCCGCCGCGACGACAGCCGTGGCGGTGGATACCGCGGCCAGCGGGACGATCGTGGCGGCCGGGGTGGCTACCGCGGGCGCGACGACCGCGGCGGGTACGAGCGTCGGGACGACCGGGACCGCGAGCCCATCAAGCGGCTTCCGATTCCCGAGGACGTCACCGGTGACGAGATCGACAAGGATGTGCGGCAGGAGCTGATGAGCCTGCCGAAGACTCTGGCCGAGGATGTCTCGCGCAACCTCGTCATGGTGGCCCGGCTGATCGACGAGGACCCGGAGCAGGCGTACGGGTACTCGCGGATCGCGCTCCGGCTGGCCTCGCGGGTGGCCGCGGTGCGTGAGGCGGCAGGGTTCGCCGCGTACGCCACGCAGAAGTACTCGGAGGCGCTGGCCGAGTTCCGGGCAGCCAAGCGGATGACCGGGTCCGTGGAGCTGTGGCCCGTCATGGCCGACTGCGAGCGCGGGCTCGGGCGGCCCGAGCGGGCGATGGCGATGGCCGGTGAGCCCGAGGTGCAGAAGCTCGACAAGGCGGGGCAGGTCGAGATGCGCCTGGTGGCCGCCGGGGCACGCAGGGACATGGGACAGCTCGACGCGGCCATCGTCACCCTGCAGAGCTCCGAGCTCGCCTCGAACGCCGTGCACCCGTGGACGGCCCGGCTGCGCTATGCGTACGCCGACGCCCTGCTGGCGGCCGGGCGCGAGGACGAGGCGCGCGAGTGGTTCGGGAAGGCCCTGGAGGCCGACAAGGACGGCTCGACCGACGCGTCCGACCGGCTCGCCGAGATGGATGGTGTCGAGTTCGTCGATGCCCTCGACGAGGACGAGGACGAGGACGGGACCGACGAGGACGACGAGGACAAGGGACGTACGTCCGAGGCGTAAGGCATGAGAAGAGGGCGGCATCCCTTCCGGGGTGCCGCCCTCTTTTTGTTGGCCGCTTTTTGCCGTCCGCAGGTCAGCCGAGGTCGAGGCTTCTCAGGACCAGGCCGGTGGCCGGCTTGGGCCCGAAGGAGGTCGACTTGCGGGGCATGGTGACCCCTTGCCGCGCGAGGTCCCGGACGACTTCTTCGCGTACCGGATGCATCAGGACCGCCGTCGCGCCGTGGCGCTCGGCCTGTTCGACGGCGGCTGCGGTGTCGTGGATGTACGCGATGTGTTCCGGGGCGTCGGGAATCTGCCAGACGTGGTCGAGCAGCGCCGCGTGCAGGACCGTCGCGTCGAGGGTCTGCCAGGCGGCCGGGCGGTCGGTGGGGACCGTGCGGGACAGCAGGCCGGGGTCGGGGCGGTCGACGAGATGGAAGCCGCCGTCGCCGGCGAGCAGGAACGCGTTGCCCTCGGCGGCCGCCTCGGCGAGTGCGTCCAGGGCCCGGGGAAGCGGTCCGTCCAGGTCGCGGATGCGGAAGAGGCCGTCCAGAGCGGCAAGCGCGTCGGTGACCGGGAGGCGGTGCAGCAGCCGGTGTATGGCGCGGACCCGGAGCGGGTAGCGGGCCGTGTCGACGAGGAGGACCAGGCCGAAGTCCCAGGGGCCGGGAGCGGCGTGCTCCTGCTGGAGGCGCAGGTACGTGGCCCAGCGATGGTGTCCGTCGGCGATCAATGCCTGGTGGCGGGCGAGATCGGTCTCGATCTCGGCGCGTTCGGCCGGATCGGTGACCGCCCAGAGCCGGTGGTGGTAACCGTCCTCGGTGGTGGTGGCGAGCAGCGGCGGACGGTCCGTGGTCCGCTCGATGACGGCGGTCGCGCCCGGGCCGTCGCCGTCGCTGCGGTAGGTGAGCAACAGGGGCTCGAAGTGGGCGGCCGTGGTGCGCATCAGATCGGCCCGGTCCTCGACGACATGGGCCATCACGTCCTCGTGCGGCAGGACGATGCCGTCCGAGGGGGACGAGAGCGCCAGCGCCCCGACGATGCCGCGCTGCAGGATCTCGGCGTTGCGCTGCTCGTAGACGTACAGAGCGGGCTCGCTGTCCGGCGCGAGGACCCCCTCGGCCAGCCAGCGGTTCAGGGTCTGTGCGGCCTGTTCGTGGCGGGCCGCGGCCGTTTCCGCCTGCGGGAGTATGAGCCGGACGATGTTGTACGGATCCGCTGACTCCAGGTGGTGCAGCCCGTCGGGCCGTACGACGACGTCGTACGGCGGTGAGGTCACCGCGGCAAGGCTGCCGACCCGCTCGGGGACGTATCGCAGTCCACGGAACGGAATCAGACGCAGTCCCTGGCCGGCCGGACCTGGTGTGTTCATTTCTGCATCGTATGTGCGCGGCCGGAATGCGCGATGATCGGGGCGAAAGCATGGAACGAGGAGCGCAAAGAATGAGTCAGGCGAGCAGGACCAGGCCGAGCGGCAGCAGCACCGCGCTGAACGAGGCGTACGACACGGCGCTGCTCGACCTCGACGGGGTGGTGTACGCGGGTGGTCATGCGATCGTCCACGCCGTCGACTCGCTGGCGGCGGCACGGGACGGCGGGATGCACCTGGCGTACGTGACCAACAATGCCCTGCGGACGCCGGCCGCGGTGGCCGGGCACCTGACCGAACTCGGCGTTCCGGCGGAGCCCACCGATGTGATCACCTCGGCGCAGGCGGTCGCCCGGCTGATGGCCGACCAGCTGCCCGCCGGTGCCAGAGTGCTGGTGGTGGGCGGCGAGGGGCTGCGGGTCGCGCTGCGGGAGCGGGGCCTGGTGCCGGTGGAGTCGGCGGACGACGAGCCGGTCGCGGTGGCGCAGGGGTACGGCGGGCCCGACATGGCCTGGGGACGGTTCGCCGAGGCCGCGTACGCGATCGCGCGCGGGGTGCCGTGGTTCGCGTCCAACACGGATCTGACGATTCCGAGCGCCCGTGGCATCGCACCGGGGAACGGTGCGGCGGTGGAGGTCGTACGGATCGCGACCGGGGCCGAGCCGCAGGTCGCCGGCAAGCCGTTGCCGCCGATGCACCGGGAGACGGTGCTGCGGACCGGGGCCGAACGCCCGCTGGTGGTCGGCGACCGGCTGGACACGGACATCGAGGGCGCCTTCAACGGCGGAGTGGACTCCCTGCTGGTGCTCACCGGGGTGACGGACGCGGCGCAGCTGCTGGCCGCCGTGCCGAAGCACCGGCCGACGTATGTGGACGCGGACCTGCGGGGGCTGCTGACCGGTCAGCCCGAGGTGGTGGAGCGCGGCGAGGGCTTCGTGTGCGGGGGCTGGACGGCGTCGGTGCGCGGGGACGGGCTGGTGCTGGAGGGCGACGGGGACGCACTCGACGGACTGCGGGCGCTCTGCGGGGCGGCGTGGTCGTACGCAGGGGACGGTTCGTGCGGGCTGGACGCCGGGAAGGCGGTCGCCAGGCTGGGGCTGTAGCGGGAGGGTTCCCGGCGACACCCACACAAGGGAGGGTAGGCTAACCTAACTTTGTTTCTGCTCGGTGTGTCGTCGTCCCGCACCCGATCACCTGCGACTCCGGGAGTACGACCATGCAGCGCCTCACCGCGGACTCGGTGACCCTCGGCTACGACCGGCGGGTCATCGCGGAGAATCTCTCGGTCGGGATTCCCGACAACTCGTTCACGGTGATCGTCGGCCCCAACGCCTGTGGCAAGTCGACCCTGTTGCGCGCGCTCTCGCGCATGCTGAAGCCGGAGAGCGGGCGGGTGCTCCTGGACGGGCAGGCGATCCACGGGATGCCGGCGAAGAAGGTCGCCAGGACGCTGGGGCTGCTGCCGCAGTCCTCCATCGCGCCGGACGGCATCACCGTCGCCGACCTCGTCGGGCGCGGCCGGTACCCGCACCAGGGACTGCTGCGCCAGTGGTCGCCGGACGACGAACGGATTGTCGAGGAATCGATGGCGGCGACCGGAGTCGGCGCGCTCGCCGATCGGTATGTCGACGAATTGTCCGGCGGGCAGCGCCAGCGCGTCTGGATCGCCATGGCGCTCGCCCAGCAGACGCCGCTGCTGCTGCTCGACGAGCCGACGACGTATCTCGACATCCAGCACCAGATCGATGTCCTCGACCTCTGCGCGGAGCTGCACGAGACGCAGGGGCGCACCCTGGTCGCCGTCCTGCACGACCTGAATCACGCGGCGCGCTACGCCACCCACCTGATCGCGATGCGGGAGGGCGAGGTGATCGCCGAGGGCGCACCGGGCGAGGTCGTCACCGCGGAGCTGGTGGAGCGGGTCTTCGGGCTGCGCTGTCAGGTCATCGACGATCCGGAGACCGGGACCCCGCTGGTGGTACCGGCCGCGCGCAGGCCGCGCGGCGACGGGGCGGGTGTACGGGGCAGGGCGCCCGCCGGAGCGTCGGCCGGGGGATGAGCGCCGTCGGCGGAAGACCGGTCCGTACCGCCTACAGCAGCGACCGCAGTCTCAGCAGATCGCGGAAGCCGGCCTCCAGGCGGACCCGGCCCGAAGCCCATGCCTTGGCGAAGTTCAGATCGCCGTCCACCATGGCCACCAGGTCGTCACCGGTCATCGCGAGCCGGATCTCGGCCTTCTCGCGGGGCGGGCCCTCGACCGTGTCCAGGACCTGGATCCGGCCATCGGCCAGCCGGCCCGTGAAGGTGATGTCGAGGTCCTTGATGTGGCAGCTCAGCGAGCGGTCGAGGGCAGCCGCGCTGCGCACGTCGCCATCGGCCCCCGCGAGGCTGTCGGACAGTTTGTCGAGTGCGCTGCGGCACTCCGCCATGGTCGCCATTGCGATCGACGGTACCGCAGCCCTTCGCGGTAGCGTTTCCCGCATGAGCGACGCGATGCCGGAGCCGGGGACGGCAGCCGGAACACTGCCCGGGAGCCAGGCGGCGGACCCGTCCGGCGAGGGCGCGGACCCGGCCGCCGGAACCCCGCTCGACCCCGCCGCGCCCGCGCCCCTCGGCGTGGTGCGCACCCCCACCGGCAACGCCGGGGTGGACGCGGAGCTGGAGCGTCTCGCCGACGCGGACCACCTCCCGGCGGACGGACACATCGAGGTGTACGAGGATGTACACCGTGGGCTGCGCGAAACGCTGACCGCGCTGGACGCCGGGCCCACACCCGCACCGGTACCCGCACCGATGCCCTCGTACGACAACAGGAGCTGAACCGAACGTGGCAGGAGTGGCACGTCGCCGCCTCGACGCCGAGCTGGTACGCCGTAAGCTCGCACGCTCGCGCGAGCACGCGAGCCAGCTGATCGCCGCAGGGCGGGTGACCGTCGGCGGGAACACCGCGACCAAACCCGCCACCCAGGTCGAGACCAGCGCCGCCGTCGTCGTGATCAAGGACGACAGCGACCCCGAGTACGTCTCGCGCGGCGGGCACAAGCTGGCCGGCGCCCTGGCCGCCTTCGTGCCCCTCGGACTGAAGGTCGAGGGGCGGCGGGCGCTGGACGCCGGGGCGTCGACCGGTGGCTTCACCGATGTGCTCCTGCGGGCCGGCACCGGCCATGTCGTCGCCGTCGATGTCGGCTACGGACAGCTCGCCTGGTCGCTCCAGTCCGACGAACGCGTCACCGTCAAGGACCGCACCAACGTACGGGAGCTGACGCTGGAGGCGATCGACGGGCAGCCGGTGGACCTGGTGGTCGGCGACCTGTCGTTCATCCCGCTGGGCCTGGTGCTGCCCGCCCTGGCACGCTGCGCCGCCCCCGACGCGGACCTGGTCCTCATGGTCAAGCCGCAGTTCGAGGTCGGCAAGGAGCGGCTGGGCAGCGGTGGTGTGGTGCGCAGTCCCGAGCTGCGGGCCGAAGCGGTACGGGAAGTGGCACGCCGGGCCTGGACGCTGGGGCTCGGGGTGCGGGGGGTGACGGCGAGCCCGCTGCCGGGGCCCTCGGGGAATGTCGAGTACTTTCTCTGGCTGCGGGCAGGAGCACCTGAGCTGGATCCCGCAGATGTCGACCGTGCAGTGGCGGAGGGGCCTCGTTGACGACGAATGCGGCACGAACTGTCTTTCTTCTGGCACACACCGGCCGTCCGGCCGCGATCCGCAGTGCCGAACTGGTTGTACAGGGGCTGCTGCGCAGTGGCCTCGGCGTCCGGGTGCTGGCCACCGAGGCGACCGATCTGCCGCTGCCGCCGTCCGTCGAGACGGTCACGGACACCACGCCCAAGGCCGTGGACGGCTGTGAACTGCTGATCGTGCTCGGCGGGGACGGGACACTGCTGCGCGGCGCCGAGTTCTCCCGCGCCTCCGGGGTGCCGATGCTCGGCGTCAACCTCGGCCGGGTCGGCTTTCTCGCCGAGGCCGAGCGGGACGACCTGGACAAGGTCGTCGACCGGGTCGTCACCCGGGCGTACCAGGTCGAGGAGCGGATGACGCTCGACGTCCTGGTGCACAGCAACGGCGACATCGTCCACACCGACTGGGCGCTCAACGAAGCGGCCGTGCAGAAGGTGTCGCCCGAGCGGATGCTGGAGGTCGTCCTGGAGATCGACGGCCGTCCCGTGACGGGCTTCGGCTGCGACGGGATCGTCTGCGCGACCCCGACCGGATCGACCGCCTACGCCTTCTCGGCAGGCGGTCCCGTCGTCTGGCCCGAGGTCGAGGCGCTGCTGATGGTGCCGATCAGTGCCCATGCGCTGTTCGCCAAGCCGCTGGTGACCTCCCCGACGTCCGTGCTCGCCGTCGAGGTCCAGCAGCACACCCCGCACGGGGTGCTGTGGTGCGACGGGCGCAGGACCGTGGAGCTGCCCGCGGGGGCGCGGGTCGAGGTGCGGCGTGGCGCGGTGCCCGTACGGCTGGCGCGGCTGCACCACGCCTCGTTCACGGACCGGCTGGTCGCGAAATTCGCACTGCCGGTCTCCGGGTGGCGCGGCGCACCGCACTGAGCGGCGGGCATTCCCCCGGAGGTGTGGCGAATGCCGGGCGGATACCCGGGAGAGTGAGCCCCGGGGACGGGGTCCGTCGCGCATCGGGCTCCGGACCTCGTAAGGTCGTGTCCGTGTTGGAGGAGATGCGGATACGGTCGCTCGGAGTCATCGACGACGCGGTGGTGGAGCTGTCACCCGGCTTCACCGCGGTGACGGGCGAGACCGGCGCGGGCAAGACCATGGTCGTCACCAGTCTGGGGCTGCTGCTCGGCGGGCGAGCCGACCCCGCCCTGGTACGGATCGGGGCCAGGGCAGCCGTCGTCGAGGGGCGGATCACGGTGTCCGACGGCGACGCCGTCGCCCTGCGGGCCGAGGAGGCCGGGGCCGAGATCGAGGACGGTGCGCTGCTGATCAGCCGTACCGTCTCCGCGGAGGGGCGCTCCCGGGCGCATCTCGGCGGCCGGTCCGTGCCGGTCGGCGTGCTCGCCGAACTCGCCGACGAACTCGTCGCCGTGCACGGCCAGACCGACCAGCAGGGGCTGCTCAAGCCCGCCCGGCAGAGGCAGGCGCTCGACCGGTACGCGGGCGACGGAGTCGCCCTGCCGCACGCGGCTTACGCGGCCGCCTACCGGCGGCTGCGGGCGGTCGTCACGGAGCTGGACGAGCTGACGACACGTGCCCGTGAACGCGCCCAGGAAGCCGATCTGCTGCGCTTCGGGCTGGGCGAGGTCGCCGCGGTCGAACCCCTGGCCGGTGAGGACGTCGAGCTCGCCGCCGAGGCCGAGCGGCTCGGCCACGCGGAGGCGCTGGCCTCCGCCGCGGCCCTCGCCCACACCGCGCTCGCGGGCAATCCGGAGGACCCGGAGGGCATCGACGCGACGACCGTGGTCGCTGCCGCCGGACGTTCCCTGGACGCCGTGCGCGCCCACGACCCGGCACTGGCGGCGCTCGCCGACCGGATCGGCGAGATCTCGATCCTGCTCTCCGACGTGGCCGGTGAACTGGCCGGGTACGCCGACCAGTTGGACGCCGACCCGCTGCGGCTCGCCGCGGTGGAGGAACGCCGCGCCGCGCTCACCGCGCTCACCCGGAAGTACGGCGAGGACATCGGCGCCGTGCTCGCCTGGGCCCGGGAGGGCGCCGCCCGGCTCACCGAGCTGGAGGGCGACGACGACCGGATCGGCGAGCTGACGGCCGAGCGCGACGCGCTGCGGGCCGAACTCTCCGGCCTCGGACAGGCGTTGACCGACGCGCGCAACCGGGCGGCCGCGCTCTTCGCCGAGGCCGTGACCGCGGAGCTGGCCTCGCTGGCCATGCCGCACGCCCGGGTCTCCTTCGACATCCGGCAGACCGAGGCGGCCGACGAGGCGTCCGGCATCGAGATCGACGGGCGGAGCTTGGTCTACGGACCGTCCGGCGCCGACGAGGTCGAGCTGCTGCTGGCCCCGCACCCCGGCGCCCAGCCCCGGCCGATCGCCAAGGGCGCGTCGGGTGGTGAACTGTCCCGGGTGATGCTCGCCGTCGAGGTGGTCTTCGCGGGCGCCGACCCCGTACCCACGTACCTCTTCGACGAGGTCGACGCGGGCGTCGGCGGCAAGGCCGCGGTCGAGGTCGGGCGGCGGCTCGCGAAGCTCGCCAGGTCCGCCCAGGTCGTCGTCGTCACGCACCTGCCGCAGGTGGCGGCCTTCGCGGACCGGCAACTGCTGGTCGAGAAGACCGTCGACGGATCGGTGACCAGCAGCGGGGTCACGGTCCTGGAGGGCGAGGACCGGGTGCGTGAACTGTCCCGGATGCTCGCGGGCCAGGAGGACTCCCAGACCGCACGGGCCCACGCGGAGGAACTGCTCGCCGCGGCCAGGTCGGACGGATAGGGCCCACGGGCACGGGATCCCGCCCGGCCGTCGCGGCGGTCCGCTGCGTAGCCTGGCGCGCATGGGGGCAGCGTTCAGCAGGGCCGTGACGTCCGGGACCGTCGCCGCCGCCGTGGCGGGGGGTGTGTACCGGGCGCTGCGGGCCCGGCCCCGCCCGTCCCGGCGGCGCATCAACTACGCGGGCCGCGCCGTCGATCTGTACGCCGGCCCGGCCGCAGTCCTCGGCACCGCGGCCGGAACGGTCGTCCTGCCGCTGCCGGCCCGTACCCGGTGCGCCGCCGCGCTCGCCGTACTGGCGGCCGGCGGCTGCGGTGCGTACGACGACCTCGTCGGTGCGGACGATCCACGCCGCGGATTCCGTGCCCATCTGGGTGCGCTGCGGGACGGCGAGGTGACCAGCGGCGCGGTGAAGCTCTTCGGGATCGGGACCGCCGGGCTCGCGGCCGGCGCGCTGCTCAAGGAGCGGCCCGTCGACCGGATGCTCGCCGCGGTCGTGATCGCCGGAACCGCCCATCTCGTCAATCTGGTGGACGTGCGGCCCGGCGCGGCCGCCGCGACCGTGCTCGCCCTCGGGGCCCCGGGGCTGCCGCAGGGGGGCCTCGCCGCCGCGCCGATGGGTGCCGTGGCCGCGCTCGTCGCCGACGACCTGGGGGAGCGGACCATGCTCGGGGACACCGGGGTCCATGCCCTGGGGGCCGCGCTGGGGGTCGCGATCGTCGCGGGCCGCGGCCGGGCCGGACTCCTCGCGCACGCCGCCGGACTGGTCGCGGCGGCGGCGTACGGGGACCGGGTCAGCCGGCTCGTCCGGGTGCTGTCGGAGCGCCGACCGGGAAGGCGGTGGGACGGGGCGGGCAACAGTGCGCCGGTTTCTCACCCGTGCGAGTGGTAGGCCGCGTCCGGTAGCCGCTGTGCGGGCCGCAACGACGGCCTGATTGTGCCGGAACGTGCGTACGGACTGGCATCCTTGGCGATGCAATCACCGCCGACTCGGGAGCCCCGGGAGCCATTCAACGTGTCACAGCTGCGTACGGTCCAAGTCCTGGGCGGCGGCAGTGCGGGCAGCAGTGCCCACGTCAGCTCGCTGGCCGCGGGACTGGTGGCGAGAGGCGTGCACGTCACCGTCTGCGCCCCGGCCGAACTGGACCACGCCTACGACTATTCCGGTACGGGGGCTCGTTTCGCGCCCGTGCCCCGGCGCAGTGACCCCGTCTCCGTCGCCGCCCTGCGTGCCGCCTGTCTGACGGCGGACGTCGTCCACGCGCACGGTCCGCACGCCGCCGTGCGCGCCGCCCTCGCGCTCGGCGGCCGGCGTGTCCCGCTGGTCGTCACCTGGCACGCCCGCGCCCACGTCGAAGGGGCCCGCGGCCGGCTGATCCGGCTGATGGAGCGAAGGGCCGCCCGCGCGGCGGCGGTTGTGCTCGGCACGACGTCGGACCTGGTCGACCGGGCACGGCGCCGGGGGGCGCGCGACGCGCGGCTCGCGCCGGTCTCCGCCCCCGTACCCCCGCTGCCCGCCGCCGCGCACGAGGGCAAGGCGCGGGCCGAACTCGGAGCGGTGGAACGGCCGTTGATCATCGCCTGCGGGAGCCTCGTACCGCATCACGGATACGGCACCCTGCTCGACGCCGCGCGGCTGTGGCGCGAGCTGGACCCCGCACCGCTCCTGGTCGTCGTGGGCGAGGGGCGGGAACGAGCCGCTCTGCAGCGCCGGATCAGGAACGAGGACCTGCCCGTCCGGCTCGTCGGCAGCCGCGACGACCGCGCCGAGCTGCTCGCCGCGGCGGACCTGACCGTGCTGTCCAGCAGCTGGGAGGCGCGTTCGGTGGCGGCCCAGGAAGCGCTGCGGCTCGGAGTCCCGCTGGTCGCCACCGCGGTCGGCGGGGTGCCCGAACTCGTGGGGGACGCCGCGGAGCTCGTGCCGTACGGCAACGCGGAGGCGCTGGCGCGGGCGGTGGCCAGGCTGCTCGGGGACACCCGGCGGCGCGAGGAGATGTCGGCCGCCGGGCGGGCGCAGGCGGCGAGTTGGCCGACCGAGGACGACACGATCGCCCAAGTGCTCAGTGTGTACGACGAGTTGACCCAGCCGCTGGTGGCGCGGGCGCGCTGAGCCGCTCGGCCGGGACGGCTACGAGGTGTGGCGGCGGGCCCGGAGTGCCAGGCTCAGTGCCAGCACGGCCTGGGGGTCGTCCAGGTCGGTGCCGAGCAGCTCGCCGATCCTGGCCAGCCGGTTGTACAGCGTCTGACGGTTCAGATGCAGCTCCCGCGCCGTCTCCGCCTTGCGGCCCGCGTGGGCCAGATACGTCTCCAGCGTCGGCAGCAGCGCCGGGCGCGAGGTGCGGTCGTGATCACGCAGCGGGCCGATCGCCCGGTCCACGAACGCCGCCAGATCCGGGTGGTCCCGCAACCGCCACAGCAACAGGTCGATGTCGAGGCGCCGGGCGTCGTACCAGGGCCGGTCGCTGAGACCGTGCGCGGCCGTCGCCGTCTCCGCCGCGTGCCGCAGCCCCGCCCCGGCCGCCGCCCAGCCGCCCGCCACGCCCACCACCACGACCGGCGGATGCGAACCGGCCCGCTCCAGCCCGGCCCGCTCCACACCGGCCCGCAGCGCCGCCGCGACCCGGTCCGCGACCGCCGTGCGCTCCGACTCGGACCGCAGCCCGAGCAGTACCGGAACCCGGCCCTCCACGGGCCGTACGCCCAGCAGCACCGGCACACCCACCGACGAGAGCTCCTCCAGCACCGCCCGCGCCAGCAACGCCCAGTTCCCGGACACCGAGAGCTCGGGGGCCAGCCGCATCACCACCGGCAGCAGCGGCATGTCGGCCGGCTTGAACCCCAGTACGCGGGCCTGCGCGGGAGCGTCCTCCGGCGTGATCCGGCCTTCCGCGAGATCGGTCAGGAAGTCGCCCCGGCCGCGCGCCGCGAGCTCCTCCTCCTGACGGGCCTGCATCAGCACGACGGCGAGGATCCCCGCCGCCCGCTCCGCCGCCATCCGGTGCACGGTCACCAGCGGCCCGGAGACGGCCAGCAGCACCAGCCTGGCCCGTACCGAACCGGTGCCCGGGCCGCCGCCCGGCACATCCACCAGCACCGAACCGGTGGGCGGTGTCTCACGGGCCGCCCGGCCGCCGCGCATCCCGTCCCACACCTGGAGCGGATCGGCGGAGACCGGACCGGACCCGGGGCCCGCCGCGTACAGCAGCTGGCCGTCCGCCGTCTCCAGGAAGACCGGATTGGCCGCGAAGTCCGCCAGGATGCCGAGCACCTGGGGCACCCCGCCACCGCCGAGCAGCGCCGCCGTACACCGTCGGTGCACGTCCTCGGCCTGCCGCAGCAGCGCGTAGTGACCGTTGACGATCTCGGTGTGGATCTCCTCGGTCACCGTCACGAACGGAACCTCGCGGTGCAGCTGCACCAGGGGCAGCCCCGCGGCGCGGGCGGCGTCCACTATCGACGCCGGCAGCCGGCTGAAGCGCGGCCCCAGCTCCACCACCAGGGCGGCGATCTGGCGGTCGGCGAGCCTGCGGACGAAGGCGCGCTGCTCGGCGGGGCGGGTGCCGAGCCCGAGGCCGGTGGTGAGCAGCAGTTCACCGCCCTTGAGCAGCGAAGCGATGTTGGGGACCTCGCCCGCGTGCACCCAGCGCACCGTACGGTTCAGCCGGTCCGCTCCGGCCACCACCTCCGGGAGCCCACCGCGCAGCCCCGGCAGCTCCAGGGCTCGCTGCACGGTGATTCCGCCTTGCGTCTCCACTGGCTCCGGCCTCGCGCTTCACTCGGTTCAAACGGGCGGACGCCCTGATTCAG
Source organism: Streptomyces sp. NPDC002403 (assembly GCF_053593015.1). Lineage (NCBI taxonomy): Bacteria > Bacillati > Actinomycetota > Actinomycetes > Kitasatosporales > Streptomycetaceae > Streptomyces > Streptomyces sp. NPDC002403. The sequence goes on along the minus strand of NZ_JBSFBQ010000100.1, from coordinate 1,227 downwards.
GAAGGTACCGGCCCCGGGCGCCGAAGGCGTCGTCGGGGGAGCCACCGGGGGAGTCCGGGGACCGCGGAGCCGCTGTTGACACGGGCCGAGCGCCGCTGCGATCTTGTGGACGCCGCACGGTTCGGGCCGAGTGGCCCTCACATCCGGATCAGGAGCTGGAGCAGCCGTGGGCGACGACGTATCGGTGTACGCAAGCAGTCAGGAGCTCCCCGGCCCGCTGGTCGGGGCCGACTGGCTGGCGCGGCGGCTCGGCCGGCCGGGAACGGTCGTCCTCGACGCCTCGGTCGGCGCGCACCGGGGCGGCGGGCGGCGGATCCCCGGCGCGCGGGTCTTCGACATCGACGGGGCGCTGTCCGACCACTCGGGCCCGCTGCCCCACACGATGCCCGGCGCCGGCCGGTTCACCGAGGAGCTGCGCTCCCTCGGCGTGAACGGCACCGACACCGTCGTCGTGTACGACGGCGCGGGCATCTACTCCAGCGCGCGGGCCTGGTGGATGCTGCGGGCGATGGGCTTCGACCGGGTCGCGGTCCTCGACGGCGGCCTGCTCGCCTGGGCGGGGGCCGGGCTGCCGCTGGAGAGCGCCGGGCCGGTGCCCGCCGCGACGCCCGGCGACTTCACCGCACGGCCGCGTGCGGGGATGTTCGTCGGCAGTGAGGAGGTGGTGGCGGCCCTGGCCGACCCGGCCGCGGTGGTCCTCGACGCCCGTTCCCGGGACCGGTTCACCGGGGCCGTCGCCGAACCCCGGCCGGGGCTGCGCGGCGGACACATGCCGGGGGCGGTCAACCTGCCCTTCGGCGAGCTCCAGCGCGACGGGCGGATGCGCCCGGCCGATGAGCTGCGCACCGTGTTCGCCGCCCTCGCCGGGGAGCGCGAGCGGCTGGTCGTCAGCTGCGGATCGGGTGTCACCGCGTGCGTCCTGGCACTGGGGGCGGAACTCGCGGGGTACCGGGGACAGGCCGTGTACGACGGGTCCTGGAGCGAGTGGGGGCTGCCGTCGGAGCTGCCGGTCGTGACCGGGGCGCGATGAGACGTCATGGGGCGGGCGGGTCTCCGCCCGCCCCATGAGCCGGGGGTCAGCCGACGTACGCCCCGCTCGCCGTCAGACGCAGCGCCGTGTCGATCAGCGGCACATGGCTGAAGGCCTGCGGGAAGTTGCCCACCTGGCGCTGCAGCCGGGAGTCCCACTCCTCCGCGAGCAGGCCCAGGTCGTTGCGCAGGGACAGC
>NZ_JBSFBQ010000099.1:0-15657 GCF_053593015.1 Streptomyces sp. NPDC002403 | reverse complement strand
ACGCCAGCGTCAACCACACATCGTCCGCGGCTACTTCGGCGGCCCGCACGTCCGCTACGTCCTGTACGAGAACCCTTTGAGTTTCTGATCAATAAAACACCAGGTCAAGGTCCATGGCTACCAGCCTGCGGAAGACGATCTCCAACCAGATCGCGTCTTCCTCCCAGACGTCCATGTACAGACAGGTACCGTCCTCGTGCAGATACGCCTCGCCTGGGCCGTACCCCGTCTCGAACTGCCAGATGACGCTGCGTACTTCGCTGCGGTGCATCGAGTCGATCTCGGCCTCAGACCACCGGGCACGGATCGCGTCTGTCAGCGCACCCCGATCGATGCGCCATCCGCCCGCATCACCCTCGACCACCGCCAAGAACGTCGTAGCCAGGGTCTACCAGATGTCCGTGACACAGCGCCGATCGGCTGCCGCCTGAAGTTGGAATGGACTCCTTGTCAGTTCGCTGACGGGGGTTCTGTGTTTGTGGGTACGGCTCTTCCGAGATCAGGGCGGGCTGAGGGCCCGTCTGTTGCGTCGGGTGAGCGCCGGATTCCACTTCCCGGTGTATTTGTTCGGGTTGTTCGGACAGTCGAATTGGCTGCTCAGCCGGGGTTCGGCAGGGCATGGAGCCTGTCGAACGCGTCGGTGATGACGTCGGTCCCAACGGGCGAGCAGGCGCAGCCAGCAGCGGCGGCGGCCGGTGTTCAGGAGTTGCACGACGGCGGAGAACAGCCTCAGGCGGAGCTTCTTGGGCCCCCAGCGAAAGGGGTCGCCGGTCAGGGCGATGCGTCGTTCAGTGGGGGGGCGTGACGCGAAGCCGGCGCCTGGCCGTTCGCGGAGTCCCGCCTGGTGGCCCGGGCGGCGTCGTGGTCTCCGGTGGCGACGAGCACGACGGCGAGGTCCTCGGCCGCAGCCAGCGGCGTCCGGGATGCGGGAAAAGCTCTGGTGGTGGGCCAGGGCCTGGGGCAGGGGTGTGGCGTCGCCGGTCCAGAGACCCTGGCACTGCTGGGCGGCGGCTACGCAGTCGGGGCGGGGGTCTCCGTTGGCGTCCTTCGTCATGGCCTGTGCGGATGGTGTGGCGACGCTTTCGCGGCTGGCTTCCAGAGCCGTCCTGACCAGGAAAGGCATCCATGAAAGGCATCCATTCGTGATGGTCGAGGACTGCGGCTGCGTACTCGTCGGTTGTGGTTTTCTCCCGCGATGGAGCGGCCGCCTTTTCCTGCCTCATCCACTGCCGGCGGGTCTTCGATTGAACCTTGAGTACCTCGTGAACGTGGAGGCCATGTGGACGGTCGGCATTCGGCGCGTCCGCCGCTGTGGTCCGCCATCTCGGACCGGCCGAGACCCCTTTCACCTCCATCGTGCGATCCGACCTCGCGTCGCACCCCAGCGGGAAGACGATCCTCAGGTATGACACAGCATCACCTCGGCGCCCAGCCGTCCCACGGCGCGGCAGCCACGTCCGCGACCGCCACCGCCCCCGAGCAAATCGATGCCGGAGACGCGGGATACAGCAAGTCGCTGAAGGCTCGCCACATCAACATGATCGCGATCGGCGGAGCCATCGGCACTGGCCTGTTCCTAGGCGCGGGTGGTCGGCTCGCCGACGCCGGCCCCTCACTGGCTATCGCCTACGCCCTCTGCGGCGTCTTCGCGTTTCTCGTGGTACGCGCGCTCGGCGAACTCGTCCTGCACCGGCCGTCCTCCGGTGCCTTCGTTTCGTACGCCCGTGAATTCCTAGGCGAGAAGGGCGCCTACGTCGCCGGCTGGATGTACTTCCTCAACTGGGCCACCACCGGCATCGCCGATATCACCGCCGTGGCCACCTATACGCACTACTGGGGCATGTTCACGGACGTCCCTCAGTGGGTCGTCGCACTCGTCGCTCTCGTCTGTGTCCTGACGGTGAACCTCATCTCGGTGAAGTTCTTCGGGGAGCTGGAGTTCTGGTTCGCCATCGTCAAGGTCGGCGCCCTCGTCTGTTTCATGGCGGTCGGCGTCTTCCTGCTGGTGACACGCCACCCCGTTGGCGACCACGTGCCCGGCCCCGAGCTGCTGACGGACCACGGCGGTGCGTTGCCGCACGGCTTGTTCCCCATGCTGCTGGTCGTGCAGGGCGTCGTCTTCGCCTACGCGGGAGTCGAACTCGTTGGTGTCACGGCGGGCGAGACCGACCGGCCCGAGAAGGTCATTCCGAAGGCGATCAACTCGATCATGTGGCGGGTAGCCCTCTTCTATGTCGGCTCCGTGGTCCTGCTGACGATGCTGATGCCCTGGAACGCCTACAAGGCGGGCGAAAGTCCCTTCGTCACGGTGCTGTCCCATGTTGGTGTGCCCGCCGCGGGCGGGGTGATGAACCTCATCGTGCTCACCGCAGCCATGTCCAGCCTCAACTCGGGGCTCTACTCGACCGGGCGGATCCTGCGCTCGATGGCCTTGTCGGGCTCGGCCCCACGCTTCACCGGCCTGATGAGCCGCACCCAGGTTCCCTATGGCGGCATCCTGCTCACCGCCGTGTTCTGCGTGCTCGGTGTCGGCCTCAATTACGTTGTGCCCAGCGAGGCGTTCGAGATCGTGCTGAACTTCGCCGCGCTCGGCATCCTCAGCACCTGGTCGATGATCATGCTGTGTCATCTGCTGTTCTGGCGCCGAGCCCGGAGCGGCGGCGCGGTCCGGCCTGGCTACCGTCTGCCCGGCTCGCCCTGGACCCAGATCGTCACACTCGCATTCCTGGCCTCGGTCCTGCTGCTGATGTGGGTCGACGACGGAGCGGGTCGGATCACCGTCATGTGTGTTCCGCTGATCGTGGCCGCTCTGGTGGCGGGCTGGTTCGTCGTACGCCGCCGGGTGGACGCCCTGCGTGGCACGCCGAAGACCGGTCCGGACGACTACGGCACACAGGCATGAGCGATCTACCGGGCAGGTCACCGGCACACCCGGCATCCGGAGGCCCCGCCCCGGCCCCAGCCCTGCGTGAGCCCGCTCACGAACCTGTCGTCCACCTCGTACGCGGTGCAGTGGTCGAAGGGGTCCACTACGGTTCCGCCGTCATCCTCGCGGCCGACGGGACCGTGGACCTGGAGATCGGCGACATCGAGGCCGCGTTCCATCCGCGCTCGGCCCTCAAACCCGTACAAGCCGTCGCGCTCGTGCGCGCCGGGCTGCCCCTGAACGACGAACTGCTCGCGCTGACCGCCGCCAGCCACTCCGGTGAGGAGCGCCATCTGGCCGCGGCGCGGCGCATCCTCGACATCGCGGGGCTGACCGAAGGCGCCCTACGCAACGCGCCCGACCTGCCCTACGACCCGGTCGCGCGCATGCAATGGATGCATGAGGGCCGGCCCGCCTCACGGCTCGCCCAGAACTGTTCCGGAAAACACGCGGCGATGCTGCTCACCGCGGTGCACCGCGGCTGGTCGCTCGACGACTACCTCGACCCGGCGCATCCCCTTCAGCGCGAGATCGTCGAGACCGTGGAGGACCTCACCGGGCAGCGCATCGCCGCGGCGACCGTCGACGGATGCGGTGCGCCGCTGTTCTCCGTCTCCCTGCACGGCCTCGCCCGCGCCGCCGCCCGCATCACCGCCGCCCTTCCTGATACCCCTGAGGGCCGGGTCGCGGCCGCGGTGCGTGCGCACCCGGAGATGGTCTCCGGCTCCGGCCGGGACAGCGCCCGCCTGATGCACGCCGTGCCTGGGCTGCTGACCAAGGACGGCTTCGAAGGCGTCCAGGTCGCCGCGTTCGAGGACGGGCGTGCTTTCGCTGTCAAGATCTCCGACGGAGCCGACCGCGCCCGCCTAGAGGTGACCGCCGCGGCACTTGCCCGCTGCGGGATCGCCCCTGAGACGCTCCGTGCCTTCGCCGGTCCACCGCTGCTGGGAGGCACCACCGTCGTGGGCGCCGTACGCGCCGTGGGTCCGCTCTCCGACCTGCTCGCATCACCTGCCTCACGCGTGTCACCCGCTGAATCTGTCGAACCACCTACGGAGAAGGAACCGTACAGCCATGGCTGACGTACTGCCCCCGACCGCTGTCCAACGCACCGAGCACGATCTGCTTGGTGACCGCCAGGTACCCGCCGATGCCTACTGGGGCATCCACACCCTGCGTGCAGTGGAGAACTTCCCGATCACGGGCAAGACCATCGCCGAATACCCGCACCTCATCAATGCCCTCGCCGCCGTCAAAGAGGCGGCAGCCCGCGCCAATGCGGACCTAGGTCTGCTCCCTTCCGACAAGGCCGACGCCATCGCCGCCGCCTGCCAGGAGATACGTGGGGGACAACTGCACGACCAGTTCGTCGTCGACGTCATCCAGGGCGGCGCCGGAACCTCGACGAACATGAACGCCAATGAGGTCATCGCCAACCGCGCACTGGAACTCCTCGGCCACGCGAAGGGCACCTACGGGCATCTGCATCCAAATGAGCACGTCAACCTGAGTCAGTCCACCAACGACGTGTACCCCACAGCTGTGAATATCTCGGTGGTCGTCGCGGTGGACGGGTTGCTGGACGCCATGGGTATTCTGGAGGAGGCCTTCGCTGCCAAGGCCGTGGAATTCCGCGACATCTTGAAGATGGGACGCACACAACTCCAGGACGCCGTTCCCATGACGCTGGGACAGGAATTCTCCACGTACGCGGTGATGCTGGACGAGGACCGCAGACGCCTCGCCGAGGCCGCACGGCTCGTCCACGAGATCAACCTGGGTGCCACCGCCATCGGTACGGGCCTCAACGCACCGGAGGAATACGCGGAGACGGCCCGCCACCACCTGTCCGGCATCACCGGGCTGCCCCTGGTGACCGCGGCGAACCTTGTCGAGGCCACGCAGGACTGCGGTGCGTTCGTCCATCTGTCCGGAGTGCTCAAGAGGATCGCCGTCAAGCTCTCCAAGACCTGCAACGACCTGCGGCTCCTTTCGTCCGGTCCGCGCGCAGGACTGAACGAGATCAACCTCCCGCCCGTACAGGCCGGATCCAGCATCATGCCGGGCAAGGTGAATCCGGTCATCCCCGAGGTCGTCAACCAGGTCGCCTTCGAAGTGATCGGCAACGACGTCACCATCACCATGGCGGCGGAGGCGGGACAGCTTCAGCTCAACGCCTTCGAACCCGTGATCGTGCACGCGCTCTCCCGGAGCCTTCTGTCCCTGCGCGCAGCCTGCCTCACCCTGGCCGAGCGCTGCGTCACGGACATCACGGCCAACACCGACGTGCTGCGGCACACCGTGGAGAACTCTATCGGCCTGGTCACCGCCCTCAACCCGCACATCGGCTACACAGCGGCCACCGCCATTGCACAGGAGGCACTGGCCACCGGCCGCGGGGTCGCCGAACTCGTCCTGGAGAGGGGCCTGTTGCCCGCAGACCGCCTTGCGGCACTCCTGACTCCCGAGCGGGTGGCCGGAACCACGGCGTAGGGGTGCGCGGACGGGGACTGTAAATCGTTCGGTGTAATTCCCGATCACGGGGGATGCATCGATGACCAGTGAGAACGTGGCCGAGGCCCAGATAAGCGAGGCGGTAGAGCCGCAGTCGGCGAGGGTGGTGGATGACCGGCTGATCGACGAGCTGGTCTCCCGAGCTCAGGCCGAGGGACTGTCGACCGGCGAGGGCGGACTGCTCCAGCAGCTGACGAAGCGGCTGCTGGAGTCCGCCCCGGAGGGCGAGATCACCGACCAACTCGGCTATGACAAGCACGATCCGGCCGGGAAGAACGGCGGGAACCGGCCGAGGACGATCGTGCAGACCTGCGTGGTCCACCTGCTGTGGAACTCCTTCCGATACGCCGCCCGCCAGGACTCTCAAGCCGATCTATGCGGCGCCGACCGAGGAGGCCGCGCTCGAGCGATTCGCCGAGCTCGCCGACACGTGGGGCAGGAAGTATCCGGCGATCGTCAGACTCTGGGAGAACGCCTGGGAGGAGTTCACGCCGTTCCTCCGATTCGACAGCGAGATCCGCCGCATCGTTTGCACGACCAACGCGATCGAATCGGTGAACGCCCGGATCCGGCGGGCGGTCAAGGCCCGCGGCCACTTCCCCAACGAGCAGGCCGCCCTGAAATGTGTCTACATGGCGATCACCTCCCTCGACCCCACCGGCAAGGGGCAAACCCGCTGGACCCTGCGCTGGAAGACCGCACTGAACGCCTTCGATATCACCTTCGACGGCCGCCTCTCCGCACCCCGTCAGTAACCCCAACCACCCTTGATACACCGATCGATTGACAGACCCCGCAGACCGGTACGTAGACCCTGGTCCTCGCGTTTCATTGGCTCGGCCGGACGGCGGAGCCACTTGTAGCACGACGCCTCCGACAGGCCAAACGCCAGGACGGCACTGTCCTCGACATCCTGCTGCAGTCCAAGAGGGACGCGAAGGCCGCGAAGGGGTTCATGGCCAAGCTGATGAAGAAGCAGCGGAGGACATCCAGGGTGCTGGTCACCGACAAGCTCCGCTCCTACGGTGTCGCCCACAGAGAGTTGATGTCCTCGGTCGATCACCGTTCCCACAAGAACCTGAACAACCGTGTAGAGAACTCCTATCAGCCGACGAGGCGGCGCGAACGTGCGATGAAGGACTTCCGCGCAGTCGGCAGAACCCAGTGGTTCCTGTCCGCGTTCAGCCAGATCTCACCGTATTTCCGGCCCCGCCGCCACCGGATGACCGCCACCGGCTACCGCACCGAGATGCGCCACCGCTTCGGAACCTGGAACGAGAGCACTGGCACTACCGCCATGCCCACCGAGGCCTGAACCAGAGGCGGATACCAAGCTCAGCACACCCCCGCACACCCTCAAGTAACCGCACACCAACGTGTTGACAATGCCCCGGATGATCACCCTCCACCAGGAACCCGCGGCCGCGCGCGATCCTGCGGATCCACTTCCATCCCGTCAAGCGAAGGGAGGTCCTGCGGCGGCCGACAAGGCCGGCGGCCCGACGTCAGTGCACGCTCTCCATGCCCGGCCGAGGTCGGAGAGTGATGCCGCTGTCCTCGGGCAGCGTCTCCCGGTAGCCGGTGTACATGTGCTGGGTCGCCAGGTCGATCAGGTGCTGCTCGTCGCCCGCCCGAGCCGCGTCGAGCAGAGCACTGTGCTCGCTCACCATCAGCGGCACGTTGCCTGTGTCGTGGACGTAGGAGCGGGTGATGCGCCGGTTGACCGGATGGTCCCAGAGCATGTCAATCATCCGGAGCAGCAGTGCGTTGCCGCACGGCTCGACCAGGGACATGTGGAACGTACGGTTCAGGTCGAACTGAGCGGCAGCGTCGGAAGGATCGGCGGCTGCCATATCCTCGATCACCGCGGTGATCCGGGTCAGCTGAGCCTGGTTGTGATTACCGCAGGCCAGTCGCAGGGCCAAGGTTTCTAGGGACTGCCGCACCTGGTAGACCTCGGCGATGTCGTTCGACTGCAGGGCGTTGACGAGGTATCCGCTCCCCGGCTGCCAGGTGACCAGGTTCTCGTGGGCGAGGCGGTTCAGCGCGTCGCGGACCGGCGTGCGCGAGACCCCGAGCCGCTCCGCCACCTGCTCCTGCACCAGGGGCGTGTCAGCCGCGAGGCCACCCGACACGATCTCGTCACGGAGGCGTTCATAGACCCGGACACCCAAGGGACGTGCGTCCCTTGGGTCACTGCGCAAAGACTGCACGTCTGATCTCCATCCCTGCCGGTTGACTCTGCCTGAGACGACATCAGCCCCACGGACAGAAAACCATCTCGCCGACCCGTTGTCCTGCTCGGATACACTGTATACGGTGCATCTATCGCATCCGAAGGAGGCCGTTGTGTTTATCCTGAACACCTGGTACGTCGCTTCGTGGTCCAAGGACGTGACCGGCAAGCCGGTGCGCCGGGTTATCTGTGAGCAACCCATCGTGCTGTACCGCACGCAGGCCGGTGAGGCGGTGGCCCTGGCCGACCGCTGCGCACACCGCGCCTATCCGCTATCGGCCGGCCGTACGGTCGGCGACTCCATCGAGTGCGGCTACCACGGTTTCGCGTACGGCCCCGACGGCGTCTGCACCCGTGTTCCCGCACAGTCGGCCGTCCCCACGCGGGCCCGGGTGCGCCGCTACCCCGTCGTGGAGAAGGACGGCTGGATCTGGGTCTGGACCGGCGACGCCGAGCTCGCCGATCCGGGCACGGTCCCCGACACGCACTGGATGAGCGATCCCGAGTGGGCAACGGTCACTCACACCATGCTCTTCGAGTGCCGGCACGACCTCATCCACGACAACCTGCTCGACCTGACCCATGAGTCGTTCCTGCACCAGTCGACCGTCGGCGACGACTACATCTACGAGCACGGCATCACCGTCGAGGTGGACGGCCGCGTGGTGACCGTCGACCGTCTGATGCCCGGCGTCGAGGCACCGCCGCTGTACGCGCGGACCATGGGCACCGAGGGGCTGTACGACCGATTCCACGCCACCGAGTTCCATGTCCCCGGCTACCACGTTCTGCACTCCGGGATCACCGCACAAGGGCGCCCGCGCGGAGAGGGCCACCTCATCAAGGTGCTCAACGGGATCACACCCGTGGACGAGAAGACCACCTGGTACTACTACGCGTTCAGCCGGAACTTCGCCGTCGACGCCGAGTGGGCCACCCGGGAGCTGGAAGTCGGACTCGAAACAGTGCTGCGCGAGGATGCCGACGCCCTGAAGGAGCAGGAGACCGGGATACGGGAGCGCCCCGGTACCGAGCACGACGTGCTCATCGGCCACGACGCCGGGGTCGCCAAGGCCCGTCGCATCCTCGCCCGGCTGCTGGCGGAGGAGGCCGCCGCCAGGACATCCCCGGCAAGCCGGACCACCAGGGCGTCGTCGGCCGTCGCCGTGGCGAGAGGCTGATGACGATGGCACGCCTGCACGGTATCGACCTCGACGTGTCAGGGCGCCAGATCGGAGCCATCCACCTGACGCACTCGGACAACCGCCATGACAATGGCGTCATCCCGGTTCCCGTTGCTGTGCCCTCCGGAGGGCACAGCCCGACGGCACTGCTCGTCGCGGGGACACATGGCGACGAGCACGAAGGGCAGGTGGTCCTGCACCTCCTGCTGCGGGAGACCGTCCCGGCACAGGTGGCCGGCCGGATCATCGTCCTGCCGACGCTGGACCTGCCAGCGGTACGGGACGCCGCCCGGGTCTCGCCCCTCGACGGACATAACCTCAACCGCTCCTACCCGGGCAACTCCTGCGGCGGCCCCACCGAACAGATCGCCCACATCCGCACCGCGGAGCTTGCTGCCGCGCGCCGATCTGGCGATGGACCTGTACTCCGACGGATCGAGCGCCCACCACGTACCGCCGGCCTTCGTCTACGAAGGACCGGACCCCGAGGCCTGGGCGGCCAAGGGCAGCTTGAGGAGCAACTGGGGCTGCCGTGGTCGGCCGCCGTCCCCGAGCGCTTCGAGCCGGGCTCGCTCTCGACCGCGGCCGACGACGCCGGGGTCGCGATGATCTCCACCGAACATGGCGGCGAGGCGAGGTCACTCCGGCGATCGTCGCCGCGGCGGCCCACGGGCTGCGCCGGGTGCTGGCGGGCGCGGGCATCCTCGAAGCCCTCCCCAGACACCCCGCCCGCACCGCGGCCCGCGTCGCATTCTTCGACGCGGGCCAGGTCGTGGAGACCGGCCCGGCCCGCCAGGTTATTACCGAACCCCGGCAGGCCCGGACCAAGGCATTCCTGACGGCGGTCCGGTGAACACCGGTACCACGGCTGGCCCGGACACGCCGGTCCACCCGTACAAGACGAAGGAAGGCACCCGATGAGGCTCCTGCTACGCGCCAACACCCACCGACGGATCGACGACGGCTGCCGGGAGGTCGCGGCCTCGCCGGACACCCCGGGCCGCGAACGATGGCTCTGGCAGGTGCGGCTGCTCGACGCCGCATATGGCCCGTCGGACGTTCCCCTACCCCGGGCCCACCACGTCACCGAGTCCCTCGCTCCGGGCGTGATCCTGGAGGTCGTGGCCGCGCCCGCGAAGGTCAGCCCGACCGTGGAGGTGCTCGGACTCGGTACCCCGTCAGTGGTCGGCCGTGAGCGGGACGAGATCGTCGTCCTGCTCGCCTGCGGCGGACAGGTGCTGGTGGAGGACCGGCACCTGCTCGCCGACGAGGATGCGTTGGTGCTGGCGGGCGACGACCCGCTAGGCGTGAGCGTGCGGTGTCCGCCGGACTCACGCTCGAAGGCCGCGATGGTCCGGCTGCGCCCGGCCGACGGCCGGGTCATGGCCTGGGTTCCGTGAGCAGCCGGCGGACAGTGCGGATCGGTATCGGAGAACAGAGGTGACTACGGTGTATGGCCTGCACGAGGAGCAGCGACTGCGACTGCGGGTGAAGACGCTGGAATGGGAAGCCGAAGGTGTGGTCTCCTTGCATCTGCGGCGGCCGGACGGCGGCGAACTGCCGGCCTGGGCGCCGGGGGCCCACGTGGACCTACACCTGCCCAGCGGCATCATCCGGCAGTACTCCCTGAACGGGGCATCCGCCGACCGGTCCACCTGGCGGGTTTCCGTCCTGCTGGAACCCGCGTCGCGTGGCGGCTCGCGGGCGGTGCACACGAGCCTCCACGCGGGCGATCCGGTCGACGTCGTCGGACCGCGCAACAACTTCCCACTCGTCGACTCGGCGGAGTACCTCTTCATCGCCGGAGGTATTGGGATCACGCCGATCCTGCCGATGCTTGCGCGGGCCTCGGCCTCCGGAGCCCGCTGGTCACTGCTGTACGGCGGCCGGTCGCGGTCGAGCATGGCGTTCCTCCCGGAACTGGCCCGGCACGGCGAGCGGGTGCTCGTGCGTCCGCAGGACCAACACGGACTCCTCGACCTGGACTCATTCCTCGGTGCGCCGCGGGAGAACACGACGGTGTACTGCTGCGGGCCGGAGCCGCTGCTGGCCGCGGTCGAGCGGCTCTGCGCGGCGTGGCCCACGGGCACGCTGCGCCTGGAGCGGTTCGCCGCCAGGTCGCAGACGCCTGCGGACCCCGATGTCGAGCAGTCGTTCGAGGTGGTGTTGCACCGCACCGGACGCACCGTCACGGTGCCTGCGGGCAAGGCTGTCCTGGAAGCGCTGGAGGATAACGGAATCGAATCGCCGAATTCCTGCCGGGAGGGCATCTGCGGGACGTGCGAGACCAAGGTTCTCGAAGGGACTCCGGACCACCGGGACAGCTTGCTGTCACCGGAGGAGCGGACCGCGAACGACACGATGATGATTTGCGTGGGCCGCGCCCTGTGCCCACGCCTCGTCCTGGACCTGTGAGCGGACAGCCGACCCCGGACCGAACAAGCGCGACTCCCGCACCCGCGAATACGTGGCCCGGCAGACCGCGGCGGGCCGAACGAAGAGGGAGGTCATCCGGCTGTTGAAACGGGCCATCGCCTGGGAGGTGGCCCGCTGCCTGACCACCACGGTCACCATCCCGGGCACAGCGGACCTGCGGCCCATGCGGCAGGCCAAGAACATCACCCTCACCGCCGTCGCCCAGCACTTCGGCGTCTGGCCGACCGCCATCTCAAGACTCGAAAGAGGACTCAGCCGGGACGACGACCTTACCCACACCTACCGCGACTGGCTCCAAGCCGCTTGACAGCAATAGGAGCATCAACCGGGCTGGAGGATCTCGGCGATCCGCGCCTTCGCGTTGGCCGGCGAGGCCGTGGCCGAGGTGCACCAGGTCCTCGCCGCGCACCGAGCCGCCTGGGTCCGCGAGACGAAGACGGACCCGAAGGTTCTGGCCGCCGCCCGTCGGCAGATCCGCGACCAGGCCCGCGAGCCGGTAGAGCAGTTTGGGGACGGCCGCCAGGCGCTCGCCGACCTGGAGGCCCGTACCGCCGCGGCCAGGTCCCGGACCAGCGACACCCCCCCGGGCACGGGCCCTGCAACGTCTCGCCGCCGAACGAGCCGGACCGTCCACGATCACGCCCGCCGCCGCAGCCCACCAGATGAGCCGTACCGCGTGAGGCACAACCGTCGAGGTACGGGAGTGGGACGGTTGGCACGCGAACTGCCCGTGGACGAGGGGGGAAGGCCTCCCGCTTCGGTGCCCGGAACGACGATGGTCTGTTCATCGAATGCGGTAAAGATGTCCTCGACCAGTCGTTCGTGCGCGGCCGGGCTCACAGCGCCTTCATCGAGCTGAGCGTGTGCCGACGTCGCGGGTGGTCTCGCCCTCGGCGTCGCTGCGCTCGGTAGCCGTCCGGATAGGCCAGCGGATGAAGTCCGAGTACTGCTTGACGATCTGACGGATCTTTGACTCGGACAAGTAGTCGGCGAGTCCTTCCTCGCTGTCGGCGGGCTTGAGGTGCAGGGTGACCGAGGTGCCCACGGGCAGGCCGTCGACGGCCTGGATGGTGTAGGTTCCCTCGCCGTCGGATTCCCACTGGGTGCCGGAGCCGGTGCCGGCCCGCCGGGTGTGCAGGGTGACCTTTTCGGCAATCATGAACGCCGAGTAGAAGCCGACGCCGAACTGCCCGATCAGGTTCTCGGCGGTGGCGGCGTCCTTGGACTCCTTGATCCTCTCCAGCAGGCCGGCGGTACCGGACTTGGCGGTCGTGCCGATCAGTTCCACGAGATCGTCCCGGCTCATGCCGATTCCATTGTCACGGACGGTCAATGTGCGGGATTCCTTGTCTACCTCCAACGAGATGTGCAGGTCGGTGTTGTCGATCTCTACGAGGCTGGAGTCGGTCAGCGATTCCAGCCGTAGCTTGTCCAGTGCGTCGGAGGCGTTCGAGATCAGCTCGCGCAGGAAGATGTCCTTGTTCAAGTAGATCGAATGAATCACGAGTCGGAGCAACTGGCGTGTCTCAGCCTGGAATTCCAGTTTCACGACACTGCTATCCATGTGGGGCCCTTTCCGTGGGAACGTCATGAACGGATTGAAGTCGGGCCGAGACGGCCCGGTAGTCCTAGCTCAGGCACCGGGGAGCAAGTATCTCACCGGCGTGATGTACGTGGCCAGCTGCTGCGCTCCGGGTGCCAGGTCCGCGATCTTCCGGTCGCCGGGCGGGTCTTCGGACAGGATCGCAGGCACGAGGGAGTGGATGCCGTACTCGGCGGCGATCCGTTCTACTTGCGTGGAGACGTGTGCGAAATTTCTCCGGACCACGGGTTCCCGCAGGGACTTCACCAGCGGGGTGACGCTGAAGTCTCCTTGCCCCGGGAAGACGTGGACGATTGGATGGCATGTCACCTATGGACCCCCATCCGCTGGTAACCCTCCGGCAGTCCGCCCGTGGCCGTTCCTTCCAAAAACAATGTGGCGACGCTCACCCGCAGATGCCACCGGAAATCCATCTCGGACAGCCGGCGCAGGTCCCAGGGCTGCCAGTCGGTCCGGCGCCCCAGGTCCTCGATCCCGGCGCCCTCTGTCTCCGGATACAGCCTCAGCATCGGCAGCCGCTGCCCGTCCGGCGTGGTCGTCTCTCCGACGAACAGCCCGTAGCGTTTCGACAGTAGGTGATAGGTGTCCGCCTCCGGCCCGAGGTCGAGGTTGTCGAGCGTGAAACCCTGCTTCTGTAACGTGTCGCAGTAGTCGATGACCACACCATCGAGATACGGGCCGCTCAGCGTGTCGAGCACTACGGCGAACTGGTCGAACCGCACCACCGACTCCTTGGCGCTGACTATTTCGACACGCTGAGCCGCCTCCTCGTCGTCGGCCTCGGGGAACTCCTCATCGGCACGCTCGGCTAAATCCTTCGCCAACGCCTTCGCATACTGAACGGTGAAGAACAACAGATAGCCCATGCCCGAACAACCACTCGGCTGTACCGATACACGCAGTGCTAGACCAGCCCCTTTCCGCTCCAGCAGCTGGCCGACCTTTTCCACTGCTGGATCCGTCAACGTCATCGAGTACAAAGGCTTGCTCAGGGGCCCCTTCCTCATGTGATCCGCTCCCGTGTTCTCCGGCTCGACGCCTGCCTCGCGCAGGCATCCTTAGGTAGCAACGCCCACGGGCACACCCGGGTTCAACCATGATCGGGCCTTGGGACAAGGCCCCTCGTTCTTCTGCTCCAGCAGCTGGATTCGCTTCTTCAGCTCCCGGTTCTCCGCCGACTCGGACCTGGCGACGCCGGGCTTCTCGCCGTCGTCCACAGCGGCCTGGCGCAGCCACTTCGACAGCGTCATATCATGGACACCGAAATCCTTCACGATCTACACAAGGGCGACGCCCTTCTCGCGGCTGCGCGCCACACGCACGACATCGTCACGGAACTCTTCGGGACAGGGAACAGGCACAGCAACAGGGTCTGTCCGGCGAACCCCGGCCGGGTGCCTCGAGGAAGATCACTGAAGCGAGGCGCAGTCTTTGTAGGCCGTCCCACATCCGTCGCGCGGACTGCGTGTCCACAGTGACCGTGTACTGCACTCCGTCCCGTTCGTCGACGAGGTCGCCATGGGGCGCGTTCCATCATGTCGGCGGCACCGTCCCGCTTCTTTTGATAGCCCGTGTTCTGAACCTTGCCGGGCGGACGCACGTTGAGCTGCTTGGAGGGGAGATTTGCATCGTGGAGCTCGTGCTCGACCGTCTTCAGTGGTTCCGGCTGTGGGCCGGTCGGCCGGGCTTTGTCTGCGATGCGTTCGATGATGGGGTGGTGTCCGTACTCACGCGTGGGTTGGGCATCGCGATCGTCGTTGTTCGGGAGGGTGTGAGCGGCCGTTCTGGGTGGGGTTCGGGCCCTGGCTCTTTTTCACCCGCTGCTGAATGGCGGGTGTTCGCCCGGGGTTCTTCTGCCGGACCGGCGGAAGAACATCATCCCAGTCATGTGAGGACAGGATGGACGACGCACCCCGTGCCCGGTCGCTGGATCGGTATGAGCGGCGCAGCCTGGTCCGGTGGGGGGTGTCGCCCGGCTGGGGTGCGGGGGGAGGCGGTGGCCGGAGCGCTGGTCGGTGCGGGGGTGGCGGTCCAGGTCGTGGCGAGCGGCCGACCGGTGTCCGCCAGCTCCGGCGGCACGGCGCCGGGTGCCTTCGGCCTTCGGCTCCCGGTTGTCTGCATGACCGCTGTGACGGTGCCCATGCTGTTCGTTCTGGGGGTGTGGCTGTCGGAAGCCGCCCCGGATCCTGCCGAGGCGCGGAGCGGGATGCGGACCGGGGCTGGGAGCGGGGTCGAAATGGGTGAGGAGGCTGTCCTTTCCGTGGGTGTGGACGCTGCGGGGTGCCGGGCTCGGGCTGGTGGGGGAGTCTGTGGCGGTGGGCGCGGCGTGGGTGGGGACGACGCCATCGTGCCGGTCTCTGATGGGATCTGTGGGGCCGGCCCTTCCGGTCCGGTGAGCATGGCGGTGGAACTCGGCGTGGTCTGTGAGGAGATCGCGTGCGGTTCGGGGGTCGGGGGTGTGGGGGCCCGGGTCGGGGTTGTTGGTGGGCTGGGGTTCGGTGTTCTGTTCCTGGCTGGTCCGTTGACCGTGGTCGGCTTCGGTGGCTTGGGGGTCGGTGGTGCTTCCCTGGACGGTCCGTGCCCGGGCGGTGCGTGTCTGGGTGGTGCTTCCCCGGTTGGTGCTTCCCTGGTTGGTGTGTGTCTGGTTGGTGTGTGTGTGATGCGTGATCAGGGTTTGTTGGGTGGGTGGTTTTAGTCGTGGAGGATATTCGGATCAGTGGTGGGCTGGCTTCTTTTGTGGAGGTCTGGCTTGGTGCGA
>NZ_JBSFBQ010000098.1:0-15749 GCF_053593015.1 Streptomyces sp. NPDC002403 | reverse complement strand
TCCTGGCCGGGGTCATCGGTGAGGCCGGGGGCGAGGTGTTCAGCCGGTTCGTCCCGAAGAACTTCATGAAGGACCATCACTGGGTGAAGGCCCCGTTGGAGATCGTGTCCGAGGGATTCAACGAGGGCGGGGCGGAGTTCCTGGCCGGGGGATTCTTCCGGCTGACCTTCGAGGGAGGATTCAAGGTCAGTCTGCAGGACTTGTGGATGGCGGGTGTGAGCGGTGCGCTCTCCTCCGCCGCGGAACTGGCGGTGGGCGGGGCGGGCGTCCTGCTGAACACCAAACTGGTCAGCACCCTGAAGAACCACACCGACAGCGTGCCCCGCCCCCTGAACGCATCCGGAACCGTCCGCAACAGCAAGAACCACTGGCTGACGACCAAAAACCTCAACAACCCACCCCACACACAACCACCCCTCGTACAGCCGCCCAACATGCAGCCGCCGGTCACGCAGCCGCCCGTCACACAACTACCCGTCACACAACCACTCAACACGCAGCCGCCCAACACGCAGCCGCCCAACATGCAGCTGCCGGTCATGCAGTTGCCTGTTACTGAGTCGGCCAGGCTGACGGATACCCCGTTCCTTCTACCGCAGGGGCCGGGGCAGGAAGCGCCCGTCCGTGACGTGCCGGACATGCCGGCGGCGTTCAGCGACGGTGGCGACCTGGGCTACACGTCGTCGGTCTTCAGCGATCTGAGCGATACCTCGTTCGCCTTCAGCGATGTCAGCGGCTTCGACGACGTGAGTGGTACCTCGCCGGTCTTCGGCTACGTCAACGGCGGCAGCGAGGTGTCTTCGCTCTCCGGCATCGACGACGTTCCCACGAGCTTCGTGGATACCGGTCTGGAGAGCGGCCCGGGTCTGCCGGACGACGGTGCGGAGGTGCCGGCGAGCGGTGTGGACCTGCCGCCCGGCACGACCGGTGGGGTCACCGGCGGGGTCACTGGTGGGGTCACGGGTTCGGGCCTGCCCACGGGGATGAACACCGTGGGCGGAAGCCACGACCGGCACAGCCAGACCCCGGATCAGATCCGGGACCAGATCAGGGATCGGACTTTAATCGAGCGGGTTGATCTGCCGCGTGATGAGACCGGGACCGGGCTGGAGGGAACGCGGCTCTTCGGTGAGGGCGTAGCCACGGGCCCCGGCAGCGGTGCTGTCCCGCACGTTCCTTTCGCTGCTCATGGCCCTGTGCCGTCCGGGACCGCTCCCACGGACACACCCGTCTTCACCACCCGGCAGGAACAGCGGGAACAGCAGGATGAGGACGTGGCTGAGGTGCCGGGGCAGGCCGTCCGGCAGTCGGCAACCGGTCCGGCCACCGGCCCGCGCACCATCCCGGTCCCGGGCGCCGGATCCGCCGGTTCTCAGCAGACGGCGGCCCAGGTCACCGACCGGCAGGGTCCTGGGAACCAGGAACCGCGGGCCGTGCCTTCAGCACCCGTGCAACAGAACGGAAGTGCACCGGTCCAGCCGGCCAAGCACCACTCCGCCACCCACACCCCCGCCACCGGCACCGGTACCGGCACCCCCGGCGTGCCTGCCTCCGGCACTCGCGGTCCCGGTGTGTCCGCTCCCGGCGTGCAGAGTCCTGATTCACACAGTCCTGACAGGAGTGCTTCGGGTCTCTTTGTGCCGGAGGATGCTGTGTCTGTCCCGCTGGGGGTTTCGGGCACATCCCAGGGCCGTCATCCGCAGGCGGACATTGCGGCAGTCACGGTGCCGGTCACGAGTACCGGTACGGGCCGGCAGGACACCGGTACGGGCCGGCAGGACGAGGAGGCCACCGGCACCCCCGTTACGGACGGGGAGTCCTTCGTTCGTGCTGTGCCCGTGGGCCTGAGTACGGATCCGGTGCTTCCCGGACCGCCGGGTCCTGGCGGGAGCGTCGGGGTCGGGGAGAGTGCCCTGGCCCCGGGGCGGGACGGTGCCGGTGTCTCGGTCACGGAGGTGTGGGAGCGGGAGGACCGGGACCGCAGAGCGGTGTTCGCCCGCCATCCGAAGGAGTCCGCTGCCGTGGTCGATGCCCGCGCGGAGGCCTGGGCACCGGTCCAGGAGGCTCTGCTCGTCGAGGCCGCCGCGCGCAAACACCTCGAAGAACACCACCACCGGCAGGACGGGCCCGCCGGGGGCATGACGGTGGCCGGGCAGGCCCGGGCCGCCGCCCGGGACGCGGCCGCGGCACTCACGGCCGCCAAGCAGGCCTTCCACACCGCCCACCGGATGGACCCCGACGACATCATCCACCGCCTCCACGCACTGCGGGAAGCATCCCTGAAGGCACGTCCACGACTGCCGGGCGGAATGCCCCCCCGCCGGCCCGGCCCGGCCGGCCGGCGGCAGCCACCAGCACAGACCAGCCCGGCCACCGCACCGGACCGGCCCGCACAAACCACCCCCCACCCCGCCACCGAGACCACCACCCCGGCACCCTCCGCCCCTCTCCCTGCCACCGAAACCACCACCAGCCAGGGCATTTTCGCCGCGCTGCACCCCGCCCAGCCCGCAACCGCCCAGGACAACAGCACGGACCAGCCCCCCGCCCCCCAGACGGGGAACGACCAACCGGGCCACAACCACAACCACGACCACGACCGGGTGGTCGGTACCGATCCCGGCCTCGCCCCGCTCGCTCTTCCCGGCACGGACGAACAGAGCGACTGGACCGCCGCGATGACGGACCTTTTCGGCCGTGACCCCCAGGAGGATGTGACCGAGGGCCACCACAAACAGGAACAGCGACTGCTCACGGACCCCTCCCTCCAGACCCCGCCCCCGATACCGGCGGACACCACCCTCACCACCGACACAATGGGCCCTCCGGCAGACCCTCACGCTCCCCGCCCGCCCCAAGGCCCCCCCGCCCCGACCAACCAGGCCCGCCCGGCCGGCCCCGGCCAGACCCACCACCCCGACACCCGCCCACCTACCATCGAGGACCTCGCCCGCACCATCCGCCAGCTGGCCGCAGCGAACAACCACCTCGGTGTGCACCTCGACGCCCTGGCCGCCCACCTCGGCCTGGAGGCAGGCGTGATCAGGGGCGTCCTTGCGGCCAACGGCATCACCGTCAAGCCAGTCAAGCTGCTGGTCGGCGGCGAACGGCTCAACTGGCTGGGGGTGCGGGTGGATGCCCTGGGCCAGCACGGCCTCGCTCGCCTCCCGGCCATCGGGGACCTCGCCCGCACCATCCGCCAGCTGGCCGCAGCGAACAACCACCTCGGTGTGCACCTCGACGCCCTGGCCGCCCACCTCGGCCTGGAGGCAGGCGTGATCAGGGGCGTCCTTGCGGCCAACGGCATCACCGTCAAGCCAGTCAGCCTGCGGTTCGATGGCAAACAGCTCAACTGGCTGGGGGTGCGGGTGGATGCCCTGGGCCAGCACGGCCTCGCCCACCTCCCGCCCATCGGGGACCTCGCCCGCACCATCCGCCAAATGGCCGGGAAACGGATCGGTGTGCACCTCGACGCCCTGGCCGCCCACCTCGGCCTGGAGGCAGGCGTGATCAGGGGCGTCCTTGCGGCCGACGGCATCACCGTCCAGACACTCGACCTGTGGTTCGGCGGCGAGCGGCGCCAATGGCTGGGGGTGCGGGTGGATGCCCTGGGCCAGCACGGCCTTGCCGGGGACGGGACGGGTGAACTGCCCCCGGACGCCTCCGACGAGCCGGGCAGGACAGCACCGCAGGAGACCACGGCCCCGGACAGCTCCAACCAGATCCACCACCCCGCCTCCCTTCCGCCGGCCGCCGGGGACCTCGCGCGCACTCCTCGCGAACAGGCAGTGAACCACCAAGGCGGTGTGCACCCCACCGACAGCGCCCCGCACCCGGACGGGCCCGCAGAAACCACCCCCGGGGCCACCGCCCCGACACCCTCCGCACCTCTCCCCGCCCCTGGGGCCACTGCCGCCCGCGCGACCAGCGAGCGGGTCTTCGCTGTGCTGAACCCCACGGGGCCGGCCCAGGACAGCAACGCGGACCTGCCCCCCGCCCCCCCGGCGGGGAACGACCAGCCCGGCACCTCCATGGGGAACCGCAAACGCGACGCTCGCAAGCGCGACACTCGTGAGAGCCGGGCCACGGACCAGAACCCTTCCAAACGCCGGAGACGGGGAATCCCCCTCCCGGGCCCGAGAGACACTCCCGGCCTCGGCCCATCCCAGGACACCGGCCTTCCCAGGCCCCGTCTCCCGCAACAGGGAACGAACCAGCCGGATCACAACCACGAACAGGCGCAGTGGCTGCTCGCGGACTCCTCCCTCCAGGCCCCGCCCCCGATACCGACGGACACCACTCTCACCACCGAGACAATGGGTCCTCCGGCAGACCCTCACGCTCCCGGCTCGCCCCAGGACCCCCCCGCCCCGACCAACCAGGCCGACCCGGCCGGCCCCAGCCAGACCCACCCCCCGGACGCCCCCCCACCGACCATCGAGGACCTCGCCCGCGCCATCCGCCAGCTGGCCGCGCAGCACGGACGGGGGGCCGGGGTTGGTGTGCACCTCGGCGACCTGGCCACCCACCTCCGCCGGACACAAGACGAGATCAGGCGCGCCCTCAAGGCCAGCGGCATCAGCATCAAGACAGTCGACCTGCGGTTCGACGGCAAGCAGCGCCAACGGCTGGGGGTGCGGGTGGAGGACCTGGGCGGGCACGGCCTCGCCCACCTCCCGACCGTCGAGGACCTCGCCCGCACCATCCGCCAAATGGCCGGGAAACGGATCGGTGTGCACTTCGACGACCTGGCCGCTCGCCTCCGCCTGCGGGAAGACGAGGTCAGGCACGTCCTCGAGGTCAAAGGCATTACCGCCCAGAAACTCAGCCTGTGGTTTGACGGCAAGCGGATCAACCGGCTGGGGGTGCGGGTGGAGGACCTGGGCGGGCACGGCCTCGCCGGGGACGGGCCGGGTGAACTGCCCCGGGATGCAACTGGCACGCCCCCGCCGTCCGCGGACATCTCTCGGGACAGGCCGGATCTCACGACAGGCCCGCACCACCCGGACAGCCAGGACGTGGACACCGGTGTTCCGGGGGCCCGTCTCCCGCAACAGGGAACGAATCAGCCGGATCACGACCACGAACAGGCGCAGTGGCTGCTCGGGGACCCCTCCCTCCAGGCCCCGCCCCCGATACCGGCGGACACCATTCTCACCGCCGAGGCAATGGGTCCTCGGGCAGACCCTCACGCTCCCGGCCCGTCCCAGGTCCCCCCCGCCCCGGCGGACCCGGCCGGTCCCAGCCAGACCCACCCCCCGGACACCCCGCCACCGACCATCGAGGACCTCGCCCGCACCATTCGCCAGCTGGCCGCGCAGCGGAAGCGCGCCGGTGTGCACCTCGGCGACCTGGTCACCCACCTCGGCCGGGACGAAGGCGAGATTAGGCCCGTCCTTGAGGCCGCCCGCGTCACCGTCCAGTCACTCAGACTGCGGTTCGGCAACGAGCAGCTCAACCGGCTGGGGGTGCGGGTGGACGACCTGGGCCGGCACGGCACCGCCCACCTCCCGGCCATCGGGGACCTCGCCCGCACCATCCGCGAGCTGGCCGCAGCGAACAACCAACCCGGTGTGCACCTCGCCGACCTGGCCACCGGCCTCGGCGGCCTGCAGGTATTCGAGATCAGGGGCGTCCTTGCGGCCGCTGGCATCACCGTCCAGAGACTCGACCTGTCGTTCGGCAATGAGCGGCGTAACCTGCTGGGGGTGCGGGTGAGAGACCTGGGCCGGCACGGCCTCGCCGGGGCCGGGGGCGGGTCGGGTGAACTGCCCCTGGATACCTCCGGCGGGCCGGGCGGGACAGGACGGGAGGAGACCACGGATCCGGCGGGCCCTGGCCTAACCCGCCACCGTGCCTCTCTTCCGCCGGCCGCCGGGGACCTCGCCCGCACCCCCCGTGAACAGGCAGGAGGGAACCACCAAGGCGGTGTGCACCCCACCGACAGTGCCCCGCGCCCGGGCGGGCCCGCAGAAACCGCCACCGGGGCCACCGTCCCGACGCCCTCCGCACCTCTCCCCGCCCCTGGGCCCACCACCCCTGGCACGACCAGCCAGAACATCTTCGCCGCGCTACACCCCGCCCAGCCCGCAACCACCCAGGACAACAGCACGGGCCAGCCCCCCGCCCCCCAGACAGGGAACGACCAACCGGGCCACGACTACGACCGGGTGGTCGGTATCGATCCCGGTCTCGACGCGCTCGCTCTTCCCGGCACGGACGAGCAGATCGACTGGACCGCGATGACGGGGGACCTTCTCGGTCTTGATGCCCGGGAGGACGTGACCGAGGGCCACCACGGACAGGAACAGCGATTGTTCGCGGACTTCTCTCTCCAGGCTCCGCCCCCGATACCGGCGGATACCTTCCTGCCCGCCGAGGCGATGGACTGGGATCTTTCCGGGGAGCAGGGCCTGGACACCGGCGTTTGGGGGGCTGGTCTCCCGGAACAGGGAACGAATCAGCCGGATCACAACCACGACCCCGAACCCGACTGGATGGTCGGTATCGATCCCGGTCTCGACGCGTTCGCTCTTCCCGGCACGGACGGGCAGGCCGACTGGACAGCCATGACCAGGACCCTTCTCGGTCTCGGCTCTGAGGAGGAAGTGACCGCGGAGCACCACGAACAGGCGCAGCGGCTGCTCGCGGACCTCTCCCTCCAGGCCCCGCCCCCGGCACCACCGGCGGACCCCACCCTCACCACCGGGGTGACGGACCGGAATCCCTCCACCGAAGCGATGGACTGGGACCTTTGGGACCTTTCCGGGGAGCAGGGCCTGGACACCGGCGTTTGGGGGGCTGGTCTCCCGGAGCAGGGAATGAACCAGCCGGACCACAACCCCGACCCCGACGACGGCTGGATGGTCGGTATCGATCCCGGTTTCGACGTGTTCGCCCTTCCCGGCACGGACGAACAGACCGACTGGACAGCCATGACCAGGACCCTTCTCGGTCTTGGCTCCGAGGAGGAGGTGACCGAGGAGCACCATGAACAGGCGCAGCGGTTCCTTGCGGACTTCTCCCTCCAGGCCCCGCCCCCGGCACCACCGGCGGACCCCACCCTCGCCACCGGGGTGACGGACGGGGATCCCTCCGCCGAGGCGATGGACTGGCACCCCTCCGCCGACGAGCAGGGCCTGGACACCGGCGTTTGGGGGGCCGGTTTCCCGGAACAGGGAGAGGACCCCGGTGGGCAGGTCGTCGGTGCTTTGGGGATGGGGCCGGCTACCGGTGAGAGCGGGGACGGCGGGCCGCTCGACGAACAGCGGGATTACTCACTGGGTCTTCTGGATGACACTGACGGTGCGCGGTGGGGGGTCGGTGGCCCTGCCACCGGCGCCGCCGGTGCTGGGGGTTCTGGCGGGGGTGGGTTCGTCGGGGGTGGTGTGCCGGGCGCGGGGCCTGGTGGTGTGGGGTCTGGTGGTGTGGTGCCGGTGCGTACGGTGGGCAACGGGCTGTGTCAGTTGTATGCGGTTGTGGTCACCGATCCGGGGCTTGTCGGTTCCCGGCTGCCTCGTCTGGCTCCCGTCCTGCGGGTGTGGCTCGACGATCCCTCCCGGGTGCGGGAGGAGCTGACCGCCTATGCGGACGCCCACAGCCTGGACCCCTTCACCACCCGTCCTCCCGGCCATGCCGACCAGGTCGTGCGGGCCCTGCGCGACCTGGTGCGGGAGTACGTTCTTGACCGGGATGCCACGGGAGGGCTGCCGGAGCAGGTCATCAGGCAGTACCGCCAGTCCGCGGGAGAGGAGTTCCACCACGCGCTGACCGAACGCCACAACAACGGCACCCTGCAGCCCGGGGAACTCGAAACCCTCCTGCACTACTACACCAACACCAGCAACGACACCGACGGACACCCCAACAACCTGGACGGCCTCGACGGCCTCAACAACCCGGACGGGTTGGACGGGTTGGGCGGGTTGGATGGGGTGGATGGGTTGGATGGGGTGGGGCTGGTTGCGCGGGTGGTGCGGGCGTATACGGACAGTGCCGTGCCGTTGTCCGCCCAGGAGTCCCATGCCCTGTACCGGGCCGTCACCCGGTGGAGCGAGGAATGGGACAACACCGCCGGAGAAACACTCCTGCCGCTGCTCGCCCACGCCCTGAACGTACGCATCCGGGTCCTGCGGCAGACCCGCACGGGAGAACGGGCCCCGGGAGACGGCCTGGTCTGGGGACCCCACGACGCACAGGACTCCGTCACGCTCTTCCATAACTACACGGGCGACCACTACAACGGCAGCCACACCCCCGCCACGGACACCCCCACCCCGGCGAACCCCGCCGCCACGACCGGCCCACCCGCCCCGGAACAGGGCGAGGAGCCCCCGGGCGGGCCCGGCCCGACAGTGCCGGACCCGCCGGCGGTGCCGGACCTGCCGACGGTGCGAGCGGACGCCCTGGACGGGCACGGCCTCGCTCACCTCCCGCCCATCGAGGACCTCGCCCGTACCATCCGCCAGCTGGCCGGGCAGCGGAAACGGGCCGGTGTGCACCTCGACGACCTGACCACCCACCTCCGCGGCCAGCAGGAACTCAAGTACCTCGACCTGCAGAAATACGAGATCAGGAACGTCCTCCAGGCCGCCGGCATCAGCGTCCAGCAACTCACGCTGCTGGACGGCGACCAGCGGCGCAACCGGCAGGGGGTGCGGGTGGATGCCCTGGGCCAGCATGGCCTCGCTCACCTCCCGCCCATCGAGGACCTCGCCCGTACCATCCGCCAGCTGGCCGGGCAGCGGAAAAGGATCGGTGTGCACCTCGACGACCTCGCCACCGACCTCGGCGGCCTGCAGGAATTCGAGCACCTCGGCCTGCAGGCATCCGAGATCAGGGGCGTCCTCGAGGCCAACGGCATCACCGTCAAGACACTCAAACTGCAGTTCGGCGACAAGCAACGCGACGGGCTGGGGGTGCGGGTGGATGCCCTGGGCCAGCACGGCCTCGCCCACCTCCCGCCCATCGGGGACCTCGCCCGTACCGTCCGCGAGCTGGCTGGGCGGCGGAAAGGGATCGGTGTGCACCTCGGCGACCTGACCATCCACCTCGGCGGCCTGCAGCAATTCGAGCACCTCGACCTGCAGGATTTCGAGATCAGGGGCGTCCTTGAGGCCGCCGGCATCACCGTCAAGCTACTCCGCCTGCGGTTCGGCGACGAGCAGCGCGACCGGCTGGGGGTGCGGGTGGAGGACCTGGGCGGGCACGGTATCGCTCACCTCCCGACCGTCGGGGACCTTGCCCGCACCGTCCGTGAGCTGGCAGAAGCGAACGAGCAACCCGGTGTGCACCTCGAATCCCTGGCCGCCCACCTTCGCCTGCGGGAAGACGAGATCAGGCGCGTCCTCGAGGTCAATGGCATCACCGTCAAGACACTCAAACTGCGGTTCGGCGGCGAGCGGCGCCAATGGCTGGGGGTGCGGGTGGATGCCCTGGGCCGGCACGGCCTTGCCGGGGGCGGGTCGGGTGAGCTGTCCCGGGGTGCCTCCGGCGGGCCAGGCGGGCCGGGCGGGACAGGACCGCAGGAGACCAGGGAACCGGCGGGCCCTGGCCTAACCCGCCGCCGTGCCTCTCTTCCGCCGGCCGCCGGGGACCTCGCCCGCACCCCCCGCGAACAGGCAGGAGTGACCCACCACCGTGGTGTGCACCCCACCGACCCGGCCACCCGCCATCACCGGGAGGAGGACGGGGCCGCCCCATCCAAGCCACAGGCCGGCACCGAGCAACACGGCCAACGGGGGGCGCGGGAGGAGGCATCGGGGACCAACGAGCACGTCACCGACCCGCAGGCCCCGTCCGGTGACGTTCCCGGGATCCTGGACCAGCAAGAGCGACAGGCCGACCCGGGAAACCATTCCGGGACGCAGCCGGTACTCACCGCGGCGGGCGCGAACTTGCTGCTCGCGGCACTGGCCACCGCGCCGGACGCGGTCCTCTCCCGCCTGCCGGACCTGGCACACACCCACCCCGGCGCCCACGCATGGCTGAGCGATCCCACCACAGTGCGACAGGACCTGACCGACCACGCGATTGCCCACCAGACCACAAAGACCACAACCCACCAGGACACATTCCCGCAAGACATCCCGGGGGACTTCTCCTTCTCCGCGTTCCTGGGGGACACCCCGGGGGATCTCTCTGTGTTCCGGGAGTTTTCCCCGCAGGAGGCGGGTGCGGGTCCGGTCGGGAGGGAAGCGGTCTTCCCCGTCCTGCCTGAACACGCCGCCGCGGCCGTCCAGGCGCTGCGCGCCCTGGTGGCCGGCTATCTGCGGGAACAGGCCATGCGGGAAGAGGTGCCGGCACAGATCATCTCCCGGTGGCGCTCGGCCAACGCGCCGGCCTTCGCCGACATGGTGCACACCCCCGGGATTACACATGACGTGCTTGCGGACCTGGTGCGCTGGCACATCTCCGACCTCCACACGACGTTGCGGCTCGCCGGCCCCGGAGACCTGGAGCTCCTCGACCCCGAGACACTGGCCCAGATCGCCGCACAGGCATACCCCACAAGCACCGCCCCCCTGACCCAGGACGAGACGAACACCCTCCTCAACGCCGTGTGGGAATGGGAAGAATCATGGACTTCCCGTTCCCCGGCCAGGGAGACATTCCTCCCACTGCTGGCCCACGCCCTGGGCATACGCATCCAGATACTCCAGCACACCGTCACGACAGAACCGGAAGCGGTACCGGACGCGGTACCGGAAGTGGGACCGGAAGGTACTGAGGTGCGTGAGTTCCCGCTCTACCACGACCCCGCCACCAGCCATTACAGCGCCAGCCGAGACAAAGGGGTGATATAGGTATTTGTGACAACTCCAATGGGAGGCCTAAGTTGGGAACTGGTAAGAGGGCGTTTAGCGTGGGTGAATTGCCTCTTATGCCCTAGTAGGTTCCTCGCCAGGTTGGCGTGGTCTCGTCCGTTATGTGCTTGGCGAGGTTGCCGATCGAGGCGACGTGGATCATGGCTACGGAGCTGGCGGTGAGGGTCTCGTAGTCGCGGGCGAGACGTCGGTGCATCATGATCCAACCGATACTCCGCTCCACTGTCCAGCGCCTTATCACGACGTGAAATCCGCGAACTCCGTGATTTCTGTTGACGACTTCGACGTCGATTCCGAGCTGCGCGCCGTGCTCGACGACGGCCTTCTTGAAGCCGGTGTCTACCCAGCTCTTGGCGATGGTCGGGTATGCCTTCTTGGCCTGGTCGAGGAGGCGTATTCCCAGGGCGTTTTCGGAGAGGCTCGCGGCGGTGACGGTCACGACGAGGATCAGGCCGATCGTGTCGGTGAGGATGCCCCGCTTCCGGCCCACAATCTTCTTCGCGGCGTCCGTTCCCTGACTGGTCACAGGCACGTTGGTGGAGGTCTTCACGCTCTGGGTGTCGATGACAGAGCCTGTGGGTTCGGGCTTGCGTCCCTCCTTCACGCGGGCCAGTGCCGTCAGGTCGTAATTGAGCTGGGCGAAGATTCCCTCATCGCGCCAGGCTGCGTGGTAGGCGTAGACGGTGGCGTGGTTCGGGAAGTCGTGCGGGAGGTATTTCCAGGGGATTCCGGTGCGGTTCATGTAGAGAATCGCGTTGAACACATCGCGCAGGTCGACGTTGGCCGGCTCGCCGGCTGGCCGGTGGGTCTGCGGTCGAGCCGGGCCTTTCTCCATGCCGCTCTTGCGGCTCTGACCGTCATGGGGCCCGATGTCCGGCGCCAACTGGCTGTGGAACTTGAAAAGGTGTACACGCGTCCGGCAGATTCGGATGCTGAACGGCTCACCATTCTGCGGAGTGTCTCCGAGCGGGGACCCGATCTGCATCGCTCAGCCCAGGGCATCTGGGAGCGTCTGATACCGCGCCGCACCGGGCTCAAGCGCGTGTCGATGGCGGCGGAGCTTCATCGATGGGGATGGACCAGCCAATCACGGTCGTCGCGTCTTCTCACCCGCATCGCACGCCAGGCGGACGAGGTGCCAGGGGTTCGGCTCGCGGCCGCCTACGCCCTGGTGCGTCACGGCCCAGACCGGTGCCGTGTCTCGGGTGAGGTCCTGCACCAGCTGGTGCAGGAGAGGCAGGTCCCGCCTGTGGTGGCCTTGCAGACAGCCCGGGATCTCGCGGCCGCGGGTGGCCTGCTGGAGGCACGGCGCGTGCTGAGTGAGCTGGCCCTCGACGCCGAGGTCGCGGACGGTCATCGCTACAAGGCGGCCACGGTCCTCCTCATGGTTGACCTTGCGTGCGGACCGGACACCCTGGCGACCCTCCACCACATGAGCAGCGACAGATCCCTGAGCGAACACACACGCGACTGGGCGGTCTTCGCAGTGGACTGCGCCCGGGACGGGATCCACGCACCAGACGGCCCGCCCCCGGGCTCCTGGCTCCGCAGCTGACTGAGTGGGCGCTGCTCGCACTCCTGAGCCACAAGGCGTGGTGGCGGCCCAAGCGGCTGGACCGGATCCTGCCCAACGTCGACGGCGAGAGTGAACGCCCGCACCAGCAGCCGGCGCAGCGTCCCGCGGACCCCGACCGGGACCGCGGAATGGGCAGCGGCGGGCGCTCGAGGCAGCCGTTCGCGCAGCCATTTTCCGCCATGCACCCTTACTGGGCGGCCAATCCAAGGGGCACAAAGCCGGGTAACTGAACACGTCGTTTGGTGGTTGGGGCCAGGGGTATGAATTGCGTCTGCTCAGGCCTGACGGGGTCTTGCTGTCACCTGGAGCAATGGGGGGATATCAGGGTGTCTGATTTGTACGATGCAGGGCCCGCGGGGGCAGAGCAGTCGCCGCTGACGGTGCTGGCTCACTCGCTGCGCATGGCGCCGATGCCCTCACCCAAGCAGATGGTGTCCTTCTACGATCCTGACCAGTTCGAGGAGTTCGTCAAGGAGTGGGTTCCGGCGCTGGACGTGCAGTACGTTCTGGTTGAACGCCACGGCGGCTCGGGCGACCATGGGGTGGACGTGGCGGGCTACCTGTCCCACCAGAGGCTGGAGGGGCAGTGGCACAATTACCAGTGCAAGCGGTACGCCGCTGCCCTGTCCTGGGGCACGGCGGCCGGGGAGATGCGCAAGATGTTCGTGGCCGCCGCGGCCGGTGAGTTCACTGTCCCCACCCGGTACGTCTTCGCCGCCCCGAGAATCTCGCGCAGCCTGCCCCGGCAGTTCGCGAAGCCGACCGAGTGCCGGGCCAAGTTCCTGCAGGAACTGTCCGCCACCCGGGACAAGCTCGTGACCGCGCTCACCGATGAGCAGCGGCGAGCGGTCGAGGAGCTGGCGGCGGACACCGACTTCGCCATGTTCGAGTGCGTGGACCTGGACGAGATGCTCGAGCTGCACAAGACGACCACGCACTTTGTGGATCGTTTCCCCTACGCCCCCTTCGAACAGGGGCCCCGGCAGATGATTCCGCCGCCGCAGCACCATGAGGACGAAGCCCGCTATGTCCAGCGTCTCGTGGACGTCTACCGTGAGCATTTCCCTGGCGCCATCAGCGGCCTGGAAGACGTGCCCACCGTCGAGGAGGCCGACGAGCACCTCAAGCGGCAGCGCGAGGCCTTCTATGCTGCCGAGGCGGTGCGCGTGTTCGCTCGCGATGCCACGCAGCCGGCGTACTTCGAACGGGTGAAGAAGGACGTGTACGACATTGTCGTGGAAGTCGCAGCCCGCTCCTACCCGGATGGCTGGGAGCGGCACGGCGCGGTCATGGCTGTGGCCGGCACCGTCCAGCTGACCCCGACAGTCCTTACCCCCTTCGTCGAAACAAACGCCCGCAAAGGGGTATGCCATCACCTGGCGAACGAGGACCGTCTGACATGGTGCCGGGAAGGAGAGAAGTGAACCCGCTCAACAGCCCGCTCGAAGTCGGTGTACGCGCGCTTGTCCTTTTGGCCGAGAGCCATCCCGAGCCCATGGACATCGCACGGCTGGTTGCCCTGGACCATGTAGTGCTCCACAGCGGCGAATTCGACGGTCCGCCCAGCCTTCATCCCAACCTGCCGGCGCGCGGGGGCGAGCTCGGGATGAAACGAGCTGTCCTGGAGGAGGCACTGCTCGTGCTGATCCGTGCCGGCCTGGCCGGCATCGTCGACGACAGCGAGGGGCTCATGTACCGGGCCACCGACCGGGGACCCGTGTTCGTCGACGTGTTGAAGGCGTCCTACGTCGAGTCCCTGCGCGAGCGGGCCGAGTGGGCGGTGCACCACTTTGCGGCGCGGTCGGACGCCCGTGTTGCGACACAGGAGATCATCGGACGGGCATCCGCGGAACTCGCGCGGAGCGGAGCCGGTCATGAGTGAACTGCGCTTGGTCCACCTCACCTACGCGGGCATGAACAAGCCCACCGCGAGCGTGGACTTTGGCCCGGACCTCACCGTGATCTACGGGGCGTCCGACACCGGCAAGTCGTTCATCGTCGAATCCATCGAGTACATGCTCGGCGGCAGCCAGCCACCCGAGGTGCCGGAAGCCAACGGCTACAGCCAGATCCTTTTGGGACTGAGGCTGCCGGACAGGACGCCGCTGACCCTAATGCGGGCCCCTCACAGCAGCACTATCCACCTCTACCGCAGCGATCTCCGCTCGGTGGTGACCGCCCCTGCCGACACCCAGGTCACCGCCGCCCACACGGCACGCAGCAAGAACAGCCTGTCGCTGTTCCTCATGAACGAACTTGTGCTGGCCGATCTGAGGATCCGCAAGAACGAAGCTGGAGCCAGCCGCAGCCTGGCCCTGCGCGATCTCGTCCACCTCTCCGTCATTCCCGAGACGCGGATGGTCGCACCACTGTCCCCGGTCCTGCCCTCGGCCGCAGCCAGCGGCAAGACCGCAGCAGCCTCGGTCATGCGGCTGATGCTGACCGGTGAAAGCGATCCGGACGTGGACTCCGGTCTTAACGCAGGACAGCGCCGGGTCAACAAAGGAAAGATCACTTTGCTCGATCAGATCATCCTTGATCTGCAGAGCAAACTGACCACGAACGAGAACGTCAGGGAACTGCGGGACCGCCAGGTACGTCTGCAGGCGTCCATCGACGAGCACTCCACGACCCTACGGGTGATCACAGACCGGCATCTGACAGCCGTCACCACCCGGATGAAGGCAGCCGAGGAACTGGCCACGGTGGAGTCCCGCCTTGGGGAGACCGGCGACCTGGTCTCGCGCTTCCGCCTGCTGGAGGACCAATACCGCTCCGACCTCGCCCGCCTCGAGATGGTGACCGAAGCCGGCAGCCTGCTGGGCTACTTCCGGGTGGGCACCTGCGTGTTCTGCGGCGCCGAGCCCGAGCACCAACACCCCGGACACAGTGAACACGAGACGACGCAGCTCCACCTCGCCGTCCAGAACGAGACTGCCAAGACGACCAGCCTCCTCGCCGACCTGCTGCCCACGATCGAGGACCTGCTGGGCCAGTTCGAAACGCTCACCCGGCGCCGGGCATCCCTGATGCACGACACCGCCCGCATGGACCAGGAGATCGCCGCCACCCAGGACCAGCTCGCCCCCATGCGCGCCCGCATGGAAGAGCATCTCCACGCACGCTCGGAGATCGAACGGAACCTCGAACTCCACGAGCGGATCGACGAACTGGAACAGCGACGCTCACGGCTGGACGGAGAAACAAGGGGAGGGGCCCAGCGGCCCGCCGACTACGTCCCCAACCGGATCCTGACGTCGTTCGACGACGTGCTGCGCCGCACCCTGGAAGCATGGAAGGTCCCCTCGGTGGAGTTCGCCGAGTACGACCAGTACGCCATGGACATC
>NZ_JBSFBQ010000097.1:0-16856 GCF_053593015.1 Streptomyces sp. NPDC002403 | reverse complement strand
TGCCCTGGCGGAGAATCAGGAGGCCGTCGTCGCACAGCAGTTGGCCGAGAAGAGAGATCGTCCATGCAGCGAAAAGTCTCCGTCGCCCTGCTCAGCGCCGCCCTGCTGGTGGTCACCGCGACCGGCACCGCCCACGGCGCCTCCCCCGCCCCCGGTCAGCTGACCTCGCAGGACCTCACCGTCGACGGGGCGGGCTCGCCCCACTACCGCATCCCGGCACTCACCACCTCCGTCAAGGGCACGGTGCTCGCGGCCTACGACGCCCGCCCCACCCTCGGCGACCTGCCGGGCAACATCTCCGTCGTGCTGCGCCGCAGCACCGACAGCGGTGTGACCTGGCAGCCGCAGCAGGTGGTCCGCGCGGATGCCGCGCCCAAGGGCTACGGCGACCCGAGCCTGCTCGTGGACCGCACCACCGGCCGGATCTTCCTGTTCTACGCGGCCTCGGTGAACCAGGGCTTCTTCGGATCGGGCACCGGCAACGACGAGACCGACCCGAACGTCCTCCAGGCCGACTACAGCTACTCCGACGACGACGGGGTGACCTGGACCCATCGCCGTATCACCCGGCAGATCAAGGACCCTGCCTGGGCTGGCATGTTCGCGGCCTCCGGCGAGGGCATCCAGCTGCGCCGGGGCCCGTACAAGGGCCGGCTGATCCAGCAGTACGCCGTCCGCGTCAACGGCGCCAACTACGCGGCGAGCGCCTACAGCGACGACCACGGCGAGACATGGAGGATGGGCAATCCGGTCGGCCCCGGCGGCGACGAGAACAAGACCGTCGAGCTGTCCGACGGCAGGGTCATGCTCAACAACCGCTCGAAGCCGTACCGGACGGTCGCGTACTCCACCGACGGCGGGGTCAACTACACCCCGTTCGCCCAGGACACCCAGCTCACCGACCCGGCGAACAACGCCTCGGTGATGCGGTACGCCCCCGATGCCGCACCGTCGGACCCGCAGTCCTCGTGGCTGCTGTTCAGCAACACGGAGGACGCCTCGGCACGGCGCAACCTCACCGTGAAGATGTCCTGCGACAACGGGAAGACCTGGCCGATCCGGAAGGTCGTCGACCCGGGCGCCGCGGCCTACTCGACACTGACCCGGCTCGCGGACGGCCGCCTCGGGCTCCTCTACGAGCGGGCCGACTACCAGCACATCACCTACGCGTCCTTCGACCTGAAGTGGCTCGGCGGCACCTGCGCCGACATCACGATCACCCCGCCCGCGACGCTCAGGGCCGGAACCGGCGCCGAGGTGACGGTGCGGGTGGTCAACCGGATGGACGTACGACGTGACCGGGGCACCATGGATCTCACCGTGCCCGGCGGATGGACGACGGGCCAGGTCGTCGTCCCGGCGCTCAACCCGGGCCAGGGCGCCAATGTGAAGGTCCCGGTGACGGTCGCCGCGGGCGCCTCGGGCAGCGTCGCGCTCACCGCCACGTACCGGGCGAGCGGCAAGCAGGCGTCCGGCAGCGCGACGGTGACCGTGACCCCGTAGCGGCCCGGCCCTCCGGGAGGCGCCGCGTCCTGTCCCGCACCTGCCGCGCACGGGTGCGACGATGGGGGCTCCAGCACCTCCCGGAGCGTCGGAACAGGCGGTGGCACGGTGGCAGTGACGGGTTTACGCATCGGGGTGGTCGGCGGCAGCATCGCCGGCTGCGCCATGGCGATCGCGGGCGCGCGGGCCGGGGCGGACGTCACCGTCCACGAGCGCAGCGACGGCGCGTTGCAGGACCGGGGTTTCGGCATCGTCATCCCCCCGCCGCTCCATCAGGAGCTGGTCGCGGACGGGTATCTGGGCTCGGACATGCCGACGGCACCGGTCGCCACCCGGGTCTGGCTCGCCCGGGAGCCGGGACGGCGGTCGGCACGCGAGCTGGCACGGCAGCAGGCCCCGGTGACGGCGTGCAACTGGGGTCTGCTGTGGCGGGCGTTGCGCGCCCGCGCCGGGGACGGCACCTACCACCGCGGGCGGCCCGTCGGCTCCGTCGGGCGTACGGCCTCCGGCGGCGCCCTGATCCGTACGGCGGCAGGCGAGCGGGAATACGACATCGTCGTCGGGGCGGACGGGCACCGCTCCGTGACCCGCGACGCGCTCGCGCCCGGGGTGCGGCCGGTTCCCGCCGGGTATCGGGTCTGGCGGGGCACGATCCCGGCCGCCGCCCTCCGTGCCCATCCGGAGCAGCTGACGATGCTGGAGAGCGCCTGGGTCACCCTGGGCTTCCCCGGCGGACACGGTGTCTTCTACCTGATCCCGGGGGCGGCCGAGGGCTCGCGTCTGCTGGCGTACGCCGTCTACTCCTCTCCTCCGGCCGCCGACCTCCCGGTCTCCACCGCCTACGTGCGGCACATCGCCGAGGAGCACTTCCCCGCGGAGTGGGCCGACATCGTCGCCCGGGGCGAGCACACCGCCCAGGCGCTCCACCCGGTCGCCGACTTCGTGGTGCCCCGGGCGGCGGAACCCCCCTTCCTGCTGGCGGGCGACGCGGCGAGCGTGACCCGGCCGCACACCGCGAGCGGGGCGGTCAAGGCACTCCAGGACGCGCTGTGCCTGGAACGGTCGCTGCGCGCCTCCTCCTCGGCGGCCGAGGCCCTGCGCCGGTACGCGGACGAGCGTTCCGCCGAGGGGGCCCGCCTGGTCGGCCTCGGCCGCAGGCTGGGGCGCGCGTTGGTCGGGAACACGCCCGACTGGCCCGCGATGGGACCCGCCCAGGTGGAGGCGCTGAGCCGCGCCGCGCTGGACGGCGACGACAGCTATCTGTACGGCAGCGTCCAGCGGCAGCGGTGACCGGGCGGGGTCAGTGGCCGGGCCGTGCGGGCGGGGCCGCCCGGGCGGTCAGCGCGGCCATGTCCACGACCCGGTCGGCGGCCTCCGCCACGGCCGGGTCGTGCGTGGCGACGACCGTGACGCAGTCGTCCTGGCGGGTGCGTTCGGCGAGGAGCGCGGCCAGTTCGCCGGCCTGCGAGCGGTCGACGGCCGCCGTCGGTTCGTCGATCAGCAGCAGCTTCGGGGAGAGGAAGAGCGCACGGGCCAGGGCGACGCGCTGGCGTTCGCCGCCGGAGAGCTGTTCGGGGCGGTGGCGCAGGCGATGGCCCAGGCCCACCCGGGTCAGGGCCTCCCCGGCGCGGGAGCGGTGCGCGCGGGGGCGCCCGGCACTGATGTACACGGCGGCGAGCAGCTGGTCGACGGCGGTCAATCCGGAGAGCAGATTGCCGCTCTGGAACATGTAACCGATCCGTTCGCGGCGGGCCTCGGCGCGCCGGGCGTCGGAGAGCCCGGCGAGATCCTCGCCGTCCAGCAGGACCTGCCCGGCGGTGGGCCGCAGCAGCGCGCCCGCGACGGCGAGCAGTGTGGACTTCCCGGAGCCCGACGGGCCGACGAGGGCCGTCATGCGGCCGGGTTCGAAGGTGACGTCGAGGTCGTCGAAGACGGTGGTACGGGCGTCGGCCCGGCCGAACTCCACGGTGACGCCGGACAGTTCGAGGCTCATCGGTTGGCTCCCAGCATGGTCAGCGGGTCGGCTTTCGTCACCCGGCGCAGGGTCAGGGCGGTGCCCGCGAGGCCGACGGCCGCGACGGTGCACATGGTGGCGGCGAGGGTGGTGGCGGGCAGACTGAACGGCACCTTCTCGCCGACCAGCAGCCCGACCGCTCCGGCGAGCACGGCGCCGCCCGCGGTGCCGAGGACGACGACCAGGGCCGCCTGGAGCACGGTGTGGGCGAGCAGCCGCCGGCGGGAGGCGCCCATGGCCCGCAGCAGGGCGAGTTCGGGCTGCCGCTGCACGGTCCACACGGCGAAGAAGGCGCCGACCACGAGCGGGGCGATCAAGAAGAGGAAGACCTGGATCGAGCTCATGGTGACGCGCTCGCCGGTGTAGCCGGGGGCCGCCTCGTACGCCTCCTCCTTGGTGAGGGTGGTGGTGGAGTGCCGCTTGTCGAGAGTGGCGGCGGAGGTCCCGGCCGGCGGGGTGCGCAGGGCCAGGGCGCTGAACTGGCCGGGGATCGCGGCGGCGGAGGAGGCCGGGGCGCCGGGGGTGCTGAAGCGGATGCGCTGCCAGGTCTTCAGCGGGACGTAGGCGACGGGCACATGGCCGTAGCTGGAACGCTCGGTCAGCCCGATCACGTGCAGTTCGATGCCGAGCCGGTCGATGACGAGGGTGTCGCCGACGCGTACTCCCTCGTCGGCGAGCTTGGCGGACATCACGATGCTGTCCGCCGCCGCGCCGGCGAGGCCGTCGCCGTCGGTGGCCGAGGGGTCGAGGAAGGAGCCGGGCTCGACGCCGAAGGCGGCGAGGTCGACCTCGGCGCCCCGGTTCGTCGTGCCACGGGTGATGGAGACGCCCAGCGGGGTCGCGTCGGTGTCCGCGTCCGCGCGCCAGGCGGCAGCGGTCTTCTCGTCGAGGAGGCTGCGGGCGAACTGGTCGGACCGGGCGTCCGAGGAGAAGACCAGCTGCGCGGCCGGGAGGCGGCGCAGCGCGGAGACGGTGTCGTCCCCCAGGCCGGTGGTGAAGCCGGAGACGATGCCGACGAGCGCGGCGACGAGCACCACGACGGACCCCATGAGCAGGAAGCGCCCTCGGGCGGCGCGCAGCTCCAGCAGAGCGAGGAACACGGCGGTTCCCTTCGATGGATCGATGTTAGAGACGGTGTGTCGCCAACATAGATGATGGGGACGCCGCGTCCCCAAGTGGGGGTCGGTAGTACGCCGGGGCTTCTAGACTGGGCCGGTGCCAAGGATCAGTGCCGCCACGGTCGCCGAGCACCACGCCCAGCAACGGCTGGCCCTGGTGCGGGCGGCCCGTGCGCTGCTGGAGGGCGGCGACGCGGAGGCCGTGACCTTCACCGCGGTCGCCAGGGCCACGGGCCTCGCCCGCAACAGCGTGTACAAGTACTTCCCCGGCCGCCCCGAGCTGCTCGCCGCGGTCGTCGAGGACGCGATGCCCCGCTGGACGGAGGCCATCCGGGCCGGGATGTCGGCGGCCGGTACGCCCGAGGAGAAGATCGCCGCCTATGTGTCGTCCCAGCTGGAGCTGGTGCGCGGCGGCGAGCACCGGATCGCCCGGGCACTGGCCGCGGTGCGCGACGCGGCAGTGGTGCGGGAGAGCGCGGCGCGGGTCCACCGGGAGCTGCTCACCCCACTGACCGGTGCGCTGGGCGAGCTGGGCGAGGAGGACCCCCGGCGTACGGCGCTGCTCCTCCAGGGAATCGTCAACGCGGCCACGACGGCGATCGAGAACGGCGACGACCCCCGGGCGGTGACGGACCGGGCGGTCCGGATGGCCGTCACCGCGATCACCGGGGCGATCCCGGGGTGAGGAACCGGCGGACGCGCCGGCTACGGGACCGGTGACGGCTCCAGGCGGGTGCGGATGCCGTCGAAGTGGGTGCGCATGGCGCGTACCGCGCGTTCGCCGTCGGCCGCCGCGACCGCCTCGACGATCTCGCGGTGCTGGGCGCAGGTGGCCAGCGGGTCCTGATGGCCGTCGTCGAGGTCTTCGCGCACCCGGTCCATGGCCGCCCAGAAGGCGTCGAGCACCTCGCTGAGCAGGTGGTTGTCGAGCGAGGCATAGAGCGCGAGGTGGAAGGCGCGGTCGGTGCCGCGCGCCACCCGGCCGCCGTCGCGGGCCTCGTCCTCCATCCTCGCGACGAGACCACGCAGCACGCCGAGGTCCTCGCCGGGAATCCCGGCGGTGACCGCGCCGACCAGGCCGGCCTCCAGCGCCTCCCGCACCTTCATCAGCTCGAAGAGACCCGGTTCGCCCCGCCGGTGGCGTACGGCGGCCCGGAAGGCGAGCCCCTCGGCGAAGGGCGAGAGGGAGAGCGAGCCGACGAAGGTGCCGTAGCCGCGGCGGATCTCCACGGCGTTGACGGCCTGGAGCGCCTTGAGGGCCTCGCGCACCGACACCCGGCCGGCCCCGAAGAGCTCCATCAGCTCCGCCTCGGTGGGCAGCGCGTCACCGGGGCCGAGTCTGCGTTCCAGGATCAGTTCCTTGAGCCGGCGCTCTATGTCCTGAGCCATGGTGGGGCGCGCCACAACATCCTCCCGAGGTGCGATTGCCCCTTGACCGGTCACAGGAGCATCCGTTTATGGTGAGTCAGACATAGGACATCTTACGTCTCACGTCTCGATCCGTGCAGCTGTCTCGGGCCACGGATCGGTGCATCGACCGAGCTGGAGCCCTCACCATGTCCCTCACCGCACCGCTGCACGGCGTCGTCCCGCCGGTCTGCACCCCGCTCGACCCCCGGGGGGAGGTCGACACCGCGTCCCTCGCCCGGCTCGTCGACCACCTCATCGGCGGCGGTGTGCACGGGCTGTTCGCGCTCGGGTCCACCAGCGAGGTCGCGTACCTCACCGACGAGCAGCGCGCCACGGCGCTGGAGACCGTGGTCGACGTGACCGACGGCAGGGTTCCGGTGCTGGCCGGTGTCATCGACACCACCACCGCACGGGTCGTCGAGCACGCCCGCTCCGCCGCCGCACTGGGCGCGGACGCCCTGGTCGCGACCGCGCCGTTCTACACCCGCACCCACGGCAAGGAGATCGCCCAGCACTTCCGGCGGCTGCGCTCGGCCGTCGACCTGCCGCTGTTCGCGTACGACATCCCGGTCGCCGTGCACAGCAAGCTCTCCCCCGCGCTGGTGCGCGAGCTCGCCGAGGACGGCACGCTGGCCGGCCTCAAGGACAGCAGCGGCGACGAGGGCGGACTGCGCCGCCTGATCGTCGCGCTGGGCGGCCGCGAGGGCCGCGCGAACGGCCCGGCGCCCCGCTTCAGCATTCTCACCGGTTCCGAACTCACCGTGGACGCCGCCCTGTTGGCCGGGGCCGACGGTGTCGTGCCGGGCATCGGCAATGTCGACCCGGCCGGTTACGTACGGCTCTACGACGCCGCGCGGGCCGGGAACTGGGAGCTGGCCGCACAAGAGCAGGAGCGGCTCGTCGAGCTGTTCGCCATGGTCGACGCGGGCCCGGAGGCGGACATGGGCCGCAGCTCCTCGGCGCTCGGCTCCTTCAAGGCGGCGCTCCAGCTGCTCGGCGTCATCGACTGCGGCGACACCGCCTTCCCGCAGATCCGGCTGAGCGCCGAGTCCGTCGCCCTGGTCTCCCGGCGCCTGCGCGCCGCCGGCCTGCCGCCGGTCCGATGAGCGGGAGCTCCCGGCCGTCCGCCGGAACGGGTACCGCGGTGATCGGGCTCGACCTCGGCGGTACGAAGATCGCCGCCGCGCTCCTCGGCCCCGACGGCACGGTCCTGTCCCGGCACACCCGGCCCACCCCGGCCCGCGACGGCGCGGCGGCCGTGCTGGACGCACTCGCCGGGGCCGCCGCGGCCGTCGATCCGGGGCGGCTGGCCACGGCGCTCGGCGTCGCGGCGGCCGGTGTCGTCGATCCCCGTACCGGCATGGTCACCAGCGCCACCGACTCCATCCGCGGCTGGGCGGGCACCGCCCTGGGCGCCGGCCTCGCCGAACGCACCGGGTACCCGGTGGCCTGCGACAACGACGTACGCGCCACGGCGGGGCCGGAGCTCGCTGCCCTGACCGCCCGGCACCCGGGACGCGGATCGCTGCTGTTCGTGGCGGTCGGTACAGGGGTGGGCGGCGCGATCGCCGTCGACGGGCGGATGCTGCACGGCGCCGCCGGGCTCGCCGGCCATCTCGGCCATCTGCCCAGCCCCGGTGCCGCCGGACTGCCCTGCACCTGCGGGGCCGCCGGGCATCTGGAGGTCATCGCCTCCGGGCCCGGCATCGCCGCCCACTACGAGCGGCTGACCGGCGCCCCCGTGGACCGGCTCGAAACCGTCGCCGCCCGCGCCGGGCAGGGCGACGCGGCGGCCGTCCTCGCCATCACCACCGGCGCGGCCGCCACCGGCCAGGTGCTCGGCGGGCTCGCCAACGCGCTGGGGCCCGACCGGGTCGTCGTCGGCGGCGGTGTGCCGCGGATCGGCCCGCTGTACGGGGACGCCCTGGCCGCCGCCTTCACCGCGGAGCTGATGCCGCCGTTGCGCGACCTCGTGCCCCGGGCACCCCTGTTCGGCGCCGACGCGGCGGTGCTCGGCGCCGCCGCCCTGACCACCACACTTCCCCTCCACCACCCGGGAGTCCTTCGATGACCGCTCAGGAACTGGCCGCCTCCCTCCGGGGCAAGCTGATCGTGTCCTGCCAGGCACCCCCCGGCGACCCGATGCGGGAGACCGGCACCCTGGTCCGGCTCGCCCGCTCGGCCGTCGCCGGAGGCGGCGCCGCGATCCGTGCCAACGAGCCGGAGGTCGTCGCCGCGATCACCGAGGCCGTGGACCTTCCGGTCATCGGCCTGTGGAAGGACGGCGACGTCGGCGTCTACATCACCCCGACCGTCCGGCACGCCCTGGCGATCGTCGAGGCCGGCGCCGATGTCGTCGCCGCCGATGCCACCGACCGGCCGCGCCCCGACGGCTCCACCTTCGCCGAGCTGGTCGCGGCGGTGCACGGGGCGGGCGCCCTGGTGATGGCCGATGTCGCCACGCTCGCCGAGGGCGTCGCGGCGGCCGGGCAGGGCGCGGACTTCGTCTCCACCACCCTCTCCGGCTATGTGCCGGGCACCCCGGAGCAGACCGGCCCCGATCTCGGGCTGGTCGCCGAACTCGCCGCCGCGATCGACGTCCCGGTGGTCGCCGAGGGCCGGATCAACACCCCCGGGGAAGCCGCCGAAGCCCTGGCACGCGGCGCCCACAGCGTCGTCGTCGGTACCGCCATCACGGCACCCACCGCCCTGACCGCCCGATTCGTCGCGGGCATCGCCCGGCCCTGACCTTCCCCCACCACGCGGGCCGGCCGCTCAACGACGAGCGCCGTCCCGCATCCTGGAGTCACCGTGCAGACCACATCACCCGCCAAGCTCCCCTGGTACCGAGAAGTGAGCGGTACCCAGTGGAAGTCGTTCTTCGCCGCCTGGATCGGCTACGTCCTCGACGGCTTCGACTTCGTGCTGATCACTCTCGTGCTCACCGAGATCAGTGACGACTTCGGGCTGAGCACGGTGCAGGCCGCCAGCCTGATCTCCGGTGCGTTCATCACCCGCTGGCTGGGCGGTGCGGTGCTCGGTGCCATCGGCGACCGGTACGGCCGCAAGCTCTCCATGGTCCTGAGCATCCTGCTGTACTCGCTCGGCACCTTCGCCTGCGGATTCGCCTGGAACTACCAGAGCCTGTTCGCCGCCCGGCTCGCCATCGGCATGGGCATGGCCGGTGAGTACAGCGCCAGCGCCACGTACGTCATGGAGAGCTGGCCCGCCAGGCTCCGCAGCCGGGCCAGCGGCTTCCTGATCTCCGGTTTCTCCGTCGGCTCGGTGCTCGCCGCGCAGGTCTACAACTGGGTGGTGCCCTC
The DNA here is from genome assembly GCF_053593015.1 of Streptomyces sp. NPDC002403. Classification (NCBI taxonomy): domain Bacteria; kingdom Bacillati; phylum Actinomycetota; class Actinomycetes; order Kitasatosporales; family Streptomycetaceae; genus Streptomyces; species Streptomyces sp. NPDC002403. The sequence continues at coordinate 7,488 of NZ_JBSFBQ010000097.1, read as the reverse complement.
GCTCGGCTGGCGGTGGATGTTCTATCTCGGCCTGATACCGATCGCCATCGCGCTGTGGATGCGACGGGCGCTGCCGGAGGCCGAGGAGTGGACGGAGAGCGTCGGGGACAAGGGCGCCAAGCCCAATCCGTTCCGGCCGCTGTTCGCGGGCCGGGGCCGGGCCGTGGTCAATACGGTCCTGGTGGCCGTCGCCACCGTCGCGCTCTTCCTGGTCTTCACCCCGGGCGGCGCCGGAATGGTCCCCGTGCTCTCGGTGGTCGCCGGGCTGGCGCTCGCCGCGATCGCCGTGCAGATGGGCGGGAAGCGCGGCTGGGTGCTGTATCTGTCGATGATCGTGACGCTGTTCTTCGCGTTCCTCTACTCGTGGCCGATCCAGGCACTGCTGCCCACGTATCTGAAGACCGAGCTCGGCTACTCCACCGACCAGGTCACCGACGTCCTGTACTTCGCGGGCTTCGGGACTATGGCCGGCTGCTGGACCGCGGGCTTCCTCGGTGACCGGATCGGCGCGAAGAAGGCGTACGCGCTGACGCTGCTCGCCTCGCTGGCCTTCGTCTATCCGGTCTTCGCCGTGCACGACAACCTCCTGCTGCTCGGCATCCTGCTCTTCCTGCTGCAGGCGACCAGCTTCGGCATCTCGGGGCTGCTGCCCCGCTACATCGGCGGGCACTTCCCGACGGAGAGCAGGGGCGCGGCGCTCGGCTTCACGTACAACGTGGGGGCGCTGGGCGGTGCGGTGGCTCCGGTGCTGGGGGCGCATCTGGCGTCCGGGATGGATCTGGGGCAGGCGCTGGCGGTGCTGACCTTCGCGGGCACGGTGATCGTGGTGCTGCTGGTCGGGTTCGACGTACCGGCCCGGCTGAACCGGCTGACCGACCCGGATGCCGAGCGGGACCATCTCGCGGTGGTGCCGGCTGCGGAGCGGGGCGGGTCCTCACGCACGACGACCGCCTGCTGACGCCACGGGAATCGCGCGAGCGGCCGGCCGTCGCGGACCGATCGCGTCCGGGGGCGAGGGCACGGGGCGTCTCCGCACCACCGGCCGGCAGCGAACTCCGGGGCGGTGGGCGCCACGCGTCCCACCGCCCCCGCCGGGCGGACGTCAGGCCGCGATGCGCTCGAAGACGGCGGCGAGGCCCTGCCCACCGCCGATGCACATGGTCTCCAGGCCGTACCGGGCCTCGCGGCGGTGCAGTTCACGGGTGAGCGTGGCGAGGATACGGGCGCCGGTGGCGCCGACCGGGTGGCCGAGGGAGACGCCGGAGCCGTTGACGTTGATGCGCTGCTCGTGGTCCTTCTCGCCGAGCCCCAGCTCCCGGGTGCAGGCGAGCACCTGGACGGCGAAGGCCTCGTTGAGCTCGATCAGGTCGAGGTCGGCGAGGGTGAGTCCGGCGCGTTCGAGGGCGGCCCGGGTCGCCGGGACGGGGCCGATGCCCATCGTGGCGGCGGGCACCCCTGCACGGGCGAAGGAGACCAGCCGGACCAGCGGGGTGAGGCCGAGGCGTTCGGCGGTGGCCGCGCCGGTGACCAGGCAGGCGGCGGCCGCGTCGTTCTGGCCGCTGGCATTGCCCGCGGTGACGGTCGCCTCCGGGTCGGACTTCGCCATGACCGGGCGCAGCGCGGCGAGTTGTCCGGCGGTGGTGTCGGGGCGGGGGTGCTCGTCGGTGGTGACGACGGTCTCGCCCTCGCGGGTGCGTACGGTGACGGGGACGGTCTCCGCGTCGTACCGGCCCTCCGCCGCGGCGCGGCCGGCGCGCTGCTGGGAGCGCAGGGCGAGGGCGTCCTGGTCGGCGCGGCCGATGCCGTAGGAGCGCCGGAGGTTCTCGGCGGTCTCGATCATGCCGCCCGGCACGGGGTGGTTGGCGCCGCCCGCGGTGACCCTGCCCCGGGCCAGCGAGTCGTGGAGCTGGAGGCCGGGGCCCTTGATGCCCCAGCGTCCCTCGTGCGTGTAGTACGGGGCACCGCTCATCACGTCGACCCCGCCCGCGATCACGACCTCGCTGAATCCGGCCCGGATCTGCATCGCCGCGTCGAGCACGGCCTGCAGGCCCGATCCGCAGCGGCGGTCGACCTGGGAGCCGGTGACGGTCTCGGGCAGTCCGGCGTCGAGCGCGGCGACCCGGCCGATGGCGGGGGCCTCGGCCGACGGGTAGGAGTGCCCCAGGATCACCTCGTCGACGGCGGCGGGGTCGATCCCGGTACGGGCCACGACCTCGGCGATGACGCGTGCGGCGAGCGCGGCCGGCGTCTGCTGTGCGAACACTCCGCCGAAGCGGCCGATGGGGGTGCGCAGTGGTTCGCAGATGACGACATCGAGCTGCTGATCGGGCACGGCGTGACCTTTCGGGGACGAGTGCGTGTGCCGCCGACCCTTGCACCCGGCGACTGAGTCGGTCCAATATCCAGTTCGCCCTGGTTCAAGACGTGGCGCGTCTCAGTTCATGCTCGCGGAGGCCGGGTCCCGGGCCGGGCGCGACGGCGTGGGCAGGGCCTCCTCCGCCACCGCCAGCACCGCCCGCAGCGCGGCGGAGGGATTGTCGGCCCGCCAGGCCAGCGCCGCCTGGAGCCGGATCGGCGGGCCGGCCAGGGGCCGGTAGACGAGGCCGTTCTGCTGGATGTGCTGGACGGAGGTGACGGTGAGCGTGACCCCGACGCCCGCGGCGACCAGCGCCAGGATGGTGTACGAGTCCGGCGCCTCCTGGACCACCCGGGGGTTGAACCCGGCGGCCTCGCAGGCCCCGACCATCGCGTCGCGCACGGTGGAGCCGGTGTTGACGGGGAAGGAGACGAAGTGCTCCTCGGCCAGAACGCCGACGGGGACGCTCTCCAGCCTGGCGAGCGGGTGGTCGAAGGGCAGCGCGCACACCAGCTCCTCCTCGTCGACCACCCGGTACGCCACGCCCGGCCGGGTCACCGGCAGCCGGACGAACCCCAGGTCCAGCGAGCCGTCGGCGACCCGGTCGAGGGCGACGTTGGCGTAGGTCTGCCCCCTCATGACCAGTTCGAGAGCGGGGTGGGCGGCGCGCACGGCACGGGTGAGGAGCGGCAGCGTCTCGTGGCTGGAGGCGCCCGCGAAGCCGAGGGTGACCCGCCCGTACTCGCCGCGGCCCGCCGCCCTCGCGGCGCGCACCGCCGCGTCGAGATCGTCGAGCACGGTCCGTACCGGCTGGAGGAAGGACTCCCCCGCGCTGGTGAGCCGCACCGACCGGGTGTTGCGTTCGAAGAGCTGGACGCCCAGCTCCTTCTCCAGCCGGCGGATCTGCTGGCTCAGCGGCGGCTGCGCCATCTGCAGCCGCTTCGCGGCCCGTCCGAAGTGCAGTTCCTCGGCCACGGCGACGAACGCGGACAGGTGACGCAGCTCCATGCCCGCCCCTTCGGCCGATTCATTGCTCAAGTGTCTTGATGCGACCTTAATTCGGTATTGGACAGCAATCAATGGCCGCTGACACGGTGGGGTGACGCGCCTGCCCAGGACACGCCAGCAGAGCCGGAGGAGCACCGTGGCCACGACGGACCGGAAAGACAAGTCGATGTCGATGAAGGCGGCCGTCGCCGCCTTCGTCCACGACGGCGCCACCGTCTGTCTCGAAGGCTTCACCCATCTCGTCCCGACCGCCGCGGGTCACGAGATCATCCGCCAGGGCCGCCGCGACCTCACCGTGGTCCGGATGACCGCGGACATCGTGGTGGACCAGATGATCGCCGCGGGCTGTGTGTCGCGGCTGGTCTCCTCCTTCGTGGGCAATTCCTCCGCCGGGTCGCTCGGCGAACTGCGCCGCCGCGTCGAGACCGGCGAACCGGCGCCGCTCGCCTTCGAGGAGTACAGCCACTACGGAATGATCTGCCGCTATCTGGCCGGCGCCCAGCGCCTGCCGTTCCACCCGCTGCGCAGCTACGGAGGCAGCGATCTGCCGTCCGTCAACAGCGATCTGCGCAAGGTCGCTTCGCCCTATCCCGGCCCGGACGGCGAGCCCGAGCAGATCTATGTCGTACCGCCCGTCAATCCCGATGTGACGATCATCCACGCCCAGCGCGCCGACCGCGGCGGCAACACCCAGATCTGGGGCCTGACCGGCATCCAGGCCGAGGCGGTGTACGCGGCGGACAGGGCGATCGTCGTCGTGGAGGAGATCGTCGACGACGAGGTGATCCGCTCGGACCCCAACCGCACGCTCGTCCCCGCCCACGCGGTCGACGCGGTCGTCGTCTGTCCGCGCGGCGCCCACCCCTCCTTCGCCCAGGGGTACTACGACCGGGACAACGCCTTCTACCGCGCCTGGTCGCACATCGGCAAGGACCCGCAGCGGCTCCGGGAGTGGCTGGCCGAGTGGGTGCTCGGGACGGCCGACCACGCGGAGTACGTCGACAAGCTCGGTGAGGAGTACTGGGCGGGCCTGGCGGTCGGCGAGGCGCTGAGCCGGCCGGTGAACTACGGGCGGCGGCTGTGAACGGACGGAACGGACCGGCGACGGAACAGGAGAGAGAACGCCCCATGACCACCACCGCACCGGACACCGTCACCTCGTCGGAGCTGCTCTCCGTCGTCGCCTCCCGTGAACTGGCCGCACGCCGCACCGTGTTCGCCGGTATCGGCCTGCCGACGCTCGCCACCGAACTGGCGCATCTGACGGTCGCCCCGCAGATCGAGGTGGTGTACGAGTCCGGGGTGTGCGGCGCCCACCCCTCGCACCTGCCGGAGACCATCGCCGACGCGGTCCTGATCACCGGTGCCGAGGCGGTGCTGTCGATGCCCGCGCTCTTCGGCTGTGTCCTCCAGGGCGGCCATATCGACGTGGGCTTCCTGGGCGCCGCGCAGATCGACCGGTGGGGCAACCTCAACACGTCCGTGATCGGCGACTGGGACAGCCCCTCGGTCCGGCTGCCCGGCTCGGGCGGCGGCATCGAGGTGATGGCCAACTCCCGTGAGGTCTTCGTCGTGATGCGCCGCCACGACCCGCGCTCCTTCCCGAGAACCCTCGACTTCTGCACCACACCCGGCCCCGACCGGGCGCTCGCCGAGGGCATCCGTCCGCTGGGTGCCGGCGTCACCCGGGTCGTCACCGAACTGGGCATCCTGGCCCGCGCGGGCATCGGCGAGGAGCTGAGGCTGGTGGCCGTCCACCCCGGTGTCACCGTCGAGCAGGTACGGGCGGCCACCGGCTGGGAGCTGGAGGTGGCCGGCACGGTCGGGACCGTACCGCCGCCGACCGGGGCCGAACTCCGGCTGCTGCGCGAGGACGTGGACCCGGACCGCGTCTATCTTCGCTGAGGGCTGTCCCGTACACCCCTTGGACCGATCACCTGTCACACGCCGAGAGGACCGCAACCGCCATGCGTATCAGGATCGTCGGCGCCGGGGCCATGGGCCGCGGCATCGCCCAGTGGGCGGCCACCGCCGGACACACCGTCGAGCTGTGCGACGTGCGCACGGAGGCCGTGACGGCCGCCGTGGACTTCGTACGGTCCATGCTCGAACGGGCGGTCCAGAAGGGCCGGATGTCCGACGGGGACCGCACCGCCGCCCTGGCGCGGCTGGTCCCGCTCGACGACCCGTGGGCGCAGGGCCCGGACGTCGAGCTGGTCATCGAGGCGGTGCGGGAGGATCTCGGCACCAAGACGGAGGTCTTCGGCAGGCTGGAGCGGGCGCTGCCCGCCACGGCCGTCTTCGCGACCAACACCTCGTCCCTGTCGGTCACCCGGATCGCCGCGGCGCTGAAGGACCCGACGCGTCTGGCCGGGCTGCACTTCTTCAACCCGGTGCCGCTGATGAGGATCGTCGAGGTCGTGCCCGGCGCTGCCACCCGCCCGGAGATCCCGCCGGCCCTCACCGCGCTCGTCGAGAGCTGCGGCCACCGCGCGGTCACCGTCGCCGACACCCCCGGCTTCCTGGTCAACCACGCCGGGCGCGGTCTGGTGACCGAGGCGCTCGCGCTGCTGGAGGAGACGGTCGCCGGCCCGGCGGACATCGACCGGATCGCCCGCGATGTCCTGGGCCTTCGGATGGGCCCGTTCGAGCTGATGGACCTCACCGGGCTGGATGTGACGGCCGCGGTGATCGACTCGATCTGGCAGGGCTTCCGGTACGCGGACCGGCTCCGCCCCTCCTACCTCACCCCGAACCGGGTGGCGGCCGGGCTGCACGGCCGCAAGACCGGGCACGGCTGGTACGCGTACGCTCCCGAGGCGCCCGCCCCCGCCCCGGAGCCGCCGGTCACCGGCGACGCGGACCGCCCGGTCTTCGTCCACGGCACCGCGGGGCAGGACCGGGACGCGGCCGAGCTGCGGGCGGCGCTGACCGCCGCGGGCGCCGTCGTCGAGACCGGCACCGGTCCGTCCGCCGATGCCCTGGTGCTCGCTGCGGTCTGGGGCACCTCGGTGGCCGGGGCGGTCGCCGGGCACGGCCTGCCCGCGGGCCGCACCTTCGGCGTGGACCCGCTGCCCGCGGCCGGCCGGCGCCGGGTGCTGGCCGTGACCCCGGCGGCGGACCCGGCCGCCGCCCGCGACGCCCGCGCGGTGCTGGCCCGCGCGGCACAGGGCGACGAGCCGTGGGCGGTCTCGGTGGTGCGGGACACCGCGGGCTCGGTCGCCCAGCGGCTGCTCGCCTCGATCGTGTCGGTCGCGGCGGGCATCGCGGAGCGCTCCATCGCCGCCCCCGCCGACATCGATCTGGCCGTCACCGCCGGGCTGGGCTACCCCGTCGGGCCGCTGGCCTGGGGCGACCGGATCGGCGCGGAGCGGATGCTGGAGCTGCACCGGGCCCTGCACCGCACCACGGGCGATCCGCGTCATCGCCCGAGCCGCTGGGTCACCGAGCGCGCCCTGCTCGGCCTCGCGCTGACGGACCCGGGCACGTCGCCCGCCGACTGCGCGGCGTCCTCGTAGCGGCACGTACGGGGGTGCCGCCGGCCGCCCGCGGCACCCCCGTGAGCGCCCGTCCCGGCGGATGTCCGTTTCGTACAAGACCCGCGCCGGGACCCGGCATACGGTCGGGGACATGACTCCACGCATGGACGCGATCGGCATCGTCACGGCGGACCTGGCCGCATCGCTCACCTTCTACCGCCGGCTCGGCCTCGGCATCCCCGCCGGTGCGGAATCCGCGCCCCATGTCGAAGTGACGCTCCCGGGCGGGCAGCGGCTGCTCTGGGACACCGAGGAGGTCATCCGCTCGTTCGACCCCGGATGGACCGCACCGGCCGGCGGGGACCGCCTCTCACTGGCCTTCCTGTGCGACAGCCCGGCGGAGGTGGACGCGGTGTACGAGGACCTGACCGGTGCGGGATACCGGGGGCATCTGAAGCCGTGGGACGCGGTGTGGGGGCAGCGCTATGCGACGGTCCTCGACCCGGACGGCTGCTCGGTGTCGTTGTTCGCCGCCAACGGCTGAGAGGCTGTCGGGTGACGCGATGTCTCACAATTCCTCCGTACGAACGGTCAGGGTCGGGACGGACGGTCGGGTGGGGGCGGACGGCCGGTATGGGGCGGGAC
>NZ_JBSFBQ010000096.1:0-17439 GCF_053593015.1 Streptomyces sp. NPDC002403 | reverse complement strand
ATCGAACCCGGCGAGATCGAGACCGTTCTGGCCGGACGGCCGGGCGTGGCGCAGGCCACCGTCGTGGTCCGCGAGGACCGGCCCGGCGACAAGCGCCTCGTCGCCTACCTCACCGCCGAGGAAGGCGCCCGGATCGAACCCGGGGACGTACAGCGGCAGGTGTCCGGGCTGCTGCCCGAGTACATGGTCCCGTCCGCCTTCGTCGTCCTCGACGAGATCCCCCTCACCGTCAACGGCAAGGTCGACCGCCGCGCCCTGCCCGCCCCGCAGTTCAACAACGAACCCACCGGGCGCGCACCTCGCACCGCCAAGGAAGAAGTCCTGTGCGGTCTCTTCGCGGAGATCCTCGGACTGCCGTCGGTCACCATCGACGACCACTTCTTCCACCTCGGCGGGCACTCGCTCCTCGCCACCCGGCTCGCCGGCCGGATCCGCACCGTCCTCGGGGTCGAGCTCTCCGTGGCGACCCTCTTCGAAAACCCGATCGTGGCCACGCTCGTCGAGAAGCTCGACGGCGCCGAGGCCGCGCGGCCCAGACTTCGGCCGATGCGCCGGATGGGAGTGACCAAGTGATTCCCCTGTCATTCGCCCAGCAGCGGCTCTGGTTCATCGCGCAGATGGAAGGGCCGTCCACCACCTACAACATCCCGCTCGCCGTGCGGCTGAACGGTGAACTCGACCGCCCCGCACTCCAGTCGGCACTCCTGGACGTGATCGGCAGACACGAGAGCCTGCGTACCCTCTTCCCCGACCAGGACGGAACCCCGTACCAGCACATCCTCGCCGAGGAGGACGTGGAGCTCGCACTGGAGGTCGTCCCGGCCGACGCCACGACGCTCCCGGCCGTGCTCGCCGAGGAGTCCGCCCAGGTCTTCCACCTCGCGGTGGACCTGCCCGTCCGGGCACGCCTGATCGCCCTGGGCGAGCAGGAACACGTCCTGCTCATCGTGATGCACCACATCGTGTCGGACGGCGGCTCGACCGCGCCCCTGCTCCAGGACCTCGCCACCGCCTACGAGGCCCGCGCCCAGGGCATCTCGCCCGGCTGGGAGCCGCTGCCGGTCCAGTACGCCGACTACACCCTCTGGCAGCAGGAGCTGCTCGGCGAGGGCGACGACCCGGACAGCGCCGGCGCCCGCCAACTGGACTTCTGGCGAAAGGCGTTGGCCGAACTGCCGGAGGAGGCCACCCTGCCGGCCGACCGACCGCGCCCGGCCTCCGCCTCGTATGTGGGCGCCACCTGCGACGTACACCTGCCGGCCGAGCTCCACATCGGTCTGACCCACCTCGCACGGGAATCCGGCGCCACACTGTTCATGGCCGTCCAGGCCGCCGTGGCGACCGCCCTGTCCCGCTCCGGAGCCGGACCCGACATCCCGATCGGCTCCCCGGTGTCGGGGCGCATCGACGAGGCACTCGACGGACTGGTCGGCTTCTTCGTCAACACGCTGGTGCTGCGCACGGACCTGAGCGGCGACCCGAGCTTCCGCGACCTGCTCTCCCGGGTCCGCAAGACGGACCTGGCGGCCTGGGACAACCAGGACCTGCCCTTCGACCGCCTGGTCGAGGTGCTGAACCCCGAACGCTCCGCCTCCCGCCACCCGCTCTTCCAGGTGATGCTCACCATGGGCGAGGCCGGGTCCGACCTCATCGGCTTCCCGGGGCTCGACGCCCGTACCGAGTACAGCGCCCTGCAGATCGCCAAGTTCGACCTGACCTTCGGCTTCGCCGAGCACCGCACCCGCGACGGCCGGCCGGACGGCCTGGACATCACCATCGAGTACGCCACCGACCTGTACGACGCCCGGACCATCGACGCCCTCATGGCGAGGCTGAACCGGCTGCTGGAGGCCGTGGTCACCTCGCCCGACACCCCGCTGTCGGTCCTCGACCTGCTCGGCGAGCACGAGCGGAGGCTGCTGCTGGAGGAGCGCAGCGGTACCGCCACCGGCACCTCCGAAATGAGCCTGGCGGAGCTGTTCGCCGCGCAGGCCGCCCGCACCCCGGACGCGATAGCCCTGGTGGACGAGGACCACGACCTGACCTTCGCCGAACTCGACGAGGTCACCAACCGGCTCGCCCACCACCTGATCAACGTCGGAGTGCAGCGGCACGACGTGGTCGCCGTGCTCATGGAGCGCTCGTCCGACCTGCTCACCGCGCTGCTCGCCGTGGTCAAGGCCGGTGCCGTGTACGCCCCGCTGAACACCACCGACCCCGACAGCCGGCTCGTCCAGATCCTGGCCGACACCCGGGCACCGGTCCTGCTCACCGACCAGGCCCTCTCCGACCACCAGGTCGTCCTGGACTGCGACGCACAGGTCGTCGTGCTGGGCGACACCACCGAACTCGACCTGCTGCCCGCCACCGCTCCGGCACACACCATCCACCCCGACCAGCCGGTCTACGCCATGTTCACCTCGGGCTCCACAGGGGTCCCGAAGGGTGTCGCGGTGACCCACCGCAACGTCGCGGACCTGGCGGCCCAGACCATGTACGCGAACGGCAGCCACCGGCGCGTGCTGTTCCACTCGCCCGCCGCCTTCGACGCCTCGACGTACGAGATCTGGGTGCCGTGGCTGAACGGCCGCACGGTCGTGGTCGCGCCGCGCGGTCATCTCGCCCCCGCCGACTACCAACGGCTGCTGTCCGAGCACCGGATCACCGCGCTCTGGATGACCGCGGGTCTCTTCCGCGTCATGGCCGAGGAGGCACCCGAGGCCTTCGCCGGAGTCCACGAGGTGTGGGCGGGTGGTGATGTGGTGCCGCCGGAGGCGGTGCGCCGTGTCATGGACCGCTGCCCGGACATCACGGTCGTCAATGGTTACGGGCCGACGGAGACCACCACCTTCGCCACCACCCACCGCATCCACCGCCCGCTGGACTACGCGGGTGCCATCCCGATCGGTGAGCCCCTGGACAACCACCGGCTCTACGTACTCGACGACGGCCTGCGGCTGGTTCCGCCGGGCTCCCCGGGCGAGCTGTACATCGCGGGAACCGGCCTGGCCCAGGGCTACCTCAACCGCGCCTCGCTGACGGCGGAACGCTTCGTCGCGGACCCGTACGGCCCGGCCGGCACACGGATGTACCGCACCGGAGACCTGGTCCGCTGGAACCACGGAGGTTCCCTCGAATACCTCGGCCGTGCCGACCAGCAGGTCAAGCTCCGCGGCTTCCGCATCGAACTCGGCGAGATCGAGAGCGCGTTGACCGCCCACGAGAGTGTGGGACAGGCGACCGTGGTGGTCCGGGAGGACCGGCCCGGCGACAAGCGCCTCGCCGCCTACCTCGTCGCCGCCGACGGCGCCCGCATCGACACCGAGGCGGTGCACCGCGAGATCGCCGGGGCACTGCCGGAGTACATGGTCCCCTCCGCCTTCGTGGTCCTCGACGAGATCCCCCTCACCACCAACGGCAAGGTCGACCGGCGCGCCCTGCCCGTACCCCGGCAGAGCACCGACACCGGGGGCCGCCCGCCCCGTACACCCGCCGAGGAAGTCCTGTGCGGCCTCTTCGCGGCCGTGCTCGGGCTGCCGTCGGTCACCATCGACGACCACTTCTTCCGGCGCGGCGGCCACTCCCTGCTCGCCACCCGACTCATCAGCCGCATCCGGGCCGTGTGGGAGACCGCGATCACCATCCGGGACCTGTTCCAGTACGCGACCGTCGCGCAGCTGGCCGAGCGGATCGCGTCCGAGGGCAGCGGGGAACGGCGGCCGGCACTGAGGCCCGAGGAGCGGCCGGACATCATCCCGCTTTCCTCCGCACAGCAGCGGCTGTGGTTCCTCGACCAGATGGAAGGTCCCTCCGCCACCTACAACATCCCGCTCGCCCTGCGCCTCAAGGGCGCACTCGACCACCAGGCCCTCCAGCTCGCCCTCACCGACCTCACCACACGCCACGAAGGCCTGCGCACCGTCTTCCCCGCCCACGAGGGCACCCCTCATCAGTACATCCTTCCGCCGGCCGACGTCGACCTGCCTCTGATCACCACCACCGAGGAGGAACTCGCCGGGCGGCTCGCCGGGCAGGCCGGGCGGACCTTCGACCTGGCGGCCGAACTCCCGTACCGGGCACAGCTGCTGAGGATCGGGGCCGAGGATCACGTGCTCATGCTCGTGATCCACCACATCGCTTCCGACGGCTGGTCCAACGGACCGCTCTTCCGCGACCTGGCCACCGCCTACGAGGCCCGCACCGAGGGCACCGCCCCCGCCTGGGAGCCGCTGCCGGTCCAGTACGCCGACTACTCCCTCTGGCAGCAACGGCTCCTGGAACGCGATGAGGAACGCCAGCTCGACCACTGGCGCGGGGTGCTCGCCGAGCTGCCGGAAGAGGCCACACTGCCCGCCGACCACGCCCGCCCCGCCGTCGCCTCCAACCGCGGCCGCACACACGCCGTGCACTGCCCCGCCGAGCTGCACACCGCCCTGATGTCGCTGGCCCAGGACACCGGGACCACCCTGTTCATGGTGGCCCAGGCGGCCGTGGCGACCCTGCTGTCCCGGTCCGGAGCCGGCCACGACATCCCGCTCGGCTCACCCGTCGCCGGCCGCACCGACCAGAAGCTCGACGACCTCGTGGGCTTCTTCGTCAACACCCTCGTCCTGCGCACCGACACCAGCGGCGACCCGAGCTTCCGCGAGCTGCTCACCCGGGTCCGGGAGACCGACCTCGCTGCCTGGGCCCACCAGGACCTGCCGTTCGACCGGCTGGTCGAAGCCCTCAACCCCGAGCGCACCACCGCCCGGCACCCGCTCTTCCAGGTCATGCTCACCGTCGGCGACACCAGCAACGAGGCTCCCCGACTGGCCGGACTGGACGGCGAGTTCGCCTTCCCACCGGTCTCCGTCGCCAAGTTCGACCTCACCTTCGCGTTCGCCGAGAACCGCGCCGCCGACGGCCGGCCCGACGGCCTCGACATCCTGATCGAGTACACCACCGACCTGTACGACGCACGCACCATCGAGGCCACCGCGGACCGCCTGGTCCGGCTCCTCACCGGCGCCGTCGCCACCCCCGATCTGCCCCTCGCCGAGCTGGAGCTGGTGTCCGGGAACGAGCGGGCGCAGCTGCGGGAGTGGAGCGGCGCGCAGTCGCCGGCGCCCGCCCTCGGGCTCGACGCCCTCTTCACGGCGCAGGCCGCCCGCACCCCGCACGAGGTGGCGCTGGTCCACGAGGAACAGCAGGTCACGTACCAGGAGCTGGACATCTGGTCCAACCGGCTGGCCCGCCACCTGACCGCGCGCGGCGTCACCCCGGGCAGCATCGTCGCCATCCACCTGGAGCGCTCCCCGCAACTGATCGCCACCCTGCTCGCCGCCCTGAAGGCCGGCGCCGGATACACCCTGCTCGACCCGCAGTTCCCGGCCGACCGGCTGAACACCGTGCTCGGGCAGACCGATCCGGCGGCACTGGTCACCCAGGCCCATCTGACGGCCCTGACGACCCCGGCCACCCTCGTCGACCTGACCGCGGAGATACCCGCGATCAGCGCCCTGCCGGGCACCCCGGTGGAGACGGGCGGGCACCCGGAGTCCATCGCCTGCGTGATGTTCACCTCCGGGTCCACCGGAGTGCCCAAGGGCGTCGCGGCCTCGCACCGGGCGCTGGCCGCCACCTTCATCGGCCCCGACTACCTGGACTTCGGCCCGGGACAGACCTACCTGCAGAGCTCTCCGGTGTCCTGGGACGCCTTCGCCCTGGAGGTCTTCGGGCCCCTCCTGCACGGCGGTGTCTGCGTCCTGCAACCCGGCCAGCACACCGACCCGCACCAGATCGCGGAGCTGGTGGAACGGCACGGGATCACCACCCTGCAGATGTCGGCGAGCCTGTTCAACCACATGCTCGACGAGCACCCGGCGGTCTTCTCCCGGATCAAGGAGGCCATGACCGCCGGTGAGGCGGCCTCGCCCGCCCACACCGCCAAGGCACTGGCCGACCACCCCCATCTCCACCTCGTCAACGGCTACGGGCCGGCCGAGAGCATGGGCTTCACCACCACCCACACCCTCACCGGTCCGGCACCCGCCATCCCGATCGGACGGCCGATCGCCGGCAAGCACGCCTACGTCCTGGACGAGAACCTCCGGCTGCTGCCGCCCGGCGTCCCCGGTGAGCTCTACGTCGCCGGTCACGGCCTCGCCCACGGCTACATCGGACAGCCCGCACTGAGCGCGGAGCGATTCGTCGCCGACCCCCACGGTGCGCCCGGCTCCCGGATGTACCGCACCGGCGACCTGGCCCGCTGGAGCCAGGACGGCGCGCTGGAGTATTTCGGCCGGGCCGACCAGCAGATCAAGTTGCGGGGCTTCCGCATCGAGCCGGGTGAGATCGAATCGGCGCTGCTGCGGCACCCCTCCCTCGCCCAGGTGGCGGTGCTGATCCGCGAGGACCGGCCCGGTGACAAACGGCTGGTGGCGTACGTGGTGCCCACCGAAGGCACCCGTCCGGACCTGGCCGAGCTGCGCCGGCACGCGGTCGCGGCCCTGCCCGAGTACATGGTTCCGGCCACGATCGTGCCGATGGAGGCGCTGCCGCTGACGGTCAACGGCAAGCTCGACCGCCGTGCGCTGCCCGAACCGCAGCAGACCGACACCGGCGGCGGCCGGGAGCCGCGCACCCCGGCCGAAGAAGTCCTGTGCGGCCTCTTCGCGGAGGTCCTGGGACTGACCTCGGTCACCATCGACGACCACTTCTTCCAGCTCGGCGGCCACTCCCTGCTCGCCACCCGGCTGATCGGCCGGATCCGCTCCATCTGGGACACCCGCGTCACCATCCGGGACCTGTTCCAGTACCCGACGCCCGTGCTGCTCGCCGAACACATCGCCACGAACACGGGCGGCGACCCGATGGAGACACTGCTGCCCATCCGGGCCGCGTCCGCAACCGGCACCGAGGCCCCGCTGTTCTGTGTCCACGCGGTCTCCGGGATGAGCTGGTCGTACGCCGGACTGCTCCGGCACATCGGCGGGCGACGCCCGCTGATCGGGCTCCAGGCGAAGGAGTTGACCAGCCCCTCGGACCGGCCGGCCGGTATCGAGGAGATGGCGGACGGCTACGTGGCCGAGATCCGCTCGGTCCAGGCCCACGGCCCGTACCACCTGCTCGGCTGGTCGTTCGGCGGTCTGGTGGCGCACGCGATCGCGGCCAGACTGGAGGAGCAGGGCGAGGAAGTGGCCCTGCTGGCACTGCTCGACTCCTACCCGCTGCCCGACGGATTCCGGCCACCCGCCATCACCGGCCGGGAGGTGCTGACCGCGCTGCTCGGCGGCCGCGGCGCCGACATCGGCGTACGGTGCGCCGACACCGCCCCGGACCCGGAGGAACTGGCCGCCGTGCTGCGCGCCGAGGACGCGATCCTGGGTGCTCTGGAGCCCGCCCAGGCCGCCGCCGTCGTCGCCGCGACGGCCGGCAACCTGGAGATGCGCTACCGGTACGTTCCCCGGCGCCGGTACGGCGGCGACGCGGTGTTCTTCAACGCCGCCCGCACCCCGGCCGCGACGGACGGCGCGGACGCCTGGGCGCCCCATGTCGGGGGCCGCGTCGAGGAGTACGACATCGACTGCGAGCACTGGGACATGACCACGGCCGAGCCGCTGCGCGAGATCGGCAAGGTACTGGCCGAGGAGTTGCGAGGAGCGCGTCACTGATCCGGCGTCACACAGGTGCCCGGGCCCGCCACTGCGGCGGACCCGGGCACCTTCGCGTGCGCCACCGCCTGCTCCGGCACCCCGAATTGCCCGCGTGCTGCCGCTCATGCCGCCGGGCGGCGGGTGGTGGCCTGCATAGCGTGAAGCCATCCGCAGGCCACGGCTCCCGGCAACAGAAAGTCAAGGAAATGGTTGATCATTCCGGCTGGCGTGTCGGGGTAGCTTCAGCCCCCGTCCACCACGGCGAGATCCTGCAAGGCGTGTTCCCCGGTGACGGCGGGCTCACCCGAGGTCTCGTCACTCTTCCCTGCACCATTCACGCGACTCGCGCGACGTTCATACCCGCTCCCGGTGACGAGGTCACCGTCACACCGGAATGGAAGGGCAAGGCGCGGCGCGCGGCCGAACTCGCGGTCCGCGCCGTGACACCGCCGGGCGCCGAGCCGGCGGGCGGTCATCTGGACCTCACCGGCGACGTACCGCTGTGCCGGGGCTTCGGCTCGTCCACGAGCGATGTGCTCGCGGCCATCTGGGCGGTGAAGGACGCGTTCGTCAGCCCGCTGCCGCCGCAGGAAGTGGCCCGGATCGCGGTACGCGCCGAGACCGCGTCCGACTCCCTGATGTTCGAGGAGTCCACCGTCCTGTTCGCCCAGCGCGAGGGCACGGTGATCGAGGACTTCGGCTACCGGATGCCTGCCATGCGGGTCCTCGGCTTCGGCTCACGCCCCGAGGGCGGCGGCCGGGGCGTGGACACCCTGGCCCTCTCACCGGCCCGCTACGGGCAGGACGAGATCGACCTCTTCACCCGGCTGCAGGCGATGCTCCGGGAGGCCATCCAGATGAAGGACGTGGCCCTGCTGGGCTCGGTGGCCACGGCCAGCACGGAGATCAATCAGCGTCATCTGCCGATCCCGGACCTCGACCGTATCCGGGACATCGCGCGGACCACCGGAGCCGTCGGGGTACAGGCGGCGCACAGCGGGGACATCGCGGGCCTTCTCTTCGACCGGGACGACCCCGAGGTCGAGGCGCGGACCGACCTGGCCCAGGACCTCCTGCAAGAGCTCGGAATTCACGAGCAGTGGAACTACACAACGGGTGACTGACATGACGACGACGACTCTGCCCAAGGCTCACTCCTCGATCGTGGAGGCCACGGAGCTGCCACGCATCATCAAGGTGACCGACAACCTCTACGCGGCGGCCTTCAGCCTGATGAAGCTGCTGCCCGCCCGCTACATACTCGACCGCGCCGAGGCCGCCGGCCTGATCTCCCCCGGCACCCGGATCATCGAGACCTCCTCGGGCACCTTCGCCCTGGGCCTGGCCATGGTCTGCCGCCTGCGCGGCTACCCGCTGACCATCGTCGGCGACTCGGCGATCGACCGGGACCTGCGCACCCGGCTCGAAATGCTCGGTACGACGGTGGAGATCGTCGAGCACACCGGCCAGGCCGGCGGCATCCAGGGCGCCCGCCTCGCCCGCGTCGCCGAACTGCGCAGGCAGTACCCGGACGCCTTCGTCCCCGGCCAGTACGACAACCCCGACAACCCCGGCGCGTACGGCGTCGTCGCCGACCTGATCGGCGACACCGTCGGCGCCGTGGACTGCCTGGTGGGCCCGGTGGGTTCGGGCGGCTCCACCGGCGGACTCGCCGCCGCGCTGCGGCAGACCGGCCCGGCCCTGCACCTGGTCGGCGTGGACACCCAGGGCAGCATCATCTTCGGCAGCCCGGACGGACCGCGCATGCTGCGCGGACTCGGCAGCAGCATCCACCCGGGCAACGTCAAGCACGCGGCGTACGACGAGGTCCACTGGGTGACGGCCCCCGAGGCGTTCCACGCCACCCACGAGCTCTACCGCGCACACGGCCTGTTCATGGGCCCGACCAGCGGCGCGTCCTTCCAGGTCGCTTCGTGGTGGGCCGCGCAGAACCCGGACAGCACCGTTGTGATGGTGCTCCCGGACGAGGGCTACCGCTACCAGTCCACCGTCTACAACGACGCCTGGCTGGGCGAGCAGGGGATCGTCCCCGCCCCCGCCGTCGACGGCCCGGTCACCGTCGAGCACCCGCTGGACGCCCCCGCCGCCTGGTCCCGGCTGCTGTGGGCCCGCCGCGGCTTCGACGACGTGGTGCTGCCGGTGGTCGGCTCATGAGCGAGCGCCTGCTGCTCCTGGTGGAGAGCAACACCACCGGCACGGGACGGCTGTTCGCGCGGCGTGCGGCCGAGCTGGGCGTGGTGCCCGTGCTGCTCTGCGCCGACCCGGGCCGCTACCCGTACGCCGCCGAGGACCGGCTGCGGACCGTCGTCGTGGACACCTCCGACGAGGCCGCGCTGTGGGCGGCCGTCCGCGTCCTGGAGGACGAAGCCACCATCGCGGGCGTCCTGACCAGCTCCGAGTACTACGTACCGACCGCCGCCGCACTGGCGTACCGGCTCGGGCTGCCCGGCCCGGCGGCCGAGGCCGTGCGGGCCTGCCGGGACAAGGCCGAACAGCGCAGGAAGCTCGTCGACGTGGGCGTCGGATCACCGGACTTCGCCGTCGTCTCCGAGGTCGCCGACGCACTGGCCGCGGCCCGCTCCATCGGACTGCCCGTGGTGGTCAAACCGGTCCAGGGCTCGGGAAGTCTGGGCGTACGGCTCTGCGCGGACCTCGACGAGGTCGCCGAGCACGCCGGGACACTGCTGGCGGCCACCGTGAACGAGCGGGGCATCGCCTCACCCGGCCGGATCCTGGTCGAGGAGTACCTGACAGGGCCGGAGTTCTCCGTCGAGGTATTCGGCACCGACGCCGTCGTCACCGTCGCCAAGCACGTCGGCGCGCTGCCGTCCTTCGTCGAGATCGGCCACGACGTGCCGGCCGCACTGCCCGGCGAACAGGAGATCGCGCTGCGCGAGTCCGCGGTACGCGCGGTGCGGGCCCTCGGCCTCGGCTGGGGAGCCGCCCACGTCGAACTGCGCCTGACCGGACCCCGGACCGCCGAGGTCATCGAGGTCAACCCCCGGCTCGCCGGCGGCATGATCCCCGAACTGGTCCGCAGGGCCTGCGGGATCGACCTGGTGCGCGCCCAGGTGCTGGCCGCCCTCGGCACCGCTCCCGAGCTGGAACGCTCCGGATACGCCCGCGCCTCGATCCGCTTCCTCACCGCGGAACAGGACGGCATCCTCGCCCGATCCGTCGCACTCGCGAAAGCCGTGGCCCGCGCCCGCACCGTACCGGGCACCGTCGAGGCGGTGCTCTACCGCGCCCCCGGCGAACCCGTCGGCCCCGCCGAGGACTTCCGGGGCCGTGTCGGCCACGCCATCGCCGTCGCCGACCGCTCGGTCCGGGCGGCCGAGGCGGCCGACCGGGCCGTGGCCCTGCTCGGCGAGGCCGTGTCCTACGCGGACCTGCACACAGAGGAGGCATTCGCATGACCGCAGCGACAGCGCACGGCGTCGACACCGGCCGGCTCAAGGCCGCGCTCGACGCCGAGGCGCACCGCATCGTCTACGACCAGTACCTGCCGGACACCACGGACGGGCTGGGCGAGGAACTGCGCTGCATCAGCGAGGTCGACCGGGCCCACCTGATCATGCTCACCGAACGCGGGATCGTGGACGCGGACCGGGCCGCGGCCCTGCTGAGCACCATCGAGGAACTGCGCGGCCAGGACTTCGCCCCGGTCAGGGCCACCCCGATGCCGCGCGGCGTCTACCTGGCGTACGAGGGACACCTCATCGAGCGGCTCGGCGACGGGACCGGCGGCATCCTGCACACCGGCCGCTCGCGCAACGACCTCAACGCCACCACCACCCGGCTGAAGACGCGCGGCCCCTATCTGGCCCTGCTCGACGCGGTCGACCGGCTGGCGGGGGTGCTCCTGGCGAAGGCCGAGGAGTACCGGGACGTGATCATGCCCGCGTACACCCACGGCCAGCCGGCCGTACCGATCAGCTACGGCCACTACCTCGCCGGTGTCGCCGGCGCGGTGCTGCGCGCGTACCGGTCGCTGCTGGACGCCGGACGCCAGATCGACGTCAACCCCCTGGGCGCCGGCGCGATCGGCGGGACCTCCGTCCCCATCGACCCCCGCCGCACCGCCGAACTCCTCGGCTTCGACTCCGCCGCGCCCAACTCGGTCGACGCGGTGGCCTCCCGGGACTTCGTCCTCGACCTGCTCTCCGCCTCCGCCGTCCTCGGCGTCGCGCTGGCCCGCGCCGGACGGGACCTGAGCACCTGGACCTCCGAGGAGTTCGGGCTGCTGCGGGTCGGCGACACCCTCGTCGGCTCCAGCTCGATGATGCCGCAGAAACGCAACCCCTTCCTGCTCGAACACATCCAGGGCAGGTCCACCGCGAGCCTCGGCGCCTTCGTCGGCGCGGCGTCCGCGATGACCACCGGCGGCTACACCAACGCCATCGCGGTGGGCACCGAGGCCGTACGGCACCTCTGGCCCGGACTGAGCAGCACCACCGACGCGGTGACGCTGCTGAGCCTGGTGGTGGCGGGCACGGAACCGGAACGCGAACGCATGACGGACCGGGCCGTGGACGGCTTCACCTCCGCCACGTACCTCGCGGAGCGGCTCGTCCTGGACGGAACGCCGTTCCGGGCCGCACACCATCTGGTCGGCGAGACCGTGCTCGGTGCCCTGGAAGCCGGCCGGTCGCTGGTGGACGCGGCCCGCTTCGCCGCCGTCGACGACGGCGGGCTGGCCCCCGACCGGGTGGCCGCGGCGTGCGCCCACGGCGGCGGACCCGGTTCCACGGCCGACGGAATACACGCCCTCGGCGCCCTGCGCGACGAGCTCAAGACCGAACTGACCGGCCGGCGCACCCGCTGGTCCGACGGAGCGGCGCTGCTGTCGCGGACCGTGACCGAGGCGGTGACGTCATGTCGGCCCGCCTGAGCGAACGCCCTCCGGGCACGGCACAGGAGCGTCCGCCGCGCAGCGGACTGCTCGGCCACCACGACTTCCGGCTGCTCTGGCTCGGCGAGACGACCAACCGCGTCGGCATCAACATCACCGGGGTCGCCATGCCCCTGGTGGCCGTGGTGACGCTCGACGCGAGCACCTTCTGGGTGAGCGTGCTGGCAGCCGCCCCCTGGCTGCCCTGGCTGCTCATCGGCCTGCCCGCCGGTGCCTGGGTGGACCGGATGCGGCGTCGGCCGATCATGCTGATCTGCAACCTGGTCCCGCTCGTGCTCCTGGCCAGCGTTCCGGTGGCCGGCTGGCTCGGTGTCCTGACGATGACCCAGCTGATGGCCGTGGCACTGATCAACGGGTTCGCCGCGGTGTTCTTCGGGATCTCGTACAAGGTCTATCTGCCCTCCATCGTCGGACCCGAGGACCTCCAGGAGGCCAACGCCAAGCTCCAGGGCAGTGAATCGGTGGCCCAGGTCGCCGGGCTGGGCGGCGGTGGCCTGCTGGCCCAGGCGTTCGGCGCCGCCTCCGGTCTCCTCGTCAACTCGGCGACGTTCCTCGTCTCCGCGCTGTGCCTGCTCGGCATCCGGAGCAAGGAGCCGTTCCCGGAGAAGACCGGGGAACGCCCGGCCCTGCGGCAGGACATCAAGGAGGGGGTGCAGTACACCTTCAAGGACCCGTACCTGCGCGTCCTCACCCTGTACGGCACCGCAACCAACCTGCTGCTGACGGCCGAGGCGGCGATCCTGCCGGTCTTCATCATCCGTGAGCTCAGGGTGCCCGAAGGCGCCACCGGCTGGCTCCTCGCGTCGAGCAGTATCGGCGGGATCCTCGGGGCCACCACCGCGAAACGCCTGATCGCACGGTTCGGATCGGCCCGCGGACTGCTGGTCGCCACGATCGCCAGCGCACCGTTCGCCCTGCTCATCCCGCTGACGGGGACGGACTGGACGCTGTCGGCACTGGTGGTCGGCAGCGCGGTCCTCTCGCTCGGCGTCGTGCTCGCCAACGTGATCCAGGGGGCGTTCCGCCAGCGCTACTGTCCGCCCCAGCTGCTCGGCCGCGTCTCGGCCAGTGTCTCCGTCGCGAACTTCGGCGCCATTCCCTTCGGTTCGCTGCTCGGCGGGATCCTCGGCACCGCCCTCGGACTGCGGCCCACCCTGTGGCTGCTCACCGCGGGACTCGCCCTGACCCCGCTGCTCCTCCTGATCGGTCCACTGCGCCGAAGGCGGGACCTCCCGGTCGCGCCGGCCGCGCCGTGAGACCCGACTCGCCTGTCACTCTCGTACGAACAGGAGAGACCCCGTGGAACAAACCCTGCCGTGGGTCGTTCGTGAGCTGCCACCCCCTGGCTCGCTCGATCTCTGGCTCCTGCGGGTCTCGGATGTCCCCATCGGCATCCTGGACGAACAGGTACTCGACGCGACCGAGCGTCAACGTGCCGCCACGCTCATGCACGCCGCCGACCGAACCCGGTTCACGGCCGCGCATGTCGCCCTTCGCCGGCTGCTCGGCTCGTACCTGAGCCTGCGCCCCGAGGAGGTCCACCTCGGCCGGGACACCTGCCCCTGCTGCGGCGGACCGCACGGCCGGCCCACCGTGCTCGACGCCGACGACCGGCTGTTCTTCTCGCTGTCCCACCGAGGCGATCTCGCCGTCGTCGGAACCGCGGCGGCCCCCATCGGGGTAGACGTGGAACTGGTGCCGGACGAGGAGGGCACCGCCGACCTCGCCGCGATGCTGCACGTGGACGAGCAGGCCGAGCTGGCGGCCCTGAGCCCGCCGGCCCGGCCCCGGGCCCTCGCCAGACTGTGGACCCGCAAGGAGGCCTACCTCAAGGGCCTCGGCACGGGCCTCGGCCGCGACCCCGCTCTCGACTACGTCGGCTCGGGACGACCCGAGGGCCCGTACCCGCCGTCCGGCTGGACCCTCCTGGACGTCCCGGTGGACCGCGGCTACGCGGCGGCGGTGGCGGTCCGCGGCGAGCTCACCGTGGACGGGCCGCTCGTCAGGAGGCTCGCCGGCCTGGACGTCGTACGGCACACCTGCGACGCCCTGCAGACGGCAAGAACTCCGCCCTGACCCCTCCCCAGGTCCGCCGGGTGCACCGTTGCGGTGATCACCCGGCGGCGGGCACGCACCACCCGGCCGCTCCCGCCGCGGCTGCCGATCACCGATACGTCCTCGCCAACACTCCTACGGACTTTTGGAACTGACGATGTCAAACGCTGTGAAGCAGGCCCCCGCGGCCCTCCTCCCGCACACACGGCCCCGCACCGCCGGGCAGCCGGACACCGGCGCCGAGTGCATGACGGGTGCCCAGTCGCTCATCCGCTCGCTCGAAGAGGCCGGCGTGGAAACCGTGTTCGGCATTCCCGGCGGCTCGATCCTGCCCGCCTACGACCCGATGATGGACTCGGCCCGGGTCCGTCATGTGCTGGTCCGCCACGAGCAGGGCGCCGGGCACGCGGCCACCGGCTACGCGCAGGCCACCGGCAAGGTGGGGGTGTGCATGGCGACCTCGGGTCCCGGCGCCACCAATCTGGTGACGCCGATCGCGGACGCGTACATGGACTCGGTGCCGCTGGTCGCGATCACCGGCCAGGTCCCCTCCAAGGCGATCGGCACGGACGCCTTCCAGGAGGCCGACATCGTCGGCATCACCATGCCGGTCACCAAGCACAACTTCCTCGTCACCAACGCCGACGACATCCCGCGCACGGTCGCCGAGGCGTTCCGCATCGCCTCGACCGGCCGCCCCGGACCGGTACTCATCGACATCACCAAGGACGCCCTGCAGGCGGCCACCACCTTCCGGTGGCCGACCCGGACGGACCTGCCCGGCTACCGTCCGGTCACCAAGCCGCACGCCAAGCAGATCCGCGAGGCGGCCCGCCTGATCAGCACGTCGAGCCGCCCGGTGCTGTACGTCGGCGGCGGTGTGCTCAAGGCACGGGCCACGGACGAGCTGCGCACCCTGGCCGAGCTGACCGGGGCGCCCGTGGTGACCACCCTGATGGCGCTGGGCGCCTTCCCCGGCAGTCACCCGCAGCACGTGGGCATGCCCGGCATGCACGGGGACGTCGCGGCGGTCGCCGCACTCCAGAAGGCCGATCTGATCGTGGCCCTGGGCGCCCGGTTCGACGACCGGGTCACCGGCAGGCTGGACGGCTTCGCCCCGCACGCCAAGGTCGTCCACGCCGACATCGACCCGGCGGAGATCTCCAAGAACCGGCTCGCCGACGTACCCATCGTCGGGGACGCCCGCGAGGTCCTCCTCGCCCTGTCCGACGCCGTGCGCGCCGAACGGGAGGACGGCCGTGCCGCCGACTACACCGCCTGGTGGCGGGAGCTGGACCAGTGGCGCACCACCTACCCGCGCGGCTACGAACTCCCCGCGGACCCGGGGCTGCTCTCCCCCCAGCAGGTCATCGAGCGGATCGGCCGACTCGCGCCACAGGGAACGCTGTTCGCCTCCGGTGTGGGGCAGCACCAGATGTGGGCGGCGCAGTTCCTCCCGCACGAGGAGCCGGGCACCTGGTTCAACTCGGGCGGCGCCGGAACGATGGGGTACGCGGTCCCGGCCGCGATGGGTGCCAAGGCCGGACGCCCCGAGCGCACGGTCTGGGCGATCGACGGCGACGGCTGCTTCCAGATGACCAACCAGGAACTCACCACCTGCGCGCTCAACAACATCCCGATCAAGGTCGCGATCATCAACAACGGCGCGCTCGGGATGGTCCGCCAGTGGCAGAACCTGTTCTACGGGGCACGGTTCTCCAACACGGTGCTGCACGACGGCGCCACCAACGCGGACACCGGCTCGACCCGCGGAGTGGGATCCGACACCAACCGGGGCACCCGGGTCCCGGACTTCGTACAGCTCTCCGAGGCGATGGGCTGTGTGGGCCTGCGCTGCGAGAACCCCTACGAGCTCGACGCGATCATCGACAAGGCCAACGCGATCAACGACCGCCCCGTCGTGGTGGACTTCATCGTCCACCAGGACGCCATGGTGTGGCCGATGGTCCCTGCCGGCACCTCCAACGACGACATCATGGCCGCACGCGACGTACGCCCCGACTTCGGCGACTCCGCGGACGACTGAGAGGACCCTCTGACATGTCCCAGCACACGCTCTCCGTCCTGGTCGAGGACACGCCCGGCATCCTGGCCCGTGTCGCCGCCCTGTTCTCGCGCCGCGGCTTCAACATCGACTCGCTCGCGGTCGGCACCACCGAACACCCCGAGCTCTCCCGGATCACCGTCGTCGTCAGGGTCGATCACCAACTGGCCCTGGAACAGGTCACCAAGCAGCTCAACAAGCTGGTCAACGTCCTCAAGATCGTCGAGCTGGAGGCGGACTCCGCCGTCCAGCGCGAACTGGTCCTGGTGAAGGTGAGCGCCGGCAACGGCACCCGGGCCCAGATCGTCCAGATCGCCGAACTGTTCCGGGCCAGAACCGTCGACGTCTCGCCCGACGCCGTCACCCTCGAAGCGACCGGCTCCGGCGACAAGCTCGACGCGATGCTCCGGATGCTCGCGGGCTTCGGCATCAAGGAACTCGTCCAGTCCGGCGCGATCGCGATCGGCCGCGGCTCCCGGGCCCTGGCCGACCGCTCCGCACGCGAGACCCGGCCGATCCGCCTGACCCCGTCCTCCGCCACCACGGCTGCGGCCGACGCGCAGAGCGCCTAGCACGTCCCGCACGGAACACAGCTTTCCGCATTCCCGTCCGCACACTCTCACGTCCCAGGAATCAAGGAGAACCACCATGCCCGCCGAGCTGTTCTACGACGACGATGCCGACCTGTCCATCATCCAGGGCCGCAAGGTCGCGGTCATCGGCTACGGCAGCCAGGGCCACGCCCACGC
>NZ_JBSFBQ010000095.1:0-18572 GCF_053593015.1 Streptomyces sp. NPDC002403 | reverse complement strand
TCCTTGACGGCTCCGGCGGGGCCCTCGGTGGCGAGTTTCTTCGCGACGGGGACGGAGGACTCGACGGCGGTCATGGCCTGGTCGGGGATGCCCTTACGGGTGATGCGGGCGCGGATGTTGGCCCAGGTCAGGCCGAGGAGGGAGCCGATGAGCTGGATGATGCCCTTGAGGTCGAACTTCTGCGGGAGTTCGAGGCCCGCTTTGACCGCGGTGCCCAGCAGCCAGGACACGACACCTGTCTTGAGGTGTTCGGCGACGTTGGTGATGAAGAGGTTGAGGCCGGCGCCGACCGCCCTGACGAAGTTGCCCAGGAACCCGATGGGGTCCTTGATGATCTTCATGATCGCGGAGGCGGCCTTGGCGAGGATGCCGAGCAGGAGGTTCTTCAGCTCGTTGATCGTCTTGATGACGCCGACGATTGCGTCCTTCGCCTTGTCGATCAGCCCCTTGTTGGCTTCCTGGAGTTTCTTGATCTCCTCGTCGACCTTGTTCAGCGCGGCGGTGTACTTCGTGGCCAGGTCCTGGACGAGCTGTTCGGACTTCTCGTTCACCGTGGCTTCGAGGTCGTCGAACTTTCCCGCGAAGTCCTTCGCCGCGTCCTCACCGAACTCGCGCAGGTCCGCGGGGAGTTTGTCGACCTCGGCCTTCAGCTCCGACCGCCCCTTGGCGATACGGGCCTTCGCCCTGCCGAGCTCGGCGCCGATGATGTCGGCCACGGACGAGATGACGCCCTGCATCCGGGAGACGTAGAGCTTGCGGGCCTCCTGGTAGAGGTTGTTGGCCTCCTTGGGCAGGCCCGCGAACTTGTCCTTGACCCAGCGGGCCTTGCCCGTCCACCCCGAATACCGCTTGTCCTTGTACGCCTTCATCCGACGCTTGTGGTCGGCGGTGAACGCGTCCCGGGCCGCCTTCTCGCCCGAGGTGAACTTGTCGTCGACCTTCTTGTCCAGCCCGGACAAGGTCTCCTCGACGTCCTTCTTCGTCCCGTCGTAGACCTTCTGGAGCTTCGCCGTCACCTCGGCGCGCTTCTTCTCGTCCTTCGACTTCGTCTCGCCCTTGCCGCCGTCGACCTGCTTGCCCGCCGAAGCCCGGGTCGCGGTCAGCGCGTTCATCGCCTGCGCCCCGGAGGCCGCCGCCCCCGCCTTCGCAGTACTCAGCTGCTGGGCCTCGGCCGCCCTGCCCTTGGCGGGAGCCTTCGCAGAATCGGTCTCGGCGGTCTTCTTCGCCGAGAGCGCCTGGTCGAACTCGGGCTCGTTGCCCTTGGCGAGCTGGTCCTCGGTGACCTCCGCGTCCGCCATCGCCTTGTCGTTGGCCGCCGGCCCCTCGGAGAAGTCCGTCACGGAGGCCGGCTGTTGAGCGGGCACGGCATCCACCGCGGACGGAGCACCGGGATTGCCCGGCGCCTGATCCGAGGTCATCGGCGTGACGGGCTTGTCCTTGGCCGCCGACGTATCGGGCGGGGCCTTCGTCGCCGTGTCGATGTCCTTGGCCGAGGACTCCTTCCCGTCCTTGACCTTCCCGTCGACCTCACCCTTGATCCTGTCCGCCTTACCGGACTTGGAGAACTTGTCGGCGTCGTCGAGATTCTTCGGGGCCTGGGCGTCGATCGCCTTGTTCACCGCGTCGATGAACGCCTGCTTGTTGAACTCACCGGGCTTGGCGGCGTTCATCTTCTCCGCGTTCGCCGCCTTGCCCTGCGCCTCCTTGTCGTCCGGCGGCGCCACCGCCGCGTCCTGCGCCGACTTCGACTCGGCGGCAGCGGGAGCGTGATGGGACAGGCGGACCTTCTTCGCCGCCACATCCGCCTTGACCTTGCGGAAACCGGACGCCTGGGCCGGAGCCGGCTTCACCGGCGCCGTATACCGCTGCGCGACCAGCCGCGACACGGCCGCGTTCCCCGCCGCACGCTGCAGACGCTGAAGACCACGCGGGTCCGGGACGGGGCGCCCCCCGGACGGCCGACGGGGCGGGGGTGCCTGCGAACGAGACACTTCGGGCGTGACTGTCACGTCCTCCCGCTGGGGTGCACCCCCACGGCCGGCAGCGGAGGCGGGGTCCTTCTCCGGAACCTCCCTCATCCGCCCTCCCGGCCGCACCTGTGCCCTGTCGCCGTCCCAGGGTGTGCGCAGCACCCACGCGGTACGCAGAACAGGCGCACCGCGCCCGGGGCAGGGACCACCGGCACCTACGGCACGAGGGCCCTGCCCGATCGGGCAGCGTCCGCTGCCCGGGAGGGCGGCCGGGCATCTGCTCCCGGAATCCACAGGAGCACCCGTCTCCGGAGCCGCACAGATAAAAGAAATCCACCGAGCGACCCGAAATCCGTAGGGTTCTGCCATGCCCGAACTCCAGCGCCTACGCCCCGACCACGCATCTGCCCTGCTCACGTTCGAGCAGGAGAACCGCGCGTTCTTCGCCGCGTCCGTACCGGACCGGGGCGACGCCTACTTCACCGACTTCGACGCCCGCCTCTCCGCCCTGCTCACCGAACAGGCCGCCGGAATCTGCCACTTCCACGTCCTGGTCGACACCGACGGCGAGATCCTGGGCCGCTTCAACCTGGTGGATGTCGAGGACGGCTCCGCCGATCTGGGCTTCCGCATGGCCGAGAAGGCCGCCCGCCGAGGCCTGGCCACGGCCACCGTCCTCCACCTCTGCGCCCTGGCAGCCACCGAATACGCCCTGACCACCCTCCGCGCGGCAGCCGCCCTCGACAACACGCCCTCCCGCACGGTCCTGACCCGCACGGGCTTCGTCCCGACGGGAGAAGAGGTCCAGCTGAGCGGGCGGCCGGGCTTGGGGTACGCACGGGACCTGCGTACAGGTCCCGAGTACGGGGCCCGGTAGCCATCGTCCTCAGGCGGGGGCGAATGCGACCGGTGGTTTGTCAGTCCCACTTGATACAACTGCATGCGTAGCTGGCAAGGTGAGGGGATTGCGTCATGCCCAACGAAGTGGCAGGCAACACGGCTCCGATCGCTGGGCTGTACGAGACGCTAATCACCCAACGCCTCGAAGATCGCATGAAGCAGTTCGACTCCGCGGGCTGGCGCTCCATCGACGAAGTGGTGGGCGCTGAATCTGTACCAACCGTGCTGACTCGCCACATTGCCGGCGTCGTGCGACGAGTCCTCCAGGGCCTCTCACCTGCGGAGCAGGTGGTTGCCGCGAACCACATCCTGGATTCGCTCAGCACCATCGAAGGCTCGACCGAGTGGATTGACCTCGTCATCGAAGGGCCGCGACAGCTACTTGCGGTCGCAGAGCCAGAGGTTCCCGGTGTCTACGCGATTCGCCCGGCAACGCCGCTCTCTGAGACAGCGCTGATCACCAATTCCCCCGAAGACCCGAGCCTGGGCTTTGAGCTTCGAGCCGAGTTGGCTACGGCAGACCGCATCGACCTTCTCTGCGCCTTTGTGAAGTGGCATGGACTGCGAGTCCTTGAGCAGTCGCTCGCCTCCGCGCGCGATCGAGGCGTCCCTATCCGCGTGCTCACAACCACCTACATCGGTGCAACCGAGCGCCGCGCGTTGGACCGTCTGGTCCGTGAATTCGGCGCTGAAGTGAAGGTCAACTACGAGCTCCGCTCGACTCGCCTGCACGCCAAGGCATGGCTTTTCCGTCGCAGCAGTGGCTTCGATACGGCGTACGTGGGCAGTTCGAACCTGTCCAAGGCTGCATTGCTCGACGGGCTCGAATGGAACGTGCGACTTTCGTCAGTTGCTACGCCTCCGGTCATCCGTAAGTTCGAGGCCACATTTGATGCGTACTGGAGCGAGCGCTCCTTCGAGCCGTACGACCCTGACAGTGACGCTGCACGACTCGATGAAGCCCTCTCTCAGGCCGGTGGCTCACACCGGAGCGAAGGGCCCGCCATCACACTCTCTGGACTCGAAGTCCGCCCATACCCCCACCAACGCGACATGCTGGAACGCCTCGAAGTGGAACGCATCGTCCACGACAGGCACCGCAATCTCCTTGTTGCGGCTACGGGCACCGGCAAGACCGTGATGGCGGCACTGGACTTCAAGCGCCTGCGGCGGACGCTGGGCCGTGATCCGCGCCTGCTCTTCGTCGCTCACCGCAAGGAGATCCTGGAACAGTCTCTGCGCGTCTACCAGAACGTTCTGGTGGACGCGAACTTCGGCGAGCTCCTGGTCGGTGGGGAGATCCCAGATAACTGGACACACGTCTTCGGTAGCGTCCAATCACTCCACTCGCGTGCGCTGGAGAGCCTCGCCCCAGATCACTTCGATGTCATCGTGATCGACGAGTTCCATCACGGCACCTCCCCGACGTACCGGAGGATCCTGGATCACTTCGAGCCTCGGGAGCTTCTTGGGCTGACGGCAACCCCGGAACGCATGGATGGCCTGAACATCCAGGATGAGTTCTTTGACGGCCGGATCGCCGCAGAGATGCGCCTTTGGGAAGCGCTGGAGAACGACCTCCTCAGCCCCTTCCACTACTTCGGCGTCACCGACAACACCGACATGAGCGCTATCGCCTGGAAGCGGGGATCGTACGACGCCACGGACCTCAGCAATCTCTTCACTGGCAATGACGCACGAGCCAGGCTCGTCGTGCAGGCCGTGAGGGACAAGGTTGCTGACCCCGGCTCGATGCGTGCCTTGGGCTTCTGTGTGTCAGTCGCGCATGCAGCCTTCATGGCCGACTTCTTCCGCCGAGCCGGCCTCAACGCGGTGGCCCTGTCAGGCGAGACCCCACGCCATGAGCGCAAGGAATCCCTGGACAGGCTCAAGGCAGGAACGCTCCAAGTCATCTTCTCTGTCGACCTGTTCAACGAGGGCCTCGACATCCCTGACGTCGACACCCTGCTCCTTCTGCGTCCCACCTCCAGCGCCACTGTATTTCTGCAGCAGTTGGGGCGGGGCCTGCGGCGGACTGAGGACAAGGCAGTCCTCACGGTCCTGGACTTCATTGGCCAGCACCGCAAGGAGTTCCGCTTCGAGGAGCAGTTCCGCGCGCTGACCAACCTCACCCGTAATCGTCTGCTCTCCAACATCGAGCATGACTTCCCGCAGTTGCCTTCTGGTTGCCAGATCATCCTTGAGTCAAAGGCCAAGGAACTGATCATTGACAACATCCGCAGCCAGATCAGCGTCAACGTCACACAACTTGCCCGCGAGGTTGCCGACTACGCCGAGCCGCGACTCGCCAGCTACCTCCGGGAGAGCCGTCGCGAGCTCAAGGAGTTGTACCGGGGCAACGGAAACTCATGGACGGGTCTACTCCGCCGGGCCAAGCTTCTCCCCGCATCCGGGCCAGACGGTGAAGCCTCACTGCTGAAGCGCGTCTCAGCTTTCCTCCACGTTGATGACCCGCTTCGAGTCGCCGCGTACAGCAAGCTGCTCACCGATGATGCACCCGTGTACAGCGATCTCAGCGAGCAAGAGCAGGCCTTCGCCCGGATGTTCTTCTTCTCGCTGTGGCCACTGGGCGGCAGCTTCAACAGCTACCAGGAGGGCTTCGACACTCTCCGCCCGCAACACGCCTTCCGCGACGAACTCCGACAGGTCCTCGCTCACGTTCTCGACCAGGCTGACCACGTACCCGTCCCGCTGCTCGGCGAGCATGCGAGCCTAGCGCTGTCGGTCCACTCCTCGTATAGCCGCGAAGAGATCCTCCCCGCCCTCGGACAGTCCTACCTGGGGGGCTTCATGCCGGGGCACTTCCGCGAGGGCGTGAAGTGGTGCGAGAACATCCAGACCGATGCACTGCTCATCACCCTCGAAAAGGACGAGAAGGACTTCTCACCGGAGACTCGCTACAAGGACTACGCCCGGAACGAGCACCTGTTCCACTGGGAGTCCCAGAACCAGACCTCAGAGACGTCCCCCACCGGCATCCGCTACCAGAACCACAAGGAAGGAGGCACCCACGTCCTCCTCTTCGTCCGCCGATACAAGAAGACGGACATCGGCGGGCCTCAGCCGTGGATGCTCCTTGGCCCTGCCGAGTACGTCGAACACAAGGGCAGCAAGCCCATGGGGATCGTCTGGGACCTCCGTCACGAGATGCCAGCTGACGTGTGGACCTACTCAGCGATCGCCGCGGGTTAGCGATCCGGTTCGCCTATGCGCCAGAAGCGGCGATGCGCTCGCAGGAATCGCTTCCTAATGTGGTGCCGTTCCACCGTCCTCAACGGAATCGAACGCGGGGTCAGGCCTTCTGCATAGCGATCCACAACATGGAGATCATCGGTCAGGTAGAGGGCGCCACGGTCGAGTCGCACGTGGCAGTTAGGGCATAGACACAAGACGTTCCCCTCGACATCAGGCCCCCCGGCCGAGCCGCCAAGTGCTTGTATGTGCGCTCCCTCGGCGTAGCTCTTGCCCTCGGCCCCAACTGTCAGCGCCAGGCCACAGATCTGGCATGTGTACTCATGCCACCGCTTGACCCGGCGAACAACAGCCGTGTCTCGGACGATGCGTTCGACCGTGGTCGTCCGGCGCCGCGTAGCCGTCTCAGGCTCGTCAGCGCTGTTCTGGCCAGCCGCACCTTCGTCTTGTTGGTCGAGGACATCTCGGAGCTGCTGCTCAATGGGCGTAAGTTCCTGCGCTTCAGCTGGGAGGCGACGCAGTCTGAACCGACAGATCCGAAAGCCTGCCTTGCCGACTTCGGTCCACTCCTCGGCAACCTCGTAGAGACCGTCATATCGGTACCCGCTCGCAGGAGAGTAGTCTCGCTCCCCCTCACTGCCTCGGATGACCCGTATGGGGTGAGCCGATATCCGACTCCTCCGAAGACCCGCGTTCCCCCGGTTCTCCCAGGTCTGATCCTCGATCTGCCGACCAGTGTTCCGATCCCGGCCACCAGCGCCTGTGTAGATGACCTCATCCCAATTGTCAAGATCGTCTTCATAGCCCTGATTTAGCACGATCGCATCAGCGGCCCTCTCCCCGCCGGCGTCAAGCCCCCACGAGATTCCCGCCTCGCGCTCCTTGTGAAGCTTGGCATCCTTGACAGCCTGCCGGGATTCAAAATGGACGCCCGGAGGAAACTGATCCACATGTCCGAAGAACGCTCTGTACGCAGCCATGCGAACATGCTTCCGAGCATTTGATCAATTTCAATCACTCTTGCCCCATCGCGAGGCCGAGTGGCCTGATCCACTTGTCACTTGTCTTGAAAGCAACCACTAGTTGAGTCGTTACGAGACCGCGGAGGGCCCCTCGCCGCGCGCGCAGCCAGAGGGAGACGTCAGCCATCGACTTGAGCTACTCACTGGGATGAGCCTCAGCACCCTCGTGAAGGGACACGAGTAGCTTCGCGCCCCTCCCCACCGTTTGCGACAGGCCACACGGACGCAGAGCGCTTTACGCCAGGTCAACCACCGCGGCCTCGAAGTGCGTTTGCGCGCAGTCGAGGGCGTCGTCCGGATCGCAGCCATGGGCGCGGAGCCAATGGAGAAGGTCGACAATTAGGTCGATTGCCAACTCCCTCCCCAAGGCCAAGCTCAGCCGGTGACGACGGGCACTCACTCGGATGCTCCCGAGCCCGCAGAGATTCAACAAGGCTTCGGCCTTGGCAACTTGCGGGCTGTCAACGTGATCACTTGATGACCGAAGGCCAGTGGGCAACTCACACCAAGTGACTTTTGAGTCACCCCGAAGGATGACGCCCCAGCGATCCGCCACGGCGTCCACGAGAGCCATCCCCCTCCCCGCCTCACTCCCCTCCGCTGCCGCAACGAGTGTTGGAATTCCTTGCAGATCAGGGTCGCTCACTTCGACGCGAAGGCGGTCGTCATTCATAGAGACGGCCAGACAACACGGCGTACCTGGGCCCACGTGCGTAACCACGTTTGCGACCAGTTCCGTAACGCAGATCTGCGCCGCATGGACAACCCCCGGCAAACCCCAGAGCTCTAGGTGCAATCGCATCACTCGCCGCAGGCCGGCGAGCTCTTCAGCCTCGGCCAGGAACGCCAGGTCCCATGCCTTTCTGTCCATCTCAAAACGACACTCGCCCATGCCAATCACCCCTGCACTACGAGATGGTCACCGTATGCGCCCATCGCCTCTCATACCGTGACAGTGAAACTCTCAAAATGGAACTCTCATCTAGCCTCGGTGGGAGCACACCACTCAACGCACGCCCCCGAAGTGCGCTGCCTTGCTCAATGCGCTCCACACGATGCACGCTCATGAGGATCAACGCGAGGGGCCACAGCCATGCCAGTCGGACCGACCACCCGTAGACGCCAACTCGGCGCAGACCTGCGCCGCCTGCGCGAACACAGAGGCCTCACGCTGGAAGAGGCCGGAGCTCGGGTTGGCATCTCCAAGGCAACCTTGAGCCGTTACGAGAAGAAGGAAGGCACGGTCAAGTGGCCAGCCGTCGACGCCCTGTGCCGCGAGTATGGTGCTTCCGACCAGGAGCGTGCATCGCTGGTCGAGCTGGCCAAGGGAGCCAAAATTCAGGGCTGGTGGCGCTCGTTGGCCGACCCGATTCCCGAGTCGATGAACCTCATGCTGACGCTCGAAGACGAGGTGATCAGCGAGGACCACTACGCCTGCATGTACGTGCCCGGCCTGCTTCAGACACGCCAGTACGCAGAAGCGGTGCATCGCGCCTCGGAGAGGCGATGCACTGACCAGGAGATCCGCCACATGGTGGACATCCGCATGAGGCGGCAAGAACTCCTCGCTCGGGCCGAGCCACCGCACATCTGGGCAGTAATTGATGAAGCAGTCATCCGGCGCATCGTGGGTGGCCGCGAGGTCATGCGGGAGCAGCTGAAGCATCTGTGCGAACTCGCCACCCAGCCGCACATCACTGTGCAGATACTGCCGTTCGAAGCAGGTGCTCACGCAGCAGCGGTCGGCAGCTTCGTCGTCCTTGGTGGCCCCGCACCCGAACTTGACGTCGTGTACGTGGACATCATCGGCGGTGGCCTCTTCATGGAGAAGCCGCAGGAACTTGCGCGCTATAAATTGGCGTTCGAGTACCTGCGTGCGCAGGCGTTGGATATCGATCTGTCTGCCGCGCTCCTGAATCGAGTCTGTGGGGAGCTTTGATGGATCAGGGACAAGCACGCTGGTTCAAGTCGTCGTACAGCGGCGGAAGCGGCACAGAGTGTGTCGAGGTCGCAGACCTGGCGTCGGTCATCGGTGTGCGTGACTCGAAGCGGCCCCGGGAGGCTCGGCTGATGGTGCAGCGAGGCGCCTGGGCCGAGTTCGTACGGAGCTTGCGAAATTCCGAGTGCAGGGTCCTCACAGAGCACGCGTAGCCACGAGGCACGTCAGCGACCGTCGATGCTCCGACGTGCCTGGGCGATCACGTGTTGGGCCTCGGCTCCGAACACGGCGGATTCGCTCAGTGTCTGCCACACCCGCTGGTACGTGGTGACGGAATCGGCGTCGTCCAACCACAGCTCCGCGTGCCAGTCCTCGGTGACCACGAGGCGGCCGTCGAAGCACCAGAAGCCGTTGGCCGGAGGGACCTTCACCGGCGCGTGGAGGGGGACGATCCCGAGGTGGACGGTGTCCATGCCGATGACTCCTGCCAGGCGGTCCAGCTGGGCGGCGAGTACGTGGGGAGGGCAGATCAAGGTGTGCAGTGCGGCTTCCCAGATGAGGACGTGGAGTCGTTTGCCCGGGCGGTACAGCCACTCCTGCCGCTTCATTCGGGACCGGACGGCTGCTTCCGTGTCTCGGGCCGAGTTCTGAAGCTCCGCGTACCTGAGGAAGACATGGCGCGCGTAGTCGGCTGTCTGGAGCATGCCCGACACCATGGCCGGTTCCCACTCGTGGATGGTCGTGGCACCGGCAACCAGTTCGTTCCAGGTGTCCTGCACCGGGCGGTGGCCGGAAGCGAGCTGCCGTCGCCATGAGCGTACGTGTGACTCGAATCCACGTAGGCGGGCTTTCAGTTCCTCGCACACCTCCGGATGGCCGGTGGCAACGGCCCACAGCCGCAGGTCCTCGGGGGACGCGGTCTGACGGCCGTTCTCCAGCTTGCTGATCTTGGACTGGGTCCATCCCAGGCGCGCAGCCAGTTCTGCACCGGTGAGCCGCCCACCTGGGCACGTGGTGCGCAGCTCCCGGAGCCTGGTGCCCAGGGCCGCCCGTGCCTGTTGGTAGTCCGTACTCACCGGTTCAGCGCAGCTTTCAGTCGAGCCGATCGATGTCGGTCGCGAAGATCTCATGCGGGACCGCGTGATGCCATGCTGCGTCGCGGGCCAGGGAGCAGCGCACCACTTCTGCCGGCTCGGTGATGAGTTCGACATCCATGAGCTGATCGTCGGGTCCGAAGTTCAGCCGCGCCACGAGTCGCGAGTCGAAGATCCAGAAGTCCTCCTCCGGCAGGCCGAACCGTGCCGCTTCATTCCTCCGCATATTTCTGATGTCCTCGCCGAGGAGGGTGTTTCGCTTGGCGTTGTCGAGGAGGTAGAGCTGACCGGGGGTCGGCGGGGCGTCGACGATGCGGACTCGTTCGACCCGTTTGCCCTGCGCCGTCTGGGCTCGGATCATGGCGCAGTACGGATCTTCGAAGTCCCAATCTGCGGTACCGGTCTCGGTGAACTGCCGGTAGGTGTCGGCGCCTTCGTCGCTTGCGTAGCGCCGCCGGGTCTCCAGTCGCCATGCCGTGTGCTTGAACGTCCTGAACAGGTTCTCGAACTCGTCCAGGTCAATGATTCTCGCTACCCGGGTGGCGTCCCTCGGCGCATAGTCGACCAGGAGTTCCCTCGGTACGACGACGGCCACTTCACCGTCCGACAGGTGCTGCAGCTGGGCCACGTCCTCGGGATCGCTGAGTGGTGGTCCATGAACGATGACTTCGCGGCTGTCGAGATCCTCGTGGAGCGAAGGGCATCCCGTGCCGCCGCTGCCCGTGCCGTTGAACCGCAGTCTGCGTGCCATGCCGACCTGCCTCCCGTTCGGAATCTCTCCCGGCTGAAGGGTCTCCGCTGCCGTCCGGCAATGTCGATGCATGACTGGAGCCGACGCGAGAATATTCGAGAATATCGAGTCGCTCCGCCAACAGGGCTTGCCTAGCGTCTCCTTCGTGAGTGAACCCAGGACGACGATGGCCGCGCCAGTGCACACGGTGACCCCTCCAGCTGCGCCCCAACCCAAGGCTGGGTGCGATGTGTGCGGAGCGCTCGTACGAGAACGCAAGAGGGCTGCCGGATCGAGTGACTGGTCAACGGTCACCGACTGCAATGTTGAACTGCGGCGACACCAGGATGAGCACCCGTGACGGCCTTCCGGGTGCGCACCGCGTACCGCTACGTTCTGCATCGCATCACCGAGCACCCGGATACGGACACCACGTTCGAAGCCGAATGCCTCTGGTGCAGCTGGGCCGCGGCGCCTTCGACGGACTCGGCGAGCGTCGATGTGGAGTGCATGGGCCACACCGGGCTCAGCGGACACAAGAGCTTTCGTCGTATCCGAACGTCGTTCGCCGTGGTTGTGCGCGACTGAGCCGAGGTGCACTCGACGGGCAGGAATTCGACTTCGACAATCCGGGGCGGATGTCCGGCACCGGTACGCGGGAGCTGACCGACCGGCCCATGGGCCGGAGCGACGGTCGGCACGTGTCCTTGCAGGTCTTCTTCAGTGACCCCGACAGCCGCAGCACGTACTACCTGGAGAAGGCGCGGCAGCCGTCAGGCCTCGCCCGGTAGCGCTGTCGCCGGTGTGGTGTTGATCCTTGCGAAGCGTTCTCGCCACGGCAGGGGATCGGGCTCCGGGGTGGGGGGTGCGGCGTACATGGCGTTCGCTGCGATCAGACGGCACCGGGTGCATTCCGTCTCGTCCAGCAGGGGGCGGAAGGTGTGTGCCTCGCCCGGGCCCTGGCATTCGATCAGTTCGCGGGGACGTGTGGGGTCATAGGACTCGGGGGACGTCCGGGGTTCGGGGAGTTTCTGGGCCAGGCGGTAGCGGAGGAAGCCGACGGCCGAGCGCACGCCCTCTCCCGGGCGTTCGGCGAGCAGGGCCTGGCGCAGGTCGGACTCGCTCAGGCCGCGCTCCAGCCACTTGACCGCATCGACGGCCAGCCTGGCGGCCTCGCGTACGCCCAGGTGCAGTTCGCGGCGGGAGTGGCGCAGGGAGAGCAGGACGCGTTCGGCGCGCGCCAGCAGGGCGGGGTCCGCCGTTGTTGGGGCCGGGTGGTCCGGTTCGCAGGGGTCAGCGGGTTCGGAGGGTGGGTGGGGAGTGGTTTCATCACTGTGGTCTTCTACCGGTTCATAGCCACCGGCCGTCCGGGCGCTCGGTACACCGACCGTCGGTAAGTGCCTGCTCGGTGGCACCGCGACGGGCGAGGCGGCCGGTGCGGTTCCTCGTACGTGGGCCGCCTGCTCGCTCGACAGGGCGCTGTTCGTGACGAGTTGCTCGGTGACCCAGCGGCCGCCGTCGGCCTGGCTGCGCCACTCGTGTACGTAGCCGTTCTCGACCAGCAGCCGCTTCGCCTTCTGGTACGCGCGGCCCTTGATGCCCAGCTTCTGGGCCAGTTCGCCCAAGGGCTTGAAGGTGGCACCGTCGGGGAGGCCCTGTACGTACAGGAGCAGGATCTTCGCGTCGCTGTTCAGACGCGGGTGGCGGATGACATCGTTCGATGCCTTCGTATAGCGCGCAGAGGGCGCGATAGCATGACGCAACATTTCCGGTGGCCTCTGGATTCCACTGGTGGTGTAGGCCCTCGGAATGGTGTTGGTGCACCGCCGGGGGCCGCCCCATGTGCATGCGAACACACAGAGCGTGATGACGTCGTCACCGTACCGCACCCTCTTCGCATGATGCGCCCGCCGGAAGAACGATGGTCCGATCGAGGGTGACCGACGCGCCATCACAACCACATACAGTCACATTACCGATACAGACAGTAACTTCTCTTCGGGGTGGAGACCCCCCTCCCCACCGTGGAATCCACGGTTCTCGGTCAGCCCTTTGGAGAGACGAAGAGATGACGACCAGGTTCCAGCGCCCCGGCAGACTGGCCCGCGTGGCCGCCACGGCAGCCGCGGCTGCGGCCATCGCCCTGCTCCCCGGCACCGGCACGGCCGACGCCGCCCCCAGCCACCTGCCGCCCGGTGTGATCAAGCTCAAGGACGGCGAGCCGTGCCCGCCGGCCACCCTGTGTCTGTACCGCGACTACAACAACCGGGGTCCGGCCTACGGCGTCGGCGCCGGCTACGACGTCGACCTGCGCGAGCTGCCCATGAGCGGTGGCGTCAACGGACCCACCGCGGCCAACGAAGTCTCCTCCTGGGTAAACAACACCAGCCACCTCACCATTCTCATCGACAGGGACAAGGACCAGTTCCGTCCGCTGTACCCGCACCAGTCCCTCCAGGAGCCCCGGGAGACGAACGACACGGTCGACTTCATCGCCTGGGCGTAGCACCGGCCGCGACCGGCCGGATCCGCGTTCCGGATGGCTGAGCAGGGTCGGGGACCGAAGTGACAGCTGTCGCTCCCCTTCTGGTCCCCGACCCCCTTCCGGTCCCCGGCCCCTTCCGGTCCCCGGCCCCCTGCCGAGAGACCTGCGGGCGGTCCGGCGCACAGATCACTGCGCGCGTTCGAGTCAGGCTCGCCACGCCCGTGATGTCTCGTGAGCGTGCCCCGCTTCGGAGCCGCATGGGCTCCGCCGCCGTGCAGGCGGAGGACGTTCGCGGATCGGCCCGGGTCAGATGGGGAACCCGAGGGGGTTTCCCGTTCTTGGAACGATCGGTGCTTGCCCCCGTGGCAACCGCCTCGGGAGCATCGGTCCGGGCAGGCACAACCCGTCGACTCTGCTGGCACAATTTGCCCTGCTAGGAGAAGAGACGGCCGTCGTGACCTCGGCCACCATGCTGGAGGTACCGATGACCGGCGAAGGCCGCAGCGCTCCCGCCGCCCCCGCCGCCCCGACGGGTCCGGCCTGGTTCATGGCCAATGAACTGCTTGCGTTCGTCGTCGAGTTGGCGGCGCTGGGAGCCCTGGCCTGGTGGGGGTCGGTCACGGGGGGCGGTGTGGTCTCCCGGGTGCTGCTGGGGGTCGGGGCGCCTGTGGTCGCCGCCGTGGTGTGGGGGATGTTCGCCGCGCCCCGGGCCCGCTTCCGGCCGCCGCTCGTGGGGGTTCTGCTGGTCAAGGCGGTGGTGCTCGGGTGCGGTGTGTACGCGGTGCACGCGGTGGGGCATTCGGGGGCGGCGGTGGTCTTCGGGGTGGTGGTGGTCGTGAACACGGGGCTGGCGGAGACCTTCCGGCGACGCGGTCCGGTCGCGTCCGGCTGACGTGGCCGGGTGGACCCCGGTCGACTTCGTTGCCTGCCCGTATGACCGTGGCCCGGCCGCTGGAGTTCGTCCGAGCGGCCGGGCCACGGTGGCGTCAAGCGTGCCGGGTCAGATCAGGCCCTGTGCCAGCATCGCGTCCGCGACCAGCTCGAAGCCGGCGATGTTCGCGCCGACCACGTAGTTGCCGGGGCTGCCGTAGCGCTCCGCGGTGGTGTGGCAGGAGTCGTGGATGTGGCGCATGATCTCCGCGAGGCGCTCCTCGGTGTGGGAGAAGGTCCAGGAGTCGCGGGAGGCGTTCTGCTGCATCTCCAGCGCGCTGGTGGCCACGCCGCCCGCGTTGGCCGCCTTGCCGGGTGCGAAGGCGACGCCCGCCTCCTGGAGGACGCGGACGGCCTCCGGTGTGGTGGGCATGTTAGCGCCCTCGGCGACCGCCTTCACGCCGTTGCGCACCAGGGCCACGGCGTCGGCCTCGTGGAGTTCGTTCTGGGTGGCGCAGGGCAGGGCCACGTCGCAGGGGACGTTCCAGACGCCGGTGCCGGGGACGTACTTGACGTGCTCGCCGCGGCGTTCCGCGTAATCGGAGACACGGCCCCGGCCGGCCTCCTTGATCTCCTTGAGGAGGGCGAGGTCGATGCCCTTCTCGTCCACGACGTAGCCGTTGGAGTCGGAGCAGGTCACCACGGTCGCGCCGAGCTGCTGGGCCTTCTCGATCGCGTAGATCGCGACATTGCCCGAGCCCGAGACGACGATGCGCTGGCCGTCGAGGGACTCGCCCCGGCTGCGCAGCATCTCGGCGGTGAACAGGACGCAGCCGTAGCCGGTCGCCTCGGTGCGTGCCTGGGCGCCGCCCCAGCCGAGGCCCTTTCCGGTGAGTACGCCGGACTCGTAGCGGTTGGTGATCCGCTTGTACTGGCCGAACAGGTAGCCGATCTCCCGGCCGCCGACGCCGATGTCACCGGCGGGGACATCGGTGTACTCGCCGAGGTGGCGGTGGAGTTCGGTCATGAACGACTGGCAGAACCGCATGATCTCGGCGTCCGAGCGGCCCTTGGGGTCGAAGTCCGCGCCGCCCTTGCCGCCGCCGATGGGCATGCCGGTGAGCGCGTTCTTGAAGATCTGCTCGAAGCCGAGGAACTTCACGATGCCGAGGTTGACCGAGGGGTGGAAACGGAGCCCGCCCTTGTACGGTCCCAGCGAGCTGCTGAACTCGACGCGGAAGCCGCGGTTCACGTGGATGTCGCCGGAGTCGTCGGACCACGGCACCCGGAAGATGAGCTGGCGCTCGGGCTCGCAGACGCGCTCGATGATCCTTGCGTCCACGAACTCGGGCCGCTTCGCGAGGACCGGGCCGAGGGTTTCGAGGACCTCTCGTACCGCCTGGTGGAATTCCTTCTCGCCCTGGTTGCGCCGGAGGATCTCGGCGTACAGCGGCTCGATGACGCGGCTCTCGGTGGCGTGCGGGGTTACGGAATCAGGGGTGGCCTGCATCAGGTTCAAGACCTTCCGTCGATGGGCATCGCGCGCGAAGACGCCCCCCGTCCCAGGGGGCGCCAGCGGTCCCCCCTCCCCATTGAGGGCGTCGCCCAGACATCGCACGCTCTGCGGCTCACGGAAGCGACGTACAGAACCGTTGTGGCATATGTATTCTCCCAGTCGCTCCGGAGGTTCTTTCAAGTGGACCCGTGCAACGGGGCCCGATCTCTACGGCCGGGCCTCGCGGCGCAGCATCCACAGCCCCGTTCCGGACGCGAGGACGACCGCTCCGGAGACCACGCTCAGCGCGATGTGCAGCCCGTTGTCCTCCATCATGTTGAGCGAGACGTTCGCGGCGATCGCCGCGCAGAGCACGGTCCAGAGCAGTGCCTTCATGGGGTTCCTCCGTGGCA
The DNA here is from genome assembly GCF_053593015.1 of Streptomyces sp. NPDC002403. Lineage (NCBI taxonomy): Bacteria > Bacillati > Actinomycetota > Actinomycetes > Kitasatosporales > Streptomycetaceae > Streptomyces > Streptomyces sp. NPDC002403. The sequence continues at coordinate 2,441 of NZ_JBSFBQ010000095.1, read as the reverse complement.
TGGCCGGGTGATGCCTCCATCCTGCTGGCGCGGGACAGCCTCCACGATGGGCCGGTCCCCCGGATGCGTGGTGTAGCCAGCTGTACCACGGTGCCGGTGGCCCTAGGGTTTGCCGGGTGTGGATCACCGAGGGCACCGGGACGCGCGACCGGGAACGCGACAGTCGGGGCGTGCGGGGCCCCACCGGAGCCGACCCGGGTCCGGCGCGGTGGTGGGTGCCGGGTGTCGCCGTGCTCGTCGTCGTGCCGCTGTACGTGCTGTGGGCGTGGGTGCTGGCCACCGGCGGCGGTGACCTGGCGGCGCAGTTCGCCTGGGCCGGCTTCGCCGCCCGGCATCCGGGGTCCGCGTACAACCTCTCCTGGTACGGCGGGATGCACACCGCCAACTACAGCCTGCTGACGCCGCCGCTCATGGCGGCGTTCGGGGTGCGGGCGGTGACCGTCGCGGCGGGGCTCAGCGGGTCGTGGGCGCTGGGGCGGCTCTGTGTACGGGGCGGGGTGCGGTGGCCGGCCGCGGTCGCGGTGCTGGGTTCGCTGACGCTCTGGTGCAATGTCGCGTCCGGCCGCACCACCTTCGCGCTGGGCGTCGCGATCGGGCTGGTCGCGCTGCTGTACGTACGGCGCGGTACGGGCCTCGCGGCCGGATGCGCGGCCGGATGCGCGGCGCTGGCGACGGCGGCGAGTCCGGTGGCGGGGCTGTTCCTGGTGGTGGCGGGCGCGGCGTACGGGCTGGACCGGCAGTGGCGGCGGGCGGCCGTGCTCTCCGCGCCGCCGTTCGTGGTGGTGGCCGCGACGACGGTGGTGTTCCCGTTCACGGGTGAGCAGCCGATGGCGGTGAGCAAGCTGTGGATGCCGTTGGCGGTCTGCGCGGTGCTGTGGCTCGCGGCGCCGCGCGAGGGCGGCTGGCGGGTGGTCCGTCTCGCGAGCCCGGTGTACGCGGCCGGCGTCGTGCTGACCTTCCTGATCCCCTCCCCCATCGGGACGAACGTGGAACGGCTGGTGGGCCTGTTCGGTCCGCCCGTGCTGTTGGCGGCGCTGTCGGCCGTCCTGATGAAGGGCCCCGGGTGGGCGCGGGGCGGCACGGCGGTGCGGGTGCAGGCCGTGCTGCTCGCCGGGATGCTGGCGTACAACTGCGGCTGGCTGGTCAACAAGACCGATGACGATCTGCGCGTCTCCAGCACCGTGCCCGCCTGGGCGGAGCACACCGGTGCGGTGGTCGCCGAGCTGCGCCGGCTCGGTGCCGAGCGGACCCGGGTGGAGGTCGTACCGGCCCGCAACCACCGCGAGGCGGCGGTGCTCGCGCCGTACGTGAACATGGCGCGCGGCTGGAACCGGCAGCTCGACGTGGAACGCGGGCGGCTGTTCTACGAGGGGAAGCCGACCCCGGCGGCGTACCGGGCCTGGCTGGACCGGTGGGCCGTGGGCCTCGTCGTGCTGCACGACGGCAGGCCGGACGGGCCGGCCGAGGCGGAGACGGCGCTCGTCCGGCGCGGCGCCGACTGGCTGGAGCCGGTGTGGCAGGACGCGCGCTGGCGGATCTACCGGGTGCGCGGGGCGGTACCGCTGGTCTCCGCGCCGGGCGCCGTCGTACGCGGGGACGACGCCTCCCTGGTGGTACGGATGCCCGCCGCCGGGTCGGTGACGGTACGGATCGCGTACTCGCCGTGGCTGCGGGCGGACGGCGGCGGGTGTCTGCGGCAGGACGGCGAGTGGACCCGGCTGACGGTGGAACGGGCCGGGGAGTACCGGCTGGACTCGCGCTACCGGCTGTGGCCGTCCGGATCCTGCTGACGGGGCGGGCGGGGCTTCTGACGGGGCGGGCGGGGCTTCGCGGGTACGGCCCCCGGGGTTCGGTCCGTCCCCGGGGTCAGTCCGTGACGCCCAGGTCCCGGCGCATCAGCTCGCGCATCGTGTCGAGGCAGGGGTCGGCCGCCTTCAGGTCCTCCAGGGCCTGTTCGACGCCCTCGCCCTCGCGGGCGACGCCCCGGTCGAGGCGTTTGACGGTGGCGTCGCCGGCGGCGAGCACCCGGTTGAGGTCGCGGGAGGCCTGCAGTATCCGTTCCGGGACGATCATCTGCGCCTCGGCGTAGCGGTCGCGGTGGTCGAGGCGGGCCTCTTCGAGCTGGGTGCGCTCCTGCTCCGTGTAGACGTCGTCACGGATGCGGTGCAGGGCGTCCTTGAGGAGGGTGTGGAACTGCCGGGAGGCCCGGTTCATGGCCGTGTACTGGGCGCGCCGCTCCTCGAACTTCCGCTGCTCGTCCGCCAGTCGGGCCTCCTCGGCGCGCTGGCGCACGGCCAGCCGTTGCGTGAACACCGGGGCGAGGAGGGTGCCGAGCACTCCGACTACTGCGGTGATCATGGCGGTGACGGCGGCGGTCATGGCTGCGAGCGTAGTGCGGGGCGGGGGCGGCATGAGCCGGGGCCTGCCCGGCCCCGGCTCAT
>NZ_JBSFBQ010000094.1:0-18705 GCF_053593015.1 Streptomyces sp. NPDC002403 | reverse complement strand
ACGCATGTCGGTGGCGACGGCGGGCCCGCCCGGGTCTGCGAGGCCGGTGGCTCCTACGACCCCGCCGTGCGGCTGACGACGGTGACGGACCCGGCGCTGTCCGAGGTCTTCTCCTCGGGCACGCTCAGGACCGGTCTTCCCGTGAAGGGCTCCAAGGGCTCCGGCTCCATCGACGGAACCAGGGCGGTCTACCGGGCGAGGTGCCAGACCGGGCCGGTGGTCTTCGTGGTGGAGCAGCTGGACCACACGGAGCACTCGGCCGCCGGCCTCGCCCGTGAGCTGCTGCCCGGCTATGTGGCCGCCGAGGCCGAGCGCGTCGGCTGCGGTCCGGAGAAGGTGACGCTGCCGGGCTCCTGACGGCGCCCGGCCGGCGACCGGCGATACTTTGCGGACAGCCCGGGCGAGAGAGCGAGGAGCCGGCACGATGAGTACCGCCGCACTGGTCGGCGTTCCCCGGTGAGGGGGCGTGCGAAGCCCCCGTCGGCGCCGCTGCCGCAGCGGGACGGGATCGACCCGGTCCGGCTGCGGCTCCCCGAGGATCCGGACGGGGCGTGGCCGACGGTGCGTGATCATCTGCTGGTGCGGTTCGCGGGGGCGATCGGCGCGCGGCGGGTGGACGCCATGTTCGCCGAGGGCCGGTTCGTCTCCGTGCGGGGGCCGGTGTCCGCCGACGAGCGGTACGAAGCGGGCCGGTACATCTGGTTCCACCGGGATTTCGCGCCGGAGGAGCCGGTGCCGTTCCCGGTCGGTGTGGTCCACCGCGACGAGCATCTGGTCGTCGCCGACAAGCCGCACTTCCTGGCGACGACGCCGCGCGGCCGGCACATCACCGAGACCGCGGTGGCCCGGCTGCGCCGCGAGCTGGAGCTGCCCCGGTTGCAGCCGGCGCACCGGCTGGACCGGCTGACGGCGGGCCTCGTCCTGTTCGTCGTACGACCCGGGGAGCGGGGCGCGTACCAGACGATGTTCCGGGACCGTCTGGTGCGCAAGGAGTACGAGGCGGTGGCACCGTACGACCCCGCGTCGGCCTTCCCGCGTACGGTGCGCAGCCGGATCGTGAAGGAGCGCGGGGTGATCGCCGCCCGTGAGGAGCCGGGCGAGCCGAACAGCGAGAGCCGGATCGAGCTGCTGGAGCACCGGGAGGGGCTCGGCCGCTACCGGTTGCTGCCCGCCACCGGGCGGACCCATCAGCTGCGGGTCCATATGAACGCCCTGGGGCTGCCGCTCGTCCACGATCCGGTCTATCCGCTGGTCGAGGCGGAAGGAGCGCCGGACGACTTCGCGCGCCCGCTCCAGCTCCTCGCCCGGGTGCTGGAGTTCACCGATCCGGTCACGGGTGAGCCGCGCCGCTTCGAGAGCGGGCTGCGGCTCTCCGCGTGGCCGGACCGGTGAGCGTCCGCGGTCCTCAGTGACCGCGGGCGATCCACTCGTCCAGGTGCGGGGCCTCCGCGCCGATGGTGGTGGAGTCGCCGTGTCCGGTACGGACGGTGGTCTCCGGCGGGAGCGCGAGCAGCCGGTCCCTGATCGACGCGACGATGGTCGGGAAGTGGGAGAAGGACCGTCCGGTGGCGCCGGGCCCGCCCTGGAAGAGCGTGTCCCCGGTGAAGACGGTGGCCTGCCCGGGGGCGTACAGGCAGACGGCGCCCGGGGCATGGCCGGGGGTGTGCAGGACCTTGAGCGTCGTTCCGGCGATCTCCAGCTCCTGGCCGTCGGTCAGTTCGCCGTCCGGGAGCCGGTCCGGGTGGGTCTGCTTCCACAGCGGCAGGTCGTCGGGGTGCAGCAGGATCGGCGCGCCGGTCGCGTCGGCCAGGGCGGGGGCCGCGTCGATGTGGTCGTTGTGCGCGTGCGTGCAGACGATGGCGCGCAGCGTACGGCCGTTCAGCGCGTCCTCGATGGCGGTGGCGTCATGGGCGGCGTCGATGACGATCGCCTCGGTGTCGTCGCCGACGATCCAGACGTTGTTGTCGACGTCCCACTCCCCGCCGTCGAGGGCGAAGGTGCCGGAGGTGACGAGGTGGTCGATGCGGGCGGCCATCAGAGGACCACCACCGAGCGCAGCACGTCGCCGTCGTGCATCCGGGCGAAGGCCTGCTCGACGTCGCCGAGTCCGATGGTCTCGGTGACGAACGCGCCGAGGTCGATCCGCCCCTGCTGGTGCAGGTCGACGAGCATCGGGAAGTCGCGCGAGGGCAGGCAGTCGCCGTACCAGGAGGACTTGAGCGAGCCGCCGCGCCCGAAGACGTCGAGGAGCGGCAGTTCCAGCTGCATCTCCGGGGTGGGGACGCCGACCAGGACGACGGTGCCGGCGAGGTCGCGGGCGTAGAAGGCCTGCTTGTACGTCTCGGGGCGGCCGACCGCCTCGATGACGACATCCGCGCCGTTGCCGCCGGTGAGGGAGCGGATCGCCTCGACCGGGTCGGTGGAGCGGGAGTTGACGGTGTGCGTGGCGCCCATCGTCTTCGCCGTCTCCAGCTTGCGGTCGTCGATGTCCACGGCGATGATCTTCGCCGCGCCGGCCAGCCGGGCGCCGGCGATCGCCGCGTCGCCGACGCCGCCGCAGCCGATCACGGCGACCGAGTCGCCGCGGCCGACCTGTCCGGTGTTGATGGCGGCGCCGATGCCCGCCATCACGCCGCAGCCGAGCAGTCCGGCGACGGCCGGGGAGACCTCCGGGTCGACCTTGGTGCACTGACCGGCGGCGACCAGGGTCTTCTCGGCGAAGGCGCCGATGCCGAGGGCCGGCGACAGCTCCGTGCCGTCGAGCAGGGTCATCCTCTGCTTCGCGTTGTGGGTGTCGAAGCAGTACCAGGGGCGGCCGCGCAGACAGGCGCGGCACTGTCCGCAGACGGCACGCCAGTTGAGGATGACGAAGTCGCCGGGGGCGATGTCCGTGACGCCCTCGCCGACGGACTCCACCACGCCCGAGGCCTCATGACCGAGCAGGAAGGGGAACTCGTCGTTGATCCCGCCCTGCTTGTAGTGGAGGTCGGTGTGGCAGACGCCGCACGCCTGGATCTTCACCACGGCCTCGCCGGGGCCCGGGTCCGGGATCACGATCGTCTCGATCCGTACCGGCTCGTTCTTCCCCGGTGCGATGACCCCTTGCACCTGCTGCGACATACCGTGGTCTCCCTGTTTCCGTCTCTTTACGAAGATCGAACACGAACAACCGTACGCCCCGTGAGGGTGTCACGGCGGCGCGCCGCATTGGCGGGAAACGACTGCCGTCCACCCGGTGGGATGTACCGCTTTCGGTCAGATGATGCACCCTGCTGAACTCCGGTGGTTTCCAGGCCGTCCTTCGATGCACAGGGGCCGCCGAATCAGTACCTGCGGGGGCAGGGGTCGCGTGGTCCAGCAGCAGTGGAATGACGGATCATGGGGGAAGTACCTTGACCGAGACCACCAGAACCACGGAGAGGACCGGTCGGCGGACCGGCGGACCGGGACCCGGACCCGGAGCAGCCGCGCCGGGGACACCGGTCGGCGGACTCGTCCCGTACACCGACGCGTTGCCCGTCCCGCCGGTGCTCCGCCCGCAGAGCGGTGATGTGCTCCGCGAGACCGAGATCGCCCTGTCACCCACCTGGGTGCGGCTGCACGCGCAGCTGCCGCCGACGCTGATGTGGGGGTACAACGGCACGGTGCCGGGGCCGACCATCGAGGTGCGGCGCGGGCAGCGGATCAGGATCGCCTGGACCAACCGCATCCCCAGGGGCAGCGAGTACCCGGTCACGGCGGTGGAGGTCGGACCGGTCAAGCAGGACGAACCGGCACCGCACAACCGCCCCGGACGCGACGGTGTCGAGCCGAACGCGGACGTCGCCGCGCTGCCCGCCTGGACGGTGACGCATCTGCACGGCGCGCAGACCGGTGGCGGCAACGACGGCTGGGCGGACAACGCGGTCGGCTTCGGCGACGCGCAGCTGTCGGAGTACCCGAACGACCACCAGGCCACGCAGTGGTGGTACCACGACCACGCGATGAACATCACCCGGTGGAATGTGTACGCCGGGCTCGTCGGCACCTATCTGGTCAGGGACGACGAGGAGGACGCGCTCGGTCTGCCGTCCGGCGACCGGGAGTTGCCGCTGATCCTCGCCGACCGCAACCTGGACACCGACGCGGACGGCCGGCTCAACGGGCGGCTGCTGCACAAGACGACGATGATCACCGAGGCCGATCCGGAGACCGGGAAGCCGGTGTCGCTGCCGTTCCTCGGCCCGTACACCACGGTCAACGGCCGCATCTGGCCGCATCTGGACGTGGACGACGCCTGGTACCGGTTCCGGCTCGTCAACGCCTCCAACGCCCGGATCTACGATCTGGTGCTGGTCGACGAGGACAACAACCCGGTGCCGGGCGTGATCCGGCAGATCGGCAGCGACGGCGGGCTGTTGCCGCGCCCGGTGCCGGTCGACTTCGACGCGGTGCTGCCGCAGCTGACGATCGCCCCGGCCGAGCGGATGGACCTGCTGATCGACTTCTCGGCGCTGGCCGGGCGCCGGGTCCGGCTGGTCAACCGCGGCAGACTGGCGCCGGGGGTGCCGGACCTGTCGGCGAACGTGCCGTTCCCGCAGGTGATGGAGTTCCGGGTACGGGAGACGGGGCAGCGGGACGGTTTCGAACTGCCCGAGGTGCTGTCCGGTTCGTTCCGGCGGTACGAGCACGGCCTGCTGGAGCACGGGCACCGGCTCGTGGTGCTGACGGTGCCGGGCACGGTCGGCGGCGGCGGTCACCCGGAGATCTGGGAGATGGCGGAGGTCGAGGACGCCGCCGGGGTGCAGGTGCCTGCGGACGGCGTCATCCAGGTGCGGGGCGAGGACGGCACGGTGCGCACGTACCGCAGGATCTCGCGGACCTTCAACGACGGCCTCGGCTTCACGGTGGGCGAAGGCGCCTACGAGCAGTGGTCGTTCCTCAACCTGGGCGGTCCGACGCATCCGATGCACATCCATCTGGCGGACTTCCAGGTGATGGGCCGGGAGGCGTACGAACTCGACGGCTTCGACCCGGCGGTCGGCGGAACCCGATCCCCCGTGGCGTTCGACCATGGCACCACGATCCCGACGGCACCGAACGAGCGGGGCTGGAAGGACGTCTTCCGGGTGCCTGCCGGGCAGTTGGTGAAGGTGCTCGGGAGGTTCGACGGGGCGTACGGGCGGTTCATGTACCACTGCCATCTGCTGGAGCACGAGGACATGGGCATGATGCGGCCGTTCGTCGTGATGCCGCCCGAGGCGGTGAAGTTCGACCACGGCGCCGGGCACGGCGGCCACCACGGCCACAGCGGCTGACCGGCCGGATCGGCGGCCCCCGCGGGATCGTTCCGCGGGGGCCGCCGCGTGTCCGCGGTCCGCGGCCTCAGGGCGCGAGGACGTCCAGTTCGTGCAGGGCGCCCACCGCGATCTCCTTCGTGATCCGCTCCGCCGCCGCGGCGTCGCCCTCGCGGACCGCCTCGGCGAGCCGGACGTGGAGGGTGACCGCGGCCGGGTCCGGGTCCTCGAACATCACCTGGTGGTGGGTGCGGCCCGCCAGGACCTCGGCGACGACGTCGCCGAGCCGCGCGAACATCTCGTTGCCGGAGGCGTTGAGCACGATCCGGTGGAACGCGATGTCGTGCTCCAGATAGCCCTCCAGCTGCTGGCCGCGCGAGGTGGCTACCATGCCGAGCGCGCACTCGGTGAGGGCCGCGCACTGTTCCGGGGTGGCGTTGCGGGCGGCGAGGCCGGCCGCGACGGGTTCGATCGCCGACCGCAGCACGGTCAGGGAGCGCAGCTGGCGCGGGCGGTCGGCGCCGGCCAGCCGCCACCGGATGACCTGGGGGTCGTACACGTTCCACGCCTCGGTCGGCCGCACGGTGACGCCGACCCGGCGCCGGGACTCGACCAGGTGCATGGACTCCAGGACGCGGATCACCTCGCGTACGACGGTGCGCGAGACGTCGAAGCGCTGGGCCAGCTCATCGGTGCGCAGGACCTGTCCCGGCGGGTGCTCCCCGGCGGCGATCTCCAGACCCAGGGTGTCCAGCACATGTGTATGCAGCCCAGGGCCCTGTGTGGTCATGAGCACAGCCTACGGGGCGCCCCTCAGGAACAAAAAGTACGACGTTTATGTCACAGCATCTTGAATAAGTCGTACGTATGGGTTTCAGTAGCGCGACGGACCGATGTCGAGGAAGACATCGAAGAAGACTGCGAGGCACCACCAATGAGCACCCCCCACGTCGTCGTGGTGATGGGCGTAGCAGGGACCGGCAAGACCACGATCGGCCCCCTGCTCGCCGCCGGACTCGGCGTTCCGTACGCAGAGGGCGACGACTTCCATCCCGCGGCGAACATCGCCAAGATGTCGGCCGGCACCCCGCTGGACGACTCCGACCGGTGGCCCTGGCTCGATGCGATCGGCCGGTGGGCGCACAGCCGGGCGGGGCTCGGCGGAGTGGTGAGCAGCTCGGCGCTCAAGCGGTCCTACCGCGACCGGCTGCGCGCCGAGGCACCCGGTGCGGTCTTCCTCCATCTGACCGGCGACCGGGCCCTGATCGAGCACCGCATGGCGGAGCGCAAGGGGCACTTCATGCCCACCGCGCTGCTCGACTCGCAGTTCGCCACCCTGCAGCCGCTGCAGGAGGACGAGGCCGGAGTCTCGGTCGACGTGTCCGGCACCCCCGAAGAAATCACCCAGCGAGCCGTCGCCGCGCTGCGCCGGCTCGGAAACTAAGGATCACCACCGTGACCAGTCTCAGCGTCGAGATGTTGGCAGCGGATGCCGTCGAACCGATCACTTCGGCAGGCAACGCGCAGTTGGGCATCGCAGTCCTGGCGGGCATCGCCGTCATCGTTCTGCTCATCACCAGGTTCAAGATGCACGCGTTCCTCGCGCTGACCATCGGCTCGCTGGCGCTCGGCTCGTTCGCCGGCGCCGCTCCGGCCAAGACGATCGCCAGCTTCACCGCCGGGCTCGGCTCGACCGTCGCGGGTGTCGGTGTGCTCATCGCGCTCGGCGCGATCCTCGGCAAGCTGCTTGCCGACTCCGGTGGCGCGGACCAGATCGTCGACACCATCCTCGCGAAGGCGAGCCGGCGCTCCATGCCGTGGGCGATGGTCCTGATCGCCTCGATCATCGGCCTGCCGCTCTTCTTCGAGGTCGGCATCGTGCTGCTGATCCCGGTGGTGCTGCTCGTCGCGAAGCGCGGCAACTTCTCCCTGATGCGGATCGGCATCCCGGCCCTGGCCGGTCTCTCCGTGATGCACGGCCTGATCCCGCCGCACCCCGGCCCGCTGGTGGCGATCGACGCCCTCGGCGCCAACCTCGGCGTCACGCTGGCGCTGGGTGTGCTGGTCGCGATCCCGACCGTGATCATCGCGGGGCCGGTCTTCTCCCGCTACGCGGCCCGCTGGGTGGACATCAAGGCTCCGGAGAAGATGATTCCGCAGCGTCCCTCGGAGGATCTCGACCGCCGTCCCAGCTTCGGCGCCACCCTGGCGACCATTCTGCTGCCGGTCGTGCTGATGCTGATCAAGGCCCTGGTCGACATCGTCGTGGACGACCCGGAGCAGGGCCTGCAGAAGGTCACCGATGTGATCGGCTCGCCGCTGATCGCTCTCCTCGCGGCCGTCATAGTCGGCATGTTCACGCTGGGCCGGGCGGCCGGTTTCTCCAAGGGCCGGCTCTCCACCACCGTCGAGAAGTCCCTGGCCCCGATCGCCGGTGTGCTGCTGATCGTGGGCGCGGGCGGCGGTTTCAAGCAGACCCTGATCGACGCCGGCGTGGGCCAGATGATCCTGGACTTCTCCAAGGACTGGTCGATCCCGGCACTGCTGCTGGGCTGGCTGATCGCCGTCGCGATCCGGCTCGCCACCGGCTCGGCGACCGTGGCCACCATCTCGGCGGCCGGTCTGGTCGCCCCGCTGGCCGCCGACATGTCGACGTCCCACGCCGCTCTGCTGGTCCTCGCCGTCGGCGCGGGCTCGCTCTTCTTCAGCCATGTCAATGACGCCGGGTTCTGGCTGGTGAAGGAGTACTTCGGCATGAACGTCGGCCAGACGGTGAAGACCTGGTCGGTGATGGAGACCATCATCTCCGTGGTCTCGCTGGCCTTCATCCTGCTGCTGTCGCTGGTCATCTAGGGTCTTTCGTCTGGATCGGGCCGGATCACGAGCCCGGCATGATCCAAACGAAAGACCCTGGCGCGCGGCCGCCCGCACGGTCCTCCCCCCACAGCGCATGCTGCGACCGTGCCCGATGGCGCTCGACCGACCCGGTGCGCATGCGATGGCGTGCGCACCGGGTCGGCGGGCGCCCTTGCCATGTGCCCGGCCGGGCCGGTCGCCCACCCGTACCGGTGCACAACTCGTCGCGCCCCGCGCACAGTTGACGGCGCCCGCCCCGCACCGGCACCGGCGCCGCGCCCCGGCGGGCATGTCAGACTTGGCGCCATGTCGAACCGTGAACCCCTCAAGCCCTTCCTCCTCGCCTTCCCCGGACCGCTGCGCGACCGGCTGGTGGGAGCGGTGCTGGCCGGCGCGAAGGTGTCGACGACCGGGCTGCTCGCGGAGTACGAGGCGGAGAAGGAGGAGCTGCCTCCGGTGGGTGAGCGGTCCGCGCTGATCGACTCGGACGGCCGGGAGACCGCGGTGCTGGAGGTGACGGAGGTGCGGGTGCTGCGCCTCGGTGACGTCGACCTCCAGCATGTGATCGACGAGGGCGAGGGCGACGCGTCGATCGCCGAGTGGCGCGCGGGGCACGAGAGGTTCTGGCACAGCGAGGAGATGCGGGAGGCGCTCGGCGATCCGGGGTTCACCGTCGACGACGACACCATGGTCGTCGCCGAACGGTTCCGGGTCGTCGAGCTGCTGGACCCCGTCGTGGGGGCGGAGGAGCGCTAGGTGTTCTGTCCCGGGAGGTTGTGGACGGGTGATGCAGGTCTCGGCTGAGGGATCTCGAACGGGTGAGGGCCTTCCGGGTCCGGTGTGGATTGCGACGTCCACACCGAGCGAAAGGCCCTCGTGCCCCACCGTAATGCGCCCCTGACCGAGACCGGACGCCTGCGCCCCCGCACCGAACGCCGGATCATCAAGGTCCGCGTCCTGCGCCGGTGGGGACCGGCCCGCATCGCGCACCTGCTCGGGCTGGTGCCCTCCACCGTGCACCGCGTCCTGACCCGCTACCGCCTGGCCCGCCTCACCCACAGCGAGATCCACGGCGACGAACGCAAGGAGACCGCCGCCACGTTCTGGACCGGGCCCAGCAGTTCTTCACCTCCGGCATCACGTCACCCGGGCAACAGGCTGCCTTCGAAACCATCAGCGCGGTTGATGGGGTGGTCGAGGAAGACCTCGTCCGCCAGAGCGAATCCGTTCGTGAGCGTCACGGCGTGGGGTGCGAGGTCCTCGACGACGCTCTCGGCCGCGTCGGGCAGCCGCCGCACCTGGTCGCCGGTCAGATACCCCTCCGCGAGCAGGTCTCCGCTGTGAGCCGCGACCCGGCGCAGGGCGAACAGCCGGTGCAGCAGAACCAGCTGACGCCGTGCTTCCGGGTCGGTGGCCCGGGTGGCCGCGTCCAGAAGGGCCTGGGCAGCCTGACCGTGCGCGTAGGCGTCGACCAGTTCCAGAGCCGGGGTGACGGTGGCGTTCCACCGCTTGAGGGGGTCGCCGGCCGTTCGGCTGCGCAGACGGGTACGCGCTCGTCGGTGCCAGATGCGTTCGATGTCGGCCAACAGATCCTGGAGGAAGACCGGATCGCCGAGGTCGCGGTCCTCGGGCGGCGCCGTCCGGGGTTCCTCCGGAGTGAAGTGCCCGAGAAGCATCTCGCCCGCGGCCTTGACCCAGATGACAAGGTTGTCGCCCTCCGCCGTGATGGTTCCCTCGTTGGCCGCCAGCTGGCCCGCGATTCCGTTGGCCAGGAAGAGCCCCTGCGCACCGCAGCGTTCGCGGCACTCGGTCATCACGGCGCGGGCCCGCCAGGTGATCCAGCCCTTGGCTATGGCCGCGAACCGCTCGCCGTCCTCCCGCTCCGACTCCGTTGCCCGCGCCCACTGCCGTACCGCGGCGCGGTGCAGGAGGGTCGCGGCGTAGGAGGTCGCGATGGCGTCGATGAGCGGGGCGTGGTGGCTGCGGTGAGCGAACAGCGGAACATCGCCGCGGGCCGACACGCCGGAAGTCTGCCTCGTATGGGCGTGCCGTACGGCTACGGCGAGCGCGTGACGCATGACTCCGAGGCTGTAGGCGCTCATGCAGTGCTTGCCGGCGGTGACGCGGCCGATGGAGTGCAGGAAGCGCTTGCGGGGGCTGCCGATGGAGCTGGTGAAGTCGCCTTCCGGTGTGAGGCGCCCGTGATCGGACTGCAGGAGTGCTCCGTGGGGCAACCGCACATGGTCGAAGGACGTGACGGAGTGGTCGACGGGGGCGGTGGCGGTCTGCGGCAGCCTGCGTATCCCGACTCCTGGCAGAGGGAGCCCGGCCTCGTCGCTGAGCGGGGTGAGGAACAGGAAGACGCCCCGGTCCTTGCCGTCCGTGATGAGGCGGGCGGCCACGACAGCGGATTTGGGGCCGCCGATGGAGCTGGTGTTCGGCATGAACTTGCTTGCGGCCGCACTGGGCGTGTGCAGCACGAACTCCCTCGCGGCCCGGTCGTACGTGGCGGTGGTCTCCAGCTGCGCGGCACTGTTGCCGTGACCGGCCTCCGTGCACAGGAACGTTCCTTTACGCCGCAGATCGACCCATTCCCCCAGATCACGGTCCGGACCCTGCGCGTGGTCGACGAGACTGCCGAGGAAGAGGTTGTAGTGGATGCTCGCCACTGTTCCCAGTCCCGCGTCCACCGGGCCGACCCATTCGTGGAGTGCCGCGAGCCGCTCCACATCGGCCACGAACTCCTCGGGCTTGTCGAGCGCGTCGTTGATCAGGTGTAAACGTTCGTAGGACAGTGCGGCACGCTCATCAGGAGACAGCCCTTCCCTGAAGCGGAACGGCTCGGTACTGAACAGCTTGCGCCAGGGCTCGTGGAACTCTTCCAGCCGTTCACCGAAGAGCACCCGCGTCAGCGCCGCGACGGTCGAAGCTGCCTGGTCGGAGGAGGGCGAGGCGTTGTTGATCACGCTTCGGAACGCTAGCTCATACGTTCGGTAAGTACGGCGTGATGATCAACACGATTGAGATCATCCAAATGACGGTACCCACGCGTCGCGGGGCGCGGGTACGTCCCGCACCGTCAGGGAATGTACGGAAAGGTCGCGGCGGAGGCCGCTCGCCCGGGTGGATGATCCAAACGAGAGGCCCTACCCGACCTCCTTCGCCGCCGCCCGGCCCGCCGCGCGACCGGAGAATATGCAGCCGCCGAGGAAGGTCCCCTCCAGCGAGCGGTAGCCGTGCACCCCGCCGCCGCCGAACCCGGCCGCCTCCCCCGCCGCGTACACACCGGACAGGGGGGTGCCGTCCGCGGTCAGCACCCGGGACGACAGGTCGGTCTCCAGTCCGCCGAGCGACTTGCGGGTCAGGATGTTCAGCCGTACGGCGATCAGCGGGCCGGCCTCGGGGTCGAGGATGCGGTGCGGCGCGGCCGTCCGGATCAGCTTGTCGCCGAGGTAGGCGCGGGCACCGTGGATCGCGGTGATCTGGAGGTCCTTGGTGAAGGGGTTGGCGATCTCGCGGTCGCGTGCGGTGATCTCGCGGCGCAGTTCGGCCTCGTCGATCAGCGGCTCGGCGGTGAGCGCGTTCATGCCCCGGACGAGCGCGGCGAGGTCCTTCTCGACGACGAAGTCCGCTCCGTTGTCCATGAACGCCTTGACCGGGGCCGGTACGTCGGCACGGGCCCGGCCGATCACGCCGCGGATCGACTTTCCGGTCAGATCCGGGTTCTGCTCGGAGCCGGAGAGCGCGAACTCCTTCCCGATGATCTTCCGGTCGAGCACGAACCAGGTGTGGTCGTGGCCGGACCTCATGATGTGTTCGAGGGTGCCGAGGGTGTCGAAGCCCGGGAAGAGCGGGACCGGCAGCCGCTTGCCGCGGGCGTCCAGCCAGAGCGAGGACGGTCCGGGCAGGATCCGGATGCCGTGCCTGGCCCAGATCGGGTTCCAGTTCTCGATGCCCTCGGTGTAGTGCCACATCCGGTCGCGGTTGATGTGGTGGGCGCCCGCCTCCTCGGCGATGCCGAGCATGAGCCCGTCGACGTGGGCGGGGACGCCGGAGAGCATCTTCGCGGGCGGGGTGCCGAGCCGCTCCGGCCACTGCTTGCGCACCAGGTCGTGGTTGCCGCCGATGCCGCCGGAGGTGACGATCACCGCCTGGGCCCTCAGCTCGAACGTGCCGGTCGCCCGGCGGCTGCTCGCGGTGCCCCGGGCGGCGGCGCTCGGCTCCAGCACCTCGCCCGTCACCGTGTCGACGGCGCCCGCGGTGCGGCCGAGGCCGGTGACCCGGTGCCGGAACCGGAACTGTACGAGCCCCTTGGCGACGCCCGCACGGACCCGGCGCTCGAAGGGGGCGACGATACCGGGGCCGGTGCCCCAGGTGATGTGGAAGCGGGGTACGGAGTTGCCGTGGCCGTTCGCGTCGTAGCCGCCGCGCTCGGCCCAGCCGACGACGGGGAAGATCCGCAGCCCCTGGGCGTGCAGCCAGGAGCGCTTTTCACCGGCCGCGAAGTCGACGTACGCCTCGGCCCACTTCCGCGGCCAGTGGTCCTCCTCGCGGTCGAAGCCCGCCGTGCCGAACCAGTCCTGGAGGGCCAGCTCGTGGCTGTCCTTGACCCGCATCCGGCGCTGCTCGGGCGAGTCGACGAGGAAGAGGCCACCGAAGGACCAGTGCGCCTGGCCGCCGATCGACTGCTCGGGCTCCTGGTCGAGCAGGATCACCGAGCGGCCCGCGTCGACCAGCTCGGCGGTGGCCACCAGACCGGCGAGCCCCGCCCCGATAACGATCACATCAGCGTCGTACGCCATGGGTTCCATCCTTGTCGGGGCGGTCGATCCGGTCACGGCCGCGGTGGGGACCGGAGCCGGCTGCGGAGCGGACTCCTGAGCCGGCTTCCGAGACGGAAGTTACTCGTGCGTCAGATCTTCTGCACCGGCCGCTGCGGCGTCAACCGCCCGGTCGGCGGCGCTCCGGCCGCACCCCTGGGACACAGGCGCTATCGTCGATACAAATCACCCACTTCTGGCCTGACTTGAGGTAGAAGCGTGTCGGTGCTGGTCTTCGTGCTCGCCGTGAGTGCCGCCTGCTGTCTGGGCTTCGGCTTCGTACTGCAGCAGGCCGCCGCTTCGCACGCCCCGCGGAGCGACTACCTCTCGCCCCGGCTGCTGCTCGACCTGATGCGGGTGCCGAGCTGGCTGGCCGGGATCGGGCTGATGGTCTGCGGCATGGTGCTGGGCGCCCTGGCCCTGGGCAAGGGCGAGGTCTCCGTCGTCGAACCCCTCCTCGCGACCAATCTGCTCTTCGCGATGGCCCTGTCACGCCATCGCACCGGCCAGCGGCTCGGCCATCAGGGCTGGGCCGGTCTCTGGCTGCTGGCCGGCGGGGTCACCGCCTTTCTGCTGGCGGGCCAGCCGCAGGGCGGCGAGGCGGTGACCAGCCCGCTGCGGCACTGGCTGGTGATCGGCGTGGTCGTGGGCACCGCACTGCTGCTCACCGCCGTCGCCAAGGGCTCCGCGTCCGGGGCCGCCCCCGCGCTGCTCGCGGTGGCGGCCGGGCTGCTGTACGGACTGCAGGACGCGCTCACCCGGGTCAGCGGCCAGCGGCTGTCCGACGGCGGATGGGCGGCGCTGGTGACGGGGTGGCAGCCGTACGCGGTGGTGGTGCTGGGGGTGACGGGACTGCTGCTGGTGCAGAGCGCGTTCGAGACGGGGCCGCTGCGGGTCTCGCTGCCCCCGCTGACCGCCGCGCAGCCACTGGCCGGGATCGCCTGTGGAGTCGGTTTCCTCGGCGACCGGTTGCGCACCGACACCGGTGCGCTGGCCTGGCAGGCGGCCGGTCTCGTGGCGATCGTCATCGGGATCGTGCTGCTCGGGCTGCATCCGGCGATGCCGGAGGGGCCGGTGGGCGGGCGCCGGGAGAAGAGCCTCCAGCCGAACTGAGCGGAGCGCCCGGCCGAGCACCCCCCGCACTGGTTTTTAATAATGGCCAGCATTAGAATGCCGCCATGGCGCGAACGTCCGGGCAGGAGACCAGGGAGAAGCTGATCCGCGCGGCCGAGGAGGTATTCGCCGCGCAGGGCCCCGACGGCGCCCAGCTGCGGGACATCGTCCGGCTGGCCGGACAGAGCAACCCCTCCGCGGTCCAGTACCACTTCGGCTCCCGGGCCGGCCTGCTGGACGCGGTGATGGCGGGCCGCCAGGCCCGCACCGAACAGGTGCTGGCCCCCCTGCTCGACGAGCTGGGCGAGGACGGCGGCGTACGGGAGCTGCTCGCCGCGCTGGTGGCGGCCGAGGCGAGCCTGCTCGCCGACGACCGCGGCCGCCGCTGTCTGCTGATCTCGTCCCGGCTCACCCATGAGACCGGGCTGCGGACCGGCCGGCTGCACCCCGTCCTGGACGGCACCAGCTACGGGCGGCTGATCGGCCGCGTCGGGGACCGTCTGGGCGAGCTCCCCGGCCCCGTGCGTCTGGAGCGCCTGGATTTCGCGCTCACCCTGATCGGCGCGGCGCTGGCCGACCGCGCCCGTCAGCGCCTCGACGGCACCGAACCGCTGACCGGCGACGAGCTCTTCCTCGCCGATCTCGTCGGGACCACCACCGCGTTCCTGTGCGCCCCCGCGCCGGGCAACGCGTGACCGACCGCACCACTTGGTATCTGCACCACACGAAGGAAGCGACATGACCGACAAGAGCAACCTCACCGACAAGACCGTCATCATCACCGGCGGAGCCCGGGGCCTGGGCGCCGAGGCCGCCCGCCTCGCGGTGGCGGGCGGTGCCCATGTGGTGATCACCGATGTGCTCGACGAGGAGGGTGCCGCCACCGCCGCTGAGCTGGGGGCCAGGGCCCGCTTCGTGCACCACGACGTGACCTCCGAGGAGGACTGGCAGCGCGTGGCGGAGTTCGCCGTCGCCGAGTTCGGGCGGATCGACGGGCTGGTCAACAACGCCGGGGTGTCCACCGGCCAGCCGCTGGAGAGCGAGAGCGTCGAGCACTTCCGCAAGGTCATCGACATCAACCTGACGGCCGTCTTCATCGGCATGAAGACGGTGATCCCGGTGATGAAGGAGAACGGCGGCGGTTCGATCGTCAACATCTCCTCGGCCGCCGGTCTGATGGGCCTCGCCCTGACCTCCAGCTACGGCGCCTCGAAGTGGGGCGTGCGCGGTCTGACGAAGGTCGGCGCGGTGGAGCTCGGCACGGCGAGGATCCGGGTGAACTCGGTGCACCCGGGCATGGTCTACACGCCGATGACCGCGTCCGTCGGCATCCAGCAGGGCGAGGGCAACTACCCGAACACCCCGATGGGCCGGGTCGGCGAGGCCCCGGAGATCGCGGAGGCGGTCACCTTCCTGCTCTCGGACGCCGCCTCGTACATCACCGGCGCCGAGCTGGCCGTGGACGGAGGCTGGACCACCGGCCCGACGGTCAAGTACGTCATGGGGCAGTAGCCCGTCCCGCGGTGGCCTGATGTTGGATGAGGAGCATGACTCCTTCTGACGAGATCCTGGACATCGTCGACGAGAACGACGTGGTCGTGGGGCAGGCCCCGCGCGGTGAGGCCACCGCGCGGGGCCTTCGCCATCGCTGCGCCTTCATCGAGGTCCGGGACGCGGAGGGCCGGCTCTTCGTCCACCGCCGGACCCCGGGCAAGCTGGTCTTCCCGTCGCACTACGACATGTTCGTCGGCGGGGTGGTCGGCGCCGGTGAGTCGTACGACGAGGCGGCGCTGCGGGAGGCCGAGGAGGAGCTGGGGGTGTCCGGGCTCCCCCGGCCCGAACCGCTCTTCAAGTTCCTCTACGAGACCCCCGGGCACTCCTGGTGGTCGTACGTCTACCGGGTGCGGTGCGAGCTGCCGGTGAACCCGCAGGCGGAGGAGGTCGCCTGGCACACCTTCCTCAGCGATGACGAGCTGGCTCAGCGGATCGACGACTGGGACTGGGTACCGGACGGGTTGGAGGCGTACCACCGGCTGCGCGCCTTCCGGGCGTCCGGTACGGCCTCCTGAGCCGGACGGCGGACACCGGCAAGGCGGCAGATAAGGTTCACAAGTGAACGGATTCGTACAGAGCCTGCGGTTGTGGTTCGCACCGCAGCGCATCCGCGAAGAGGGCGACACCCCCGACTACCGGTTCTCGCTCGCCAATGAGCGCACCTTCCTCGCCTGGATCCGGACGGCTCTGGCACTGATCGGCGGCGGCTTCGCGGTCGACCAGTTCCTGCCGGAGCTGGCGTGGGCGGTCCGCGCCGGTCTGGCGCTCGCGCTGCTGGCGGCCGGTGTGCTGTGCGCGCTGCGGGCGGTCAACCACTGGGTGCGGTGCGAGCGGGCGATGCGGCGCGGGGAGGACCTTCCGGTCTCGCGGTTCCCGACGCTGCTCGCACTGGCCGTCGGCGTCGTCGCGGTGGCGATGGTGGTGGTCGTCTTCGGCTGGGAGGGCCGGTGACCTCCCAGGGGCGCGACCCCGGGCTTCAGCCCGAGCGGACCCGGCTGGCCTGGCGGCGTACGACGCTGTCGTGCACGGTGGTGGCGCTGCTGGCGGTCAAGCAGGCGCTGCACGGCGGGGCGGGCCCGGCCGCGATCGTGGCGGTGTCGCTGAGCGCGCTGGCCTGGCTGGGTTTTCTTCGGGTGGCGCATCTGCGGGTGCTCGGGATGGGGACCGCCCGGCCGCGACCGCTGTCGGCGCGCGGCGCGCTGACGGCGGCGGCGTGCACGGTGGCGCTCGCGGTGTTCGCTGCGGCCATGCTGTTCTGAGGGCCGGGTGAGGGTCCGTCAGAGGTCCGGGACCTCCCAGGGGACGGTGACGACGATCTTTCCGCGGGTGCGTCCCCGCTCGCTCAGGCGATGGGCGTCCGCCGCCCGCTCCAGCGGGAAGACCTGTTCCACATGGACCGAGACGATGCCCTGCTCGGCCAGTTCGGCCAGATGGGTGAGGTCCTTCGCGTCCGGGCGTACGTAGGCGTAGTGGCCGCCGTACGCGAGGACCTCGCCGTCCGCGATGGAGGCCAGGCGGCCCTGGGGCCTCAGCACTTCGGCGGAGACCCGGAGCGCCTCGCCGCCGACGGTGTCGAACGCGGCGTCGACGCCGTCCGGGGCCAGGGCCCGCAGCCGGTCGGCGAGGCCGTCCCCGTAGGCCACCGGTTCCCCGCCGAGCTGCCGGACGTGGTCGTGGTTGCGTTCGCTCGCGGTGCCGATGACGCGGGCTCCGGCGTGCCGGGCGAGCTGGACGGCGAACGAGCCGACCCCGCCGGCCGCCGCGTGGACGAGGACCGTGTCGCCCTCGCGGATCCTCAGGGTGCGGTGCAGGACCTGGTAGGCGGTGAGGCCGGCCAGCGGGAGTCCCGCCGCCTCCTCGAAGCTCAGGCTCAGCGGCTTGCGGGCGAGGGTGCGCACGGGGGCGGCGACGTATTCGGCGAAGGTGCCGCGGCAGAGGAAGTCCTCCCGCACATAGCCGATGACCTCGTCGCCGACCGCGAACTCCTCGACGGCCGCGCCGGGCTGCACGACGACGCCGGAGACGTCCCAGCCCGGGATCACCGGGAACACGGCCTGCAGGGCGGCGTCGAGGTGGCCCTCGCGGGCCTTCCAGTCGACCGGGTTGACGGCTGCGGCCCGCACCTTCACCAGGACGGTGTCCGGGCCGACCCTGGGGTCGGGCCGCTCGCCGTACTCCAGGACGTCGGCCCCGCCGTACCCGCTGTAGCTGATCGCCTTCATGCACCGACCATCGGTGCGGGTCCGGGCCGCCGCAAGTCAGGCCGCCGTGCCCCGGGCGGCGGGCCCCTCACCAGCGCGGGATCGCCGGCGTCCGCCACTGCGGTTCGGCCTTGCGCATCGCGGCCGCGTCGTCGCGCTCGCGCATCGTGCCGTCGTCGTCGAGCCAGCGCCGGTGCAGCACGGCCAGGCGCTCCCGGTCGAGTTCGACCCCGAGTCCGGGTGCGTCGGACACGGTGAGCCGGCCGTCCTCGAAGACGTGACGGGCGGTGATGACGTCCTCGCTCTGCCAGGGGTAGTGGCTGTCGCAGGCGTAGTCGAGGTTGGGGACGGTGGCCGCGACATGGGTCATCGCGGCGAGGCTGATGCCGAGGTGGGTGTTGGAGTGCATGGAGAGTCCGACGCCGAAGGTGCGGCAGATCCCGGCCAGTTCACGGGTACGGTGCAGGCCGCCCCAGTAGTGGTGGTCGGAGAGGACCACCTGCACGGCGCCCCGGGCGAAGGCCTCCGGCACCTCGGCGAGGGTGGTCACGCACATGTTGGTGGCGAGCGGTACGTCGGTGCCGGCGGCGACCGCGGCCATCAGGTCCGTGCCGCTCGCCGGGTCCTCCAGGTATTCGAGTACGTCCTTCAGCTGCTCGGCGACGTACAGCGAGGTCCCGACGGACCAGGCGCCGTTGGGGTCGAGCCGCAGCGGCTGCCCGGGGAACTCCTCGGCCAGGGCGCGGATCGCGGCGATCTCCCGGTCGGGCTCGAAGACGCCGCCCTTCAGCTTGAAGGAGGAGAAGCCGTGCTCGCGGGCGAAGCGCCGGGCCTGGGCGACGACACCGGCCGGGTCGAGGGCGGCGCCCCAGTCGTCCTGTTCAC
>NZ_JBSFBQ010000093.1:0-18845 GCF_053593015.1 Streptomyces sp. NPDC002403 | reverse complement strand
GGAGACCCAGGCGGACGACTCGCTGGCTCCGCCGCGGACTCCCGCGACCGCTTCGCTGCCGCCGTCGCCCTCGCTGGCTCCGGCATGGCGCGGTCCGCGCGGTCCCGGGAAACACGAACGCCCTCCCGGGTCTGCGTTTCCGCAGTCCGGGAGGGCGTCGATGGCGGTAGCGGAGGGATTTGAACCCTCGGTGAGTTTCCCCACACTCGCTTTCGAGGCGAGCTCCTTCGGCCGCTCGGACACGCTACCGAGAGAGAGCTTAGACCATCGCGGGCCGTGGACAGAAATCGGTTCTCAGCGGGTGCGGAAGAAGGCCGTCAGGCGACCGGCGCAGACGTCCTCCAGGACGCCCTGGACGACCTCGGGGCGGTGATTGAGCCGACGGTCGCGTACGACGTCCCAGAGGGAGCCCGCCGCGCCGGCCTTCTCGTCGCGGGCCCCGTAGACCACCCGGTCCACGCGGGACTGCACCAGGGCGCCCGCGCACATCGTGCAGGGCTCCAGGGTGACGACCAGGGTGCAGCCGGTCAGCCGCCACCGGCCGAGGGCCGCTGCGGCCCTGCGCAGGGCCAGGACCTCGGCGTGGGCGGTCGGGTCGCCGGTCGCCTCGCGTTCGTTGTGGCCCGTGGCGAGCAGGGTGCCGTCCGGGCCGAGCACGACGGCGCCGACCGGCACATCGCCGGCCGGCGCCGCCAGATCGGCCTCGGCCAGGGCGCGGCGCATGTGCGCCCGCCACGGGTCTCGCACGGGGTCGTACGGTTCCTGCGGTCCTTGCGGGTGCGGTGGTTCGCTCACCCGCGGACCTTAACGGACGGTCTCCAGGACCTCGGCCGCGCCCAGCGCGTCCGCGATCTCCGCCATGGCGTCCGTGCGCAGCATCAGCAGCTCGGCCTCGGGGAGCCCGAGATCGGCCAGGATCCGGGTGTCGCCGAGCGGGCCGGCCGGTACGGCGTCGGCGTCGGGTCCGTCGTCATCGTCGTCGGCGGTGTCGTTGTCGTTGTCGGGGGTCGTGTCCGGGTCGCCGTCCTCCGTGTCGTCGAGGCCGACGAGCTCTTCGAGGGCGGCAATCGTGTCCTCGGCCCCGGGTTCGCGGCCGAGCAGTTCGTCGGTGAGCAGGATCTCTCCGTACGAGGAACGGGCGGCGGCGGTGGCGTCCGAGACGAAGATGCGGGGATCGTCCTCACCGTCCACCCGGACGACGCCGAACCAGGCGTCCTCCTGTTCGATGAAGACGAGCACCGTGTCCTCGTCCACCGAGGCATCACGGGCCAGATCCGTCAGGTCGGACAGGGTCTCCACATCGTCGAGTTCCGTGTCGCTCGCTTCCCACCCGTCTTCGGTGCGCGCGAGCAGTGCGGCGAAGTACACCGTGACTCTCCCACTGGTCATAGGGGTGTCGGTCCGGCGGGAGGGCAGCCGGTGGTCCGGCCGTCCTGGGTCCCGCCCATCGGAATCGTGGCAGAAACAATGGCTCCGCGAGAGGAGTTCGGCCGTTGCGTCGGCCATCAGTTCTCCTGGACGCCGCCACCAGGGGGATGCCGGGGGCCGTCCGGCTACCAGCGGAAGGTGCGCATGCGCATGGCCTGGCGCATCCGGGCCGCCCTCGCGCGGCGGGGCTGCACCCGGTCGCGGAGCGCCTTCGCCTCGTGGAGCTCGCGCAGGAACTGGGCGCGCCGCCTGCGGCGTGCCGCGTCGCGCTCCTCCAGGTCCTGCTGGACCTCCGCTTCCTGCGGGACCGGCTGGTCCCGCTTCCGCTTTTCGCCGTCCGGCATCGGCTCATCACCCCAAGGCTGGGTCGTCTGCCCCCACCTTCCCCCCGAACATGCGGTTGATGCCAGCGCACGGGTGCGGGAGGCACGGTTACTGTTGAACCCATGCGGATCCACGTCGTCGACCACCCACTGGTCGCGCACAAGCTCACCACCCTGCGCGACAAGCGCACCGACTCCCCGACCTTCCGGCGGCTCGCCGACGAGCTGGTCACCCTGCTCGCCTACGAGGCCACCCGGGATGTGCGCACCGAACAGGTCGACATCGAGACCCCGGTCACACCGACGACCGGTGTGAAGCTGTCGCACCCGCGGCCGCTGGTCGTGCCGATCCTGCGGGCCGGCCTCGGCATGCTCGACGGCATGGTGCGGCTGCTGCCGACCGCCGAGGTCGGCTTCCTGGGCATGATCCGCAACGAGGAGACGCTCAAGGCGGAGACGTACGCCACCCGGATGCCGGAGGACCTCTCGGGCCGCCAGGTGTACGTCCTGGACCCGATGCTGGCCACCGGCGGCACGCTGGTCGCGGCCATCAAGGAACTGATCGAGCGCGGTGCGGACGACGTCACCGCCGTCGTGCTGCTCGCGGCGCCCGAGGGCGTCGAGGTGATGGAGCGCGAGCTGGCGGGTACGCCGGTGACCGTCGTCACCGCCTCGGTCGACGAGCGGCTCAACGAGAACGGCTACATCGTCCCGGGCCTCGGTGACGCGGGCGACCGGATGTACGGCACGGTCGACTAGACAGGCCTTGCGCGTACGGCTGCCGGGACGTCCCGGCAGCCGTCAGCAGGCCGACGGTGCGGGGGCCGGCTTCGTCAGGGCGGCGAGCGCCTCGGCCGCACCCCGGGGCGTGTTGAACGTCTTGAACTTCGTACCGAGAATCAGATCGACGTCCGCCGTCCTGCGGGCGTCGGTCTTCGGGGTGGCGCCCACCAACTGCGTACCGAGGACCGGGAACGAGCCGTTCGTGGCCGAAGGGGCGCCCAGCAGCACCCCGGGGCCGGGGACCTTCTTGTCGTACGCGGCCGGGGCGTTCCCCACCTTGCCGATGGTGAAGCCGCGCTTCTTCAGTTCGTCGGCGGCCTGCTTGGCGAGCCCGCTGCGCGGCGTCGCGTTGTAGACATTGACGGTGATCTTCGCGGGCTCCGGCAGCGCCTTCGCGGGCGCGGACGGCTTCGCGGAGGGGCAGTCCGTCCTCTGGTCGGCGGCGCTGGCCTTCCGGTCGCCGCCGGTGAAGACGTCGATGAGCTGCATCGTGCCCCATCCGGCCAGCCCGAGGGCGACCACGGAAGCGGTGGCGGCGAGGATCAGTCTGCCGCGGCGCGGGGGGCGGCGCATCCGCGGGTACTTGTCGCCTGTGATGCGGTACTTTCCGCCCATGCCGGGGGGAGTGAGCATGCTCATGGGCGCAGCGTAGTGCGACCCGGTGATGATGCCTACTAAATGATCAATGGATCGCACCCGTCCGAGTGCGAATGCACCCGAACGAACCCCGGACGGGCCCTGGGCCTCGCGGGGTCTCGTCGGTCCTGCCGGTCCCGGGGGCCGGAAGCACCGCGGCTCCGTGGACGGAACCCGCGTCGGTCAGCCGAGTTCGAGCACGCGGGCGTGCAGCACCTGGCGCTGCTGAAGCGCGGCGCGGACCGCGCGGTGCAGTCCGTCCTCCAGGTAGAGGTCGCCCTGCCACTTCACGACGTGCGCGAACAGGTCCCCGTAGAACGTCGAATCCTCGGCGAGGAGGGTTTCGAGATCCAGGTTGCCCTTGGTGGTCACCAGCTGATCGAGGCGGACCGGGCGCGGCGCGACATCCGCCCACTGCCGGGTGCTTTCCCGGCCGTGGTCGGGATATGGCCGCCCATTTCCGATGCGCTTGAAGATCACACGGAAAGCCTACCGGGCAAGAGCCTCCGGGCGCAGCCATGGGGCGGGACTGCGATGCTGTCGAGAACGCCATAAACGCAGGCATTCCGGAACGGGGCACCGATGAGTGACAGCCCGAGTGACAACCCGAGCGACAGCTTGACGGACAGCTTGACGGGCGACGTCGGTACGGACGACGGCCGTACGGGCGGCGGTGTCCTGCCGGAGCCGGCCCGGGAGATCGCCGCCGGGTACACCGTCTCCGGGGCCGCCCTCGATCTGGGCGCGCTGCTCTGGGACGGCAACTGCCTGCCGGACGCGCGGATCCGCATCTCGCCGGCGATGCTCAACCGGCACGGACTCGTCGCGGGTGCCACCGGAACCGGGAAGACCAAGACGCTCCAGCTGATCGCCGAACAGCTCTCGGCGGACGGTGTCCCCGTCTTCCTCGCCGACATCAAGGGCGATGTCTCGGGCATCGCCGCCCCCGGCACGCCGGGGGACCGGGTCACCGCACGCGCCGGACAGGTGGGGCAGACCTGGGAGCCCAAGGGTTTTCCGTGCGAGTTCTACGCGCTCGGCGGCATCGGTCCCGGCATTCCGCTGCGCGCGACGGTCACCAGCTTCGGACCCGTACTCCTGTCCAAGGTCCTCCAGCTCAACCGGACGCAGGAACAGTCGCTCGGCCTGATCTTCCATTACGCCGACGCCAAGGGCCTGGAGTTGCTGGACCTCAAGGACCTGCGGGCCGTGGTCGCGTTCCTCGTCTCGGACAGCGGAAGGGCCGAACTCAAGGAGATCGGCGGCCTCTCCACGGCGACCGCGGGGGTGATCCTGCGGTCGGTCACCGCCTTCGAGCAGCAGGGGGCGGGCGACTTCTTCGGCGAGCCGGAGTTCGACACGGCCGAGTTGCTGCGGCAGGCGCCGGACGGGCGCGGGCTCGTCTCCGTACTGGAACTGGCGGCGGTGCAGGACAGGCCCCAGCTCTTCTCCACCTTCCTGATGTGGCTGCTCGCCGACCTCTTCCACGATCTGCCGGAGGTCGGCGACCTCGACCGGCCGAAGCTCGTGTTCTTCTTCGACGAGGCGCACCTGCTCTTCGACGGGGCCTCGAAGGCGTTCCTGGAGTCGATCACCCGGACCGTGCGGCTGATCCGCTCCAAGGGCGTGGGCATCTTCTTCGTCACGCAGACGCCGCGCGATGTGCCCGCGGAGGTGCTGGCGCAGCTCGGGAACCGGGTGCAGCACGCCCTGCGCGCCTTCACCCCGGACGACGCGAAGGCGTTGCGGTCGACGGTGAAGACGTTCCCGGACTCGCCCTACGACCTGGAGGAGGTGCTGACCCGGCTGGGCATCGGCGAGGCCGTGATCACGGTGCTGAGCGAGAACGGCGCGCCGACACCCGTCGCCGCGACCCGGCTGCGGGCGCCGCAGTCGCTGATGGGGCCGTATCCGGCGGCGGATCTCGACGCGGCCGTGAAGGGCTCGTCGCTGTACGGGCGTTACGCGCAGGCGGTGGACCGGGAGTCGGCGTACGAGAAGCTGAGCGCGGGGCAGGAGGCGGAGCGGCGGGCCGCCGAGGCGGAGGCCGCGGACCGGGCGGCGGTGGCGGACGCGGTGCGCGGGGAGCGGGCGCGCGGGGCCGGGAAGGCGGCCGAGGAGAAGGACGCCTCGCTGGTCGAGCAGGTGGTGGGGAGCGGGATGTTCCGGTCGCTGGCCCGGTCCGTCGGGACGCAGCTGGGCCGGGAGATCTCGCGGTCGCTCTTCGGTACGGCCCGCCGCCGGCGGTAGGCGGGGGCCGCTGCGGACGGCCGGCGTACGGGCCGTTGTTTCCCGGTGGTGCTACTGCTCGGCGGCGCGCTTGGCCGCCTTGGCCGCCTGCTTCGCGTGCTGCTTGTACGCGCGGACCTCGGCGAGCGACTCCGGGCCCGTGATGTCGGCGACCGAGCGGTGCGAGCCGGCCTCGCCGTACGGCCCCGCCGCCTCCCGCCAGCCCGTCGGCCGGACCCCGAACTGCTTGCCCAGCAGCGCCAGGAAGATCTGCGCCTTCTGGGTGCCGAAGCCGGGCAGCGCGTTCAGCCGTTTCCGCAGCTCCGCCCCGTCGGACACATCGGTCCACACCGCGCTCGCGTCGCCGTCGTACTCCGCCACCAGGTACTGGCACAACTGCTGGACCCGCTCGGCCATCGAGCCGGGGTAGCGGTGCAGGGCGGGCTTCGCGGTGAACAGCTCGGTGAACGCCTCCGGGTCGTAGGCGGCGATCTCCTGTGCGTCCAGGTCGTCCCCGCCCATCCGCTGCGCCAGGGAGTACGGGCCGGAGAAGGCCCACTCCATCGGCACCTGCTGGTCCAGCAGCATGCCCACCAGAGCGGCGAGCGGGCTGCGCCCGAGGAGCTCGTCCGCCTTCGGCTCCTGGGCGATCCGCACGGTGACGGGCTGGTCCTCGTTGCTCTTGGTCATGCCATTGATCATCCCGACGGCGGTGCGGCCCGGCCACCCCACTGCCTCCCGGTGCAGCCGTTTGCCGTACGGACGGACCGGGTGCCCGAAGGGGCAGGACCGGCTGCCCCCGGCCGGCGGAGTCCGGGCTGGACGGGGGCAGTGGGGCGTCGTGAAGGTGGAGTGGTGAGGCCATCACGACGCGCCTTCGACCGGGGCGCGGGCAGGGAGATGCGGGCAGGGGAGATGACGATGCACGCACAGGAATGGGACCAGGAGCACGACCACGAGCGGGATCACGGGCACGGGCACGACGAACCCGTGCACGCGTCGAGGGCGGACAGGGGCCGGGAGCCGGCGGACACCCCGCACCTCTTCCGGGCGGCGGCGGCCGGGCGGGCCGACGTGGTCGGGGCCGGCGGGATGAGCGTGCTCCAACGGGCGGTCGGCAACAGCGCCGTGGGGTCGATGCTCCAGCGCAAGGAGGAGGAAGAGCGCTCCCCCGTGCACGATGTGGTCTCGTCGGGCGGAGGGCAGCCCCTGGACACCGAGACCCGGGCCGATCTGGAGGGGCGGATGGGCGCGGACTTCTCCGACGTACGCATCCACACGGACTCCGCCGCCCACGAGTCCGCGAAGGGCGTGGGTGCCCACGCGTACACGGTCGGCAACAACGTGGTCTTCCAGCGGGACGCCTACGATCCGTCCTCGTCGCAGGGCCGCACCACGCTGGCCCATGAGCTGACCCATGTGATCCAGCAGCGCAACGGCCCGGTGGAGGGCACCGAGGCGCCGGGCGGCATCCGGGTCAGCGACCCCTCCGACCGGTTCGAGCGGGAGGCCGTCGCGAACGCCGACCGGGTGCTCGCGGCCCCGGCCCCGGCTCCCGCTTCGGATTCGGCTCCCGCCCCGGCTCCGGCGGCGTCCGTGCAGCGGGCCGCGACGGAGGACGAGGACGAGCAACCGGCCGATGTGCAGGGCTCTTTCGTGCAGCGGGCGGAGGCGGGCGCCGAGGAGGAGGAAGAGGCTCCGCCCGAGTGACGGGGCTTTCGACGGACGGGCACCCGGCGGTCGGTCGGGCTCTCGGCGGACGGGCGCGGCGGACGGGTGCCTCGTGGCCCGTCCGCCGGTCGTGCCGGTCCGCCGCGTCCCTCCGCTCGCCGCTCAGTCCGCCGTGTCCGTCTTCATCGTGCCGCCGAGGAACAGCGACTCCGAGCACCGCGAGGGCGTGGGCGCGTTCACCGGCTTGCCCACCTTCCGGCAGTCGACGGTCATCGTGACCTTGCCCTTGGCGGGCACCAGGATCGGCGTGACGAAGTGGTAGTCGGAGTCGCGGAAGTTCTCCAGCGCCAGCCGGAGCACGGGCGCGTCCCGGCCCGAGGAGACCACGAGCGTGCCCGCGTCGCCCTGCGGGTTCTGAACCACGATGTCGGTCAGCTGGAAGGTGTGCCCGGCGGGCACCTGGAGGGCCGTCGAGGTGTTCGACCCGCCGCCCACCGAGTCCCTGACCTGCACCTGAGCACTGGTCGGGGCCGCGGCGCCCGCGTCCGAGGACGCGCCGGGGCTCGGTGAGGGGCTGGGCTTCGGCGAGCCGCCGTCGGCCCCGGAGGAGTCGCCGCCGCCCGAACTCGCGCCACCCGAACTCGCGCCGCCCGAGGCGCCCTTGTCGGGAGCCTTGCTCTTGTCGGCCGCGGCCGCGGACCGTACCACGTCCGGTGTGACCGCCTCCCTGGCCGCCGACTTCACGGCCGGGCGCAGCAACGCGTACCAGAGCCCCACCAGCGCGATCAGCAGCACGGCCGCGGTGATCAGTGCCCGGGGGAGCCAGCGCGGCAGTATCGGCTCCTGCTGGTACGTGCCGTCCACGACCACGGGTGCGACCGGGGCCTGGTCCTCGGCCACGTCCGGGGTGGCGACCAGCTGGAAGGGGTGCGTGACCGGGATGCCGCGCCACACCCGCTTCGCGGGCCGGACCCGCACCTTCCCGAACTCCGCCCGCCCGGGGGCGATCCGCAAGGTGTCCGCCGCGAACGAGACCCGCGCCCGCTCCGTACCCGACTGGGCTCCCAGCCGTACGGTGACCGGGACGTTCCCCCGGTTGTCGACGGCGAGCTGATGCCGCCCGCGCCAGGCTCCGTGCGAGCTGCGCGGTACGAGTTCGGCGGTGGTCTCGGTGAAGGGCAGTACGGTCACCCGCCCCTCGGGCACCACCGTGTCGCCCTGTTCGCTGGTGGGCACCACCCGTATCCCGAAGGGCGTCTCCCCGGCGAGCACGGTCGAGTCGCGGGGCGGACGCAGCATGAGGGAGACCGTCTGCGAGTCTCCCGGATACAGGGACAGCGTCGCCGGCTCGACCGTCGACCAGGCGGCACACGCGCCGACCACCTCGAAGCGGTACTCCTCGACGGTGCTGCCGGAGTTGAGGATCCGCAGGGGGAGGGCCGTCTCCTCGCCGGGTGCGGCGCTGACGGACGAATCGTCGAGGCTTGCCGTGAGACTCATACGGCGCACCGTAGGTTCGCCACTGAAGGCCGACATCGGCCGTGAAGGAACACTTCCGGGCAGATTCCGTGCCCGGATCGGCTTTTTTGTTTCCCTGTAAGGAAACACGGGCATCTTTTGACCGCCTCAGACGAGTGAGGCATACGAAAACAGCCGTGCTGGTTGTGATCGACGTGACGCCATCGGCTGTTGCCCAGGGGGAGCATTGCCATGGAGCGCATCACTGTCGCGTTAAGGGCCCAGGATCCGATCTCGCAAGCGGGCGTGGCCAGTCAGTTACGTACCCGGCCCGAAGTCAGTGTGACGGAGTGGGGAGAGGGCGACGACTCCCCTCAGATCGTGATCGTCGTCGTGGACACGGTCGACGAAGCGGTGCTGACGATGCTGCGCCACATCCAGCGCACCAGCGTCTCGCGCACCGTCCTGGTCACCACGGACATCGACGAGCAGAAGCTGGTGAGCGCCGCGGAGTGCGGGGTCGCCGGTGTGGTCAGGCGCTCCGAGTCGACCCCGGAACATCTGGTGCAGGTCATAGGGACGGTGGCACGGGGCGAGGGCCACCTCCCCTCCGACCTGCTGGGAAGGCTCCTTGAGGAGGTGGGCCGCCTCCAGGGGCAGGTGCTCGGCCCACGCGGGCTGCACTTCACCGGTCTCGCGGCGCGCGAGGTGGATGTGCTGCGGCTGGTCGCGGAGGGGTACGACACCGCGGACATCGCGACGAAGCTGGCCTACTCCGAGCGCACCATAAAGAACGTGCTGCATTCGGTGATGACCCGGCTGCAGCTGCGGAATCGGTCGCACGCGGTGGCGTACGCGATGCGGCAGGGGCTGATCTGAGCCTGCCCGCCCAAGGGCGCGGGGTACGGGTGCGCGTACGGCGCTGCCGCGCGCGGCGCGGGCGGGTACGGCACCGCGGTGGACACCCCGCTGCACTTTCGGGCAGCGGGGCCTTCCCGAGGGTGTGACTCCCGCACCGCTGTGCGTCCGCCGCCGGTGCAGGACCCTGACGTCCGGCGTGCCGATCGTCCGGTGTGCCGATCGGGCGAGGGTGGGGGAGGACTTCCGTGCGCTGGTTCCAGCCGCTTCGGCGGGTGCCGCGGCCGCGGCGGGACGGATCGGCCCGGACCCGGCCGTCCACTTCACGCCGCGCTCTCGGCGCGCTCCGTGTCCCGGCGCTCGCGCTGCTCCTCGTGGCCACCGGCATCGCGCCCGGTTCGGCCGTCACCACCGGTGCGCCCCAGGCCGCGGTGCCCGAACCCTGGGTCACGCCCGCCGAGTTCACCGACGCGGTCGACCCCGGCGGCTCCACGGGCGTGGCCAAGCAGGTGCGTACGCCCGCGATTCCGCCGAGGCCTGACGTGGTCCTGCTGGTGGACGGCACGGGCAGCATGGGCGATCCGATCGGCGATGTGCAGAAGGGCCTGAAGGACATCACGGCGAAGGTCCGTGCGCAGCAGTCGGATTCCCGCTTCGCCGTGGCCACCTACGGGGACGAGAAGGACGACCCGACGGCGGAGTTCGCTGTCCTCCAAGGGCTGACAACGAACCTGGACGATGTGCAGAAGGGTGTCGGCAAACTGGACACCTCCCGCGGATACAAGAGCAAAGGTCCGTCGGAGGACTGGATCTACGCGCTGTGGAAAGTGGCCAACGGCGCGGACGGCGGTACGGAATTCCGCGAGGGCGCCAGTCCGGTCGTGGTCCTGGTGGGCGACGCGTCGAGCCACAACCCCAGCAACAAGATCCCCTACGAGGAAGCGGTCTTCGCCCTCCAGGACAAGGGGGTACGGGTCATCGCCGTCGATGTGACGACCGAGAACGGCGACGGGCTCAACGGCGACGGATACAGCAGCCCCACCTACCAGGACCCGTACCACGAGCCCGACCAGGCCAAGCGGATCGTCGAGGCCACCAATGGCCGCATGCTGAACGGAATTCCCGGCGATGGCGTCACCGACGCCATCATCGAAGGCTTCAACAACCTTCCCACCAACGTGAGCTACCGCCTGGACAACTGCGATCCGCATCTGTCCGTCAGCCTCGACCCGCCCACCCAGCAGCTCACCAGCGGCGACACCGCGCACTTCGCGGAGAACATCGACGTCTCCGCGGACGCGCCCCAGGGCACCCGGCTGAGCTGCACCGTCCAGTTCCTGATGGGCACCCAGGTCCCGGGTGCGGAAACGATCGGGCCGGCCGCGGCCGCCGACCCGGACTTCCAGGAACAGATCGACATCGACGTGAACGACATCGACGCACCCGTCGTCACCGTGGACGATCTGACCGTCCGGGCCAAGGACAGGAACGGCGCGCGCGTGACGTACACCGCCACCGCGGAGGACGCCACCGACGGCACGCTCCCGGTGACCTGCAGCCCCGCCTCCGGTTCGCTCTTCCCGGTCGGCCGCACCGCGGTGACCTGCTCGGCGACCGACTCGGTGGGCAATACGGGGACGGACACGGCGGAGATCGAGGTCCTGGAGGCCCCCGTCCCGCCCTCGGCGGATGTGGCGATGAAGGTCGATGTCAGTCCGGACCGTACGTACACCGGCCGCCCGGCCCGTGCCCGCTTCACCGTCACCAACGCCGGTCCGGACCCGGCGACCGGTGTGGTCATCGGTTCCGCCTGGCCGAAGCCGTCCAAGGGGAAGGACCGCAGCCTGCCCGCCCTGACCCGCTGCACGGCGGCGAAACCGTGCACCATCCCGGCCGGCGGCCGCATCGAGGTGACCCAGACCGCGACGTACCGCGCGGCGATCACCGGGGACGTACGGGCCACCGTGCGCGGCACGCTGCCGGACCGCCGCGAGGCCGACAACCAGGACACCGACCGGCTGCGCGTCCTGAAGCCCTCGCTGACCGTCACCCCGCAGGTGGCCAAGCCGGGCCAGCCGGTGCTGGCCCGCGGCAAGGACTACCCGCCGGGCGCGACCGTACGTTTCACGTGGAACACCGGGATCACTCCCGGAGGAGCGACCGCCACGGTGGGCCGCGACGGCACCTTCGAGGTGCAGGTCCTGGTCCTGCGCAAGGACAAGCTGGGTCCACGCGAGCTGAGGGCGGACTCGCGCGACCTCGCCCGGCTGAAGAAACCGGTCCTGGTGGTGCAGCGGAATCTCCAGCCACCGGACTTCGCGGGCCGCGCATGAGTGCCGGTGAGCACACGGGAGTGATCGGGTGATCCACGAGGTCGACGACGTACTGAGGGCGCTGATCAGGGCGGAGGTGCTCGGAGGCGGCCAGATCGCGGTGGTCTTCGACGCCCCGACCCGGGAGTGGGCGGCGAAGGTCAACGCGCCCATGGTCAACCTGTACCTCTACGACATCCGCGAGGACATGCGCAGGCGCGAGCGGGGTCTGCACAACGACTACGACGAGCGGGGCACGATCGTCGCCCGCCGCCGCCCGCCCCGGTTCTTCAAGCTGTCGTACCTGATCACGGCATGGACGAAGCGCCCGGAGGACGAGCACCGGCTGCTCTCCTCGCTGCTGGGCTGTCTACTGCGTTACGAGGCGCTGCCGCCGGAGCGGCTGGCGGGCACCCTGGCCGAGATCGGGGCGCCCGTACCGATGTCGATCGCGCTGCCGCCGCCGGAGGACCGCTCGTTCGCCGATGTGTGGAGCGCGTTGGGCGGGGAGCTGAAGCCCTCGCTCGACCTGGTCGTCAGCGTGCCGGTGACGGCGTCGCCGAGCTATGTGGTCGGGCCGCCGGTCGGGGACGAGGGGTTGCAGACCCGCTTCGGGGACGTACCCGAGGGGGCCGAGCCGGTGTCGGAACCGATGCCGGGGCGCGGGGGTCTCCCGGTGTACGGCGGCCGCCCGGGACGGCCGGGCGGGGGCGCCGCCGCCCGCATCCCCGACGCGGAACGGCGACGCGGTCTGTCCCTCCGCATCACGGAGACCCGGAAGGCCCGGGGCACCCGCACGGAAACCCGGAAGGCCCCCACGGAGGACAGCGCCGAATGACGACCGCGGGTGATCCGAACCTCCGCCATCTCCTCGCCCGCGCGGTGGCGGTGGAGCAGCGCATCCGACGGGCGGTCGAGGCCCGGCAGCTCACCGATCCGGACCCGGACGACGCCTTCCGCGGCCTCTACCTGACGGACGAGAACATCGCCCGTCTGCTGGACGAGACCGAGGCCCGCGCCTTCCCGTACCCCGTACCGGACTCCGAGGAGGCGCCGGACTCCGGCGAAGCACCGGCGGAACGGTCCAGACTGACGTCCCTGGCGGGCGAGTTCGGCCTCACCGATCTCGACGTCGAGATCCTCCTCATCTCGCTCGTACCGGATCTCGACGACCGCTTCGAGGCGTTCTACGGCTACCTGAACGACGACGTCACCCGCCGCCGTCCGTCCATCGGCCTGGCGCTGGGCCTGTGCGGGCTGTCCCCAGCCGACCAGATGGCGCGCGGCCGGCTGTCGGCCCGTGCCCCGCTCCGCGAGGGCCGCCTCCTCCTGGTCGAGGACCTGGACCGGCCGTTCCTGACCCGGGCGCTGCGCGTCCCCGACCGGGTCACCGCGTACCTGCTGGGCGACGACACCCCCGACCCCCGGCTGGCCGATCTCCTCGCCCCCTGGCACGCCGTCCCGGGCGTCGGCGACCCGGCCCCGCTCGCCGGGGCGCTCGCCCACGGCGCCTCGCTGGCCTACCTCAGCGAGGACCAGGGCGGCGCGGGCACCGCCCTCGCGGCCGCCGCGCTGACCCGTGCGGGCCACCGGGTCCTGGGCCTGGACCTGGCGCGGCTGGCCGAGGACCCGTCACCGGCCGAGGCGGTCCGCTCCCTGGTCCGGGAGGCCCGGCTGACCGGTGCGGGCGTGGTCTGCGCCCCCCTCGACGCGGTCTCCCGCGAACACCCGGAGCTCCTCCGGCTGCTCACCGGCACCCCTGTCCCCACGGTCCTGGTGGGCCGGGCCCCCTGGGACGCGTCTTGGTCCGCCGCCCCACCCCTGCTCCTGCACGCCCCGCGCGTGGAACCCTCGACCAGAGCGGCCCTGTGGACCGAGGCGTACGACGCCCCCGTCCCCGGGACCATCGACGTGGACCGGCTGCTCTCGCCGTTCCTCCTCACCCCGGAACAGATCACCCGGGCCGCCCGGGGCGCCGCCCAGACCACCCACCTGGACGGCGGCACCCTCACCCCCGACCACGTCCGCCAGGGCGCCCGCGCCCAGAACGCGGCGGGCCTGGACCGACTGGCGCGCCGCATCGAACCCACCGTCACCTGGGACGACCTGGTCCTCCCGCCCGACACCCACGCCCAGCTCCGCGAACTCACCGCCCGTGCGAGACATCGCGACCGGGTCCTGGGGGAGTGGGGCATGCGCCCCGGCGGCGGCAGGGGGCGTGGTGTCTCCGCCCTCTTCGCGGGCGACTCGGGCACCGGCAAGACGATGTCGGCGGAGGTCATCGCCGCGGACCTGGGCCTGGACCTCTACACGGTCGACCTGGCGACGGTGATCGACAAATACGTGGGCGAGACGGAGAAGAACCTGGAACGCATCTTCTCGGAGGCGGCGGGCGTGAACGGAGTTCTCCTCTTCGACGAGGCGGACGCGATCTTCGGCAAGCGCTCCGACGTGAAGGACGCCCACGACCGCTACGCGAACGTCGAGAGCGCGTACCTCCTCCAGCGCATGGAGTCCTTCGACGGCCTGGCCATCCTCGCCACCAACCTCCGGGCCAACCTGGACGACGCCTTCACCCGCCGCCTGGACCTCGTCATCGACTTCCCGGTCCCGGACCCCGAACAGCGCCTCGTCCTCTGGGAGCGCTGCCTGGGCCCGGCACTTCCCCGGGGGAAGGACCTGGACCTCGCCTTCTGCGCGGAGAACTTCGAGCTGGCGGGCGGCAACATCCGCTCGATCGCGGTGACGTCCGCGTACCTGGCGGCGGACACGGGCGAGCCGGTGACGATGCCGACGCTGATCCACGCGATCCAGCGCGAGTACCAGAAGCTGGGCCGGCTGACCCTGGCGTCGGAGTTCGGCCCGTATCTGGAGCTGCTGGGCTGAGGCGGTGCGAAGCACGGGTGGTGCCCTTGCGCCGGACCGGAGTTGGCGCCACCGTGGGCGGGGGCCGGTCGGTGACCGGCCGGTTCCTCTCCGTACGGCGACGGGAGTCAGCGTGACCGCATTGCCTGTTCTGCCCCACGAACTGCACGGCGACGGCCCGCACAAGGTGATCGCGGTGCACGGCTGGCTCGCCGACCGCTCCGCGTACGCCCCCGTCCTGCCGGACCTCGACCTCGGCGCGTTCCAGTACGCGGTGGTGGACCTGCGGGGGTACGGCGAGGCACGGGACGCGGGGGGCTCGTACACCACGGCCGAGGGGGCCGAGGACGTACTCGCGCTGGCCGACCGGCTCGGCTGGGAGCGGTTCTCGCTGATCGGCCACTCGATGGGCGGCTCGGTCGTCCAGCGGACGCTGGCCGCCGCGCCGGAGCGGGTGCGCCGCATCGTCGGGGTCTCGCCCGTCCCCGCGTCCGGCCTGCCGCTCCCGCCCGAGCAGTGGGAACTCTTCGCCGCGGCTGCGCACACCCCGCAGAACCGGCGGATCATCCTCGACACCACCACCGGAGGCCGACGCCCGGCAGCCTGGCTGGACCGCATGGTGAGCCGCTCGGTCGCATGCAGCGACGCCAAGGCGTTCCGGGCCTGGCTGGACTCCTGGGCGGGTGAGGACTTCCACGACCGGATCGAGGGTTCGCCCGTACCCGCTCTCGCCGTCGTGGGCGCGCTCGACCCGGCACTCTCCGCCGAACTGCAGCGCGACACCTGGATGCGCTGGTTCCCCCGGGCCGAACTGGTGGAGCTGCCGTCGTGCGGCCACTACGCGATGGACGAGGCCCCGCTCGACCTGATCCGCGCGGTGGAGGACTTCCTGCGGGCGGACGTGGACGCGGAGGCAGCCGAGGGCGCGGAGGCATGACCGGGTCCGGGGCCGGGTTCGGAGCCGTGCCGGATGTCTTCGACCCCAGGCAGTACGGGCGAGGCATCCCCCACGACCACTACCGCCACCTGCGCGACCACCACCCCGTGGCGTGGCAGGAGGAGCCGGAGGTGCTCGGCTGGCCGGCGGGCCCCGGCTTCTGGGCGGTCACCCGGCACGAGGACGTGGTCCGGGTCCTGAAGGACTCCTCGGCGTACTCCTCGTACCTGGGCGCCACCCAGATCCGCGACCCGGACCCCGCCGACCTCCCGTTCATCCGCCGCATGATGCTCAACCAGGACCCGCCGCACCACCGACGCCTGCGCGTACTCGTCAGCCGCGCCTTCACCCCGAAGCGCATCGACCGCTTCGAGGGCGTCGTCCGCGAACGCGCCCACTCCCTGCTCACCCGGGCGGTCACCGAGGCACGGGCCGGCGACGGCACCTGCGACCTCGTCACCCGGGTCACCGACGACTACGCCCTGCTCAACCTCACCGATCTGCTCGGCGTCCCGGACACCGATCGCGCGCTCCTCCTCCACTGGACCCGGCGCGTCATCGGCTACCAGGATCCGGACGAGGCCGGAACACCATCGCTCGGCCCGGACGGCAGCCCGGTCAATCCCCGCTCCCCCTCCTCACTCCGCGACATGTTCGACTACGCGCACGCCCTGGCCGCCCACAAGCGCCGCCACCCCGCCGACGACGTCATGACGTCCCTGGCCACGGACCCCGAACTGACCGCACCCGAGCTGGAGATGTTCTTCTTCCTGCTGGTGATCGCCGGAAACGACACGGTACGCAGCGCGGCCCCCGGAGGCCTGCACCTCCTCGCGGAGAACCCCGGGGCGTACCGCCGCCTGCGCAACGGCGAGGCGGGGTTCGCGACAGCCGTGGACGAACTCCTCCGCCGCCACCCCCCGGTCCTGACCTTCCGTCGCACGGCCACCCGGGACACGGAGCTGGCCGGCACCCGCATCCGCACCGGCGACAAGGTGGTCGTCCTCCACGCCTCCGCCAACCACGACGAACGCGTCTTCCCCGCCCCGTTCGCCCTGGACCTCACCCGCACCCCCAACCCCCACGTCTCCTTCGGCGACGGCCCGCACGTCTGCCTGGGCGCCCACTTCGCGCGCTTGCAGCTACGGGTGCTGTACGAGGAGACGTGCCGCGTCCTTCCGGCGTCGCTCGAACCGGCGGGGTCACCGGGGCGCCTGGTGTCGAACTTCATCAACGGGTTGAAGTCGCTGCCGGTGCGGGTGGCGGATGCTTGACGGCAATTGCCTGGTGGGTTCTGTCTGCGTTGCACGGCGTCACAGGGCCGGTTCCCGTTCGGGGTCTGCCGGGATCATTCCCCGGTTGATGAGGGCACGGTAGCCCCCGTGCCGGTCAGTGTAGGACTCCACGAAGTCTGCTTCCACCGCGAACAACGGCACCACACGCAGCAAACCGACATTGGTGACTGGCGCGGGGAAACGGAAGCCGTAGACCGAATCCCAGTCTATGAGCATGGCCATCGAGAACCGTGGGAACAGCGGGAGTGAGACATTCGTAAGGATCTGTCCGTCACGGAAAGGGAGGCCGTTCTCCAGTGGCACCGAAGCCAAATCGGTCAGCGCTTTGGCCAGGGCTGTGGTGGTGACTTCGTCCATTATTCCCGTGACTTCCATGGCCAGTTCGCATGGGAAATCAGCACAGAGTTCCTCTGAGCCGAATCCGGCAGTCCCCAGCAATGTCAGGTTGTCTGCCGGGTCCAGCTGTTCGGTTTCGTCCGGAAGATAGACCACCACGGTGGCTTCGCCGGGGGGAGACCCCCTGCGGGAGAGCTGCAACGTATGAGTCGGTGGGTCATACAGCTCCGTGTATGCGGCGAGGACTGAAGAGATGAATTCTTGGCTGTGCTCAGCTGTGTTCCCACCATGATTCGTGACTTCCGCGTTCCTTGCTTGGCAGCTCGTATCGCTCGGCCGATGATCCGCTTGCCGCTGACTCATCCTCGTGCTCGGGCCCGTGGTAGCTGGACGGTCGCTGGTTCCAGGCACGATTCTCCTCCCGGGTCTGTTTGTGTCCTGTTCTGTTCCAGTGACCCGAAGCTCCCGGCGAGGCATGCCCAAGAATTGCCTTTGGGAACAGGAAGTCCGGATAGCTCGCGGGGTTCACGACGCTCTGATAATGGGCGTGTTGCTGGTGATATGCGGCGTTCGTCTTCTCGCTCGGTGTTGCGAGTTTGTAGGACCCTCCCGAGCCGATGCTTCCAAGCAGCCCTTTGCTCAGAATTTCGAGCCCAGCGGCTGAGGCCTTGCTCGGGTTTACATACCCGTACTTGTGCCGGTTATTCGGGTTGGTCTCGCGCCACTCGGCGACTGCAGGGTCGAAAGTGTTCTGACCCAGCGGATCGCTTCCGTGGGACTGCACGCGGAAGACGGCCCCCTTGTCGACCCAGGTTTGAACCGCTCTTTCCGCTGTCCGCTTCGATACGCCCAGAAAATCGGTCAGGGCGCGAGTGGTGAATGGGCTCGACTTGAAATTATTCTTGGCCTTCTGGAGGCGTTCGTCCGAGCCGTGGCCGAGGCGGTCCTGTACTGCGGCAACCGAACTGCGTAGCTCCTCCTGAGCCGCCGCGATTTCATCGCGTATCCGGTCGAGGACCGCACTTGCTGCCCCAGCCTTCGACTTGGTCTCATATTCGGCAAGAACAGATTTCAGAGAATTCAGATCGCTTTGCACCTTGGCAATATTACCAGCCGTGTCCGCGTCGTCTGGTTGGTCTTTCTTCGCTTGCTCCCGGTAACTCTCGATTGCCACGTCGACTGGATGCGGTCTGCTGGCGATCATCGGTACATAGTGCTGACCGGTTCGGGTGATCCACAAACGATGTGATTCGGTGCGCACGGTCCATGTGAGGTTTTTGCCGACCGGCCCTAATTCCTTCCTGTCGCCGGTTGGTGCTTTCGTTTCCTTCTTCCCGTCGTTGTCGGCGGAGGGATTTCGTATTTTTCTCCACAGGCTCTTTCCTGCTTTGACGATGAAGCCCACGATTTTGTCGATGGCGCGGTTGACGGGGCGGGAGACGGCGTGGAAGACGCTTTTGACCTTGTTGGCGAGGGAGCCGATGCCGAGGAGTGAGGCGAGGAAGCCGATGAGGAGCGGGACGCTGGCGGCGAGGGCGGCCTCGACCATCTTGGGGACGCCTGCCGCGCCGCCGTTGGCGATGGCGATGACGGCGTCGAGGACGGAGTTGACGAATTCGACGATCTGGGCGCCCTGGTTCACGATGAACGTGACGATGTCGATGATTCCCTTGACCGCGCGGACGAAGGCGGAGGCGGGGTTGAGGAGGGAGAT
>NZ_JBSFBQ010000092.1:0-20308 GCF_053593015.1 Streptomyces sp. NPDC002403 | reverse complement strand
CCGCCCGCTGGGCATCAGTCACCAACAACGGCGGAATCTTCGGACCCGGACGACTCATACCCAACCAACGATGAATCTCCGACTCAGGACACTAGCGGTCCCCCGTACACTCCCCGCCGTAGACTTATCAGGGAGCTTGAGCCTTGCCAGACGTCCAGTTCAGGCGGGCCCCGCGAGATTGATCCCGCAAAGGGCGGCGGGATTGGAGTTTCCCACGGCTCCGGCCATTGCGGGCTCTCTCTAATGAGCGGAAGCTTCTGCCTCGCTTTGTGAGCGGTGGAATCCCCTCAGAAAGGATGTGGGCCAGATGAGCCACCTTGTGAGCCAGGCGCCCATCAGTGACATCAAACTGGCCGCTTCGGCTGTGCGCTGGATTTTCCCCCTCGGTATAGCAGTGGTCGTAGTCGCTGTTCTGCTTGGCCTCGTCTGGTGGGACGCGCGCCGTCGGTCTCGGGCACGACAGCCGGGACCACGGCCCGAACTTTCCTCCCGAAGTAGCGAAAACTTGAGGGCTGCAGATGATTTCGGGGAAGGTCTCAGCCCGTATGAGATCAACCGCCCCTCTTCGCCAATGGACGTACCCAAGGATGACAACGGTGGGGCTTTTGGCAGTGGAAGACCCGGCGGCTGACGGGTCGGCGACATCGGCGGCACTTGCCGAGATCACCGCGCGGTCAAGATCTGCTTTCTATGCCCGCCCTTAGCTTTTCCTGCCTAATCCCTTGTTAAGGGCAGTGCTGGGGGAGATTGATTCGCTCGCGGGGTGGGGCCGGCGTACCCGCGCGGCGCCACCCGGCACGTCAGGGCCAGGGCGGCCGATCAGGTGCCGATACCGCGATTCTGCGTAGTCCCTTCGAGTAATGCGCTACCCATAACGAGCGAACCGTAACAATAAGGGGCGGGGGTGGAAGGAAGATCGACGGGAGAGTGGTGCATGCCCCTGCGGAGGCGTAAGGCGCAGCTGGAGGCCCGGGCCGGGAAGACGGCGGTCAGTGGTTACGGTGCGGTGGATGGGCGCCTGCCCGTCAGCGAGCTGGCCCGGCAGTTGCTGCGCAAGGCCTTTCCCGACCACTGGTCCTTTTTCCTCGGTGAGATCGCCCTCTACTCCTTTGTGGTCCTGCTCCTCACCGGCGTGTACCTCACTCTGTTCTTCAACCCGAGCATGATGGAGACCGTCTACACCGGTTCCTATGTGCCCCTTCAGGGGGTGAGAATGACGCAGGCCTACACCACCACCCTCAACATCAGCTTCACCGTGCGCGGAGGCCTGCTGATCCGTCAGATCCACCACTGGGCGGCACTCGTGTTCGTCGCCGCGATCGCCGTCCATATGCTGCGGATCTTCTTCACCGGCGCCTTCCGTAAACCGCGGGAGGCCAACTGGATCGTGGGCGTGACACTGTTCGTACTCGCGCTACTCGAAGGATTCGCGGGCTACTCGCTGCCCGACGACCTGCTGTCCGGTACGGGCCTGAGGACGGCGGCCACCATCGTGGGGTCGATCCCTTTCGTTGGAACGTACCTGGAGCTGTTTGTCTTCGGCGGACAGTTCCCGGGCGATGCCGTGATCCCCCGTCTGTACCCCGTGCATGTCCTGCTCGTGCCCGGCCTGATCGTGGCGCTGATCACCGCTCATCTCATCCTGGTGGTCTATCTCAAGCACACCCACTGGGCGGGTCAGGGGAAGACCAACGAAAACGCCGTCGGCTCACCGGCGTTTCCTCACTTCACCGCGAAGACCACAGGTTTTTTCCTCATAGTGTTCGGCGTACTGACGTTGCTGGGCGCGCTCGCCCAGATCAACCCCGTATGGAACTACGGCCCCTACCGCGCCAACCAGGTCTCGGGTAACGCACAGCCGGACTGGTATGTCGGGTTCCTGGAGGGCGCGCTCCGGCTGATGCCGCCATGGGAGACCGACATTGCGGGCCACACCGTCATGTGGAATGTGTTCATTCCGGCGATCGTGCTGCCAGGCGTGGTCTTCACAGTGCTGTTCCTCTATCCCTTTTTCGAGAAATGGGTGACAGGCGACCACAGGGAACACCATCTGTGCGACCGGCCGCGCAATCGGCCGACCCGTGCGGGGCTCGGCGTGGCGGCCATCGTCTTCTACGCCGTTCTCTTGGTCGCCGGCGGCAACGACGTCGTAGCCTTCTCGTTCAGGGTTTCGGTCGAGGTCATGACCTGGATCCTCAGAACCGCGCTGATCGCCGCCCCACTCCTGGCCTTCGCGCTGACCAAACGCCTCTGCCTCGCCCTTCAGATGCGGGACCTCCATCGGCTGACCGAAGGCGAGGAGACCGGCCAGGTGACACAGTCGGTGAACGGCGATCTCTCGGAGAGCCGCCGCGGCCTGAACCCGACAGCCCGCTACCGCATCCTGATGCGTGATGTCCCGACGCCCCTGGAGCTCCCCGCGCAGGGCCCGATCTCTAGTCGGCGACGGCTTCGGACCGTACTGAGCGGCTGGTACTACGGGGACCTCGTGGAACTGCCCGTCACGGAGGAGCAACGGTCCCGGATCGCGGAGCGGACGACACGGCCGGAGCCGGTCCGCGAACGCGAGGACTGAGAACCACCCTCAGTCCTGGACACGCACGTACTGGAAGACCATTCCGAACACCCCCGCCAGGACCAAGCCCAAACCGATCAGGAACAGCCACAGAC
The DNA here is from genome assembly GCF_053593015.1 of Streptomyces sp. NPDC002403. NCBI lineage: Bacteria > Bacillati > Actinomycetota > Actinomycetes > Kitasatosporales > Streptomycetaceae > Streptomyces > Streptomyces sp. NPDC002403. Next base: position 17,638 of record NZ_JBSFBQ010000092.1, on the reverse strand, counting down.
CGAACACCACACCGATGGCGAGCAGGGCCATCCCCGCGGCTGTCAGTGACGGCCAGATGCTGTGCGGAGGAAAGAAGTCCACCGGACCGGACCGCTCGTGGATGTACCCGTCCCCGCGGTCCTCGGGGCGCAGGCCCTTCCTCCGGTAGTTGGTGGCGAAGAAGAACGTGACCAGCAACGCCATGAGGAACGAGACAGTGAGAGCCGCCGTGCCTGTCGGATCACGGGACCACACGGCGTAGAGAACATCGGTCACGAGGAAGAACCCCGCGACCCCGGCGAAGACAATGGCCTCGGTCTTCATTCGCCCGACTCCTCTTCAGCGCCCGATGCGGAGCGGGACCCGCCTCGGCCGAGGCCCGGCTTCTGCTTCTCCGGCGTGAGGGGATGGTGCAGGTCGAAGGCCGGCGAGTCGGAACGCACGCGGGGCAAAGCCCGGAAATTGTGCCTCGGCGGCGGACAAGAGGTCGCCCACTCCAGGGAACGGCCGAACCCCCACGGGTCGTCCACCTCGACCTTGGGCGCATAACTGCTGGTGCGCCACACGTTGTACAGGAACGGCAGTGTCGACAGGCCCAGCAGAAAGGAGCCGACGGACGAGATCGTATTAAGCAAGGTGAAGCCGTCCGCCGCGAGATAGTCGGCGTAACGCCGGGGCATTCCGGCCTCCCCCAGCCAGTGCTGGACCAGGAAGGTCAGCTGAAAGCCGATGAACAAGGTCCAGAAATGGATACGTCCGATGCGTTCATCCAGCATGCGTCCGGTCAACTTGGGCCACCAGAAGTAGAAGCCGCCGAACATCGCGAAGACTACTGTTCCGAAGAGCACATAGTGGAGGTGGGCGACGATGAAGTACGAATCGGTGAGATGGAAGTCCAGCGGGGGTGAGGCGATCAGCACTCCACTGAGGCCGCCGAGGAGAAAAGTCACGAGGAAACCGATTGCCCAGAGCATGGGTGTCTCGAACGAGATACTGCCGAGCCACATGGTGCCGATCCAGTTGAAGAACTTGACACCGGTGGGCACGGCGATGATGAACGACATGGCGGAGAAGAAGGGAAGGAGAACGGCTCCTGTCGCGAACATGTGGTGGGCCCAGACAACCGCCGAGAGCATGGTGATGCTGATCGTGGCCATCACCATTCCGAAATACCCGAACATCGGCTTCCGGCTGAACACGGGAATAATCTCGCTCACCACTCCGAAGAAGGGCAGCGCGACAATGTAGACCTCGGGATGACCGAAGAACCAGAACAGATGCTGCCACAGCAGCGCACCGCCGTTCGCGGCGTCGTAAACATGGGCCCCGAACTTCCGGTCGGCTTCTAGGGCGAGCAGGGTGGCGGCGAGCACCGGAAAAGAAAGCAGCGCGAGGATCGAGGTGAACAGTACGTTCCAGGTGAAGATCGGCATCCGGAACATGGTCATACCCGGCGCGCGCAGACAGACGATTGTGGTGATGAAATTGACCGATGCCAGGGTCGTACTGATCCCCGACAGCACGAGGCCCATAATCCAGAGGTCTCCGCCGGCACCGGGCGAGAAGACGGCACTGTTCAGCGGTGCGTAGGCGAACCAGCCGAAGTGCGCCGCGCCGCCGGGCACCACGAATCCGGACACCACGATGGTTCCGCCGAAGAGGAAGAGCCAGTAGGTGAGCGCGTTGAGGCGCGGGAAGGCGACGTCGGGCGCGCCGATCTGAAGCGGCATGATGGCGTTCGCGAAGCCGCCGAACATCGGCGTGGCGAACAGCAGCATCATGATGGTGCCGTGGACAGTGAACAGCTGGTTGTACTGTTCCGCGCTGACGATCTGCAGCCCTGGCCGGGCCAGCTCCGCGCGCATGAGCATGGCCAGCACTCCGGCCAGCAGGAAGAACCCGAACGCGGTGATTATGTAAAGATTGCCGATGACCTTGTGGTCGGTGGTCGTCAGCCATCCCATGAGTCTCATGCCGGCATTGATGCGCTTGTTGGCCACCGGCGCGGCCGACGCGGCTTCCTGCAGGTCCTGCGCCATCAGTTCTCCGTCCATCCCGTTGACTCGATGGTGGAGCCTGCCAGCGTGGACGGCCCGTACGACTGGCGGTGACACCTCGAGTTTCACCAATTCACTGGTTTCCGATCGGGTGTCCCAGGGGCCCTGCCTTTGCCGAAAATGTCATCCGTTGAGGTCATGAGGCATGTCGGTACTCGTCGACGGCGGCCCGCGGGACGATTTCGATTATTACGACGAGGGCCGGCTCACAGCGCAGGCCGACAAGCTGCTCGCTCTCAGCGAGGATCTCGGAGGCAAGGGAGTCCGCTATATGGTGTCCAATGGATGGGGTGCCGCGCATGTGAACGAAGTGCTGTCCAAGGCCTTTCCCGAGGCCTACGCCAGCGGGCAGCTGAAGGCGTATCACGTGCCCGGCAACAGCATGAGTGGAATGAGTCCATGGCTGCAGTGATCGCAATGCTGGAAGAGCTCCGGGGTGTCGCCCCGCTGACCGCCGAAGGCGCGGCAGGGCGGTTCTCGGCCCAGGAGTGGACGCCCAGAGGCAAGCCCCGCGACGGCGTGGAGACATCATGGGAAAGGAACGGCATTCGGGGCTGGACCCAGATGCTCGAAGGTGAAGCGGTCATCGTCTCGTTCACCGTCTGGATCCGTGACGTCGACGAGTCGGGCTACTTCGACGACTTGGATGCCGTCTACGAGCAGGGGGAGCGGGCGCTGGCCGACTTCCTGCCTGAGATCGAGGGTTCCTCTCTCGCCGGCCACCTCGTCGAAGGCGAACAGACTGCGGCGGACAAGGACGAGTTCATCGCAGTGAAGAAGTGGACCCTCGACGGCCGAACCCTGACGGCCGGTGTGATCCAGCATGACACCGATCTTCCGGTGATGGTCGTGGTGGCGCTGGAGGAGACCGTACCCGCTTGACCCGCTCGAACGCCCGTGCCGCCGCCTGCCGCGAGGCATGGGCGCGGCTGCAACTGGGCCTCATGGGGCAATCGGACCACCACTCGTATTCCGATCCTTATGCGGTGCGAGCGTGATCGCATCACAAAGATGCTGCCCCGATCCGAAACCGGCCAGCCACGCCGACAGGGCGTGGCGAGTCTCCCCGCTGCTCAGGGCCGTGCCTCGAGTTCGGTGACGACGACCTCCTCGCCGTTCCAGCGCACGACCAGCTCTCGTACTCCGTCCGAGGCTCGCCCGTCTCATCGGTGATCAGCTTCGACACATCACGTCCCGGCGCAGCACCATGGCCGGACAAGCCGTGCTCTCGCCGGAGGTCGCGTCTGGCCGGGGACGACGGTGCCGATGGCGGGCTCGCGACGTCGTGAATGCGGCCGCCGCGCTCGACATTGCGGAATGCCGGGAGCTGACCGGCGTTCGCGCGGCGCGTGGGCCCTGCTGCTCGGTCTCGAAGCGGGCCACGGCCTGGATCCAGGCGCTCCCATGCAGCCCTCTCGGCGTCGGTCAAGCCACCATCCCCGCGGATGTCTCACCGCACCAGGACTAACGAGGTCATCTGCGCACTGTCCGAGGTGCAGCCCGACAATGCCCGCTCAAGTTCAGTAATTATTGAACGCGTTCAATGGCGCTGGCAGGATGTCGCGCAACGGACGTCACCCTGGGGTGCCGCCTTGATCAGGCATGCCACGAGGGGAGCAGGCTGTGGACGCGAGTACACCGTGGCGGAACCTGGGGGTCATCGGACTGCGGCTGATTGACCTGGTGGTCCGGTACGCCATCACCTTCGCGATCACCTGGGCGGCTGTGGTGGCGTTACTGGCGGCGGAATTCAGGGGCATCGCCAACGACGGGCCTGGCCTCTTCATGCTCATTGGGATCCCGTCCATCCTGATCAGCTTCATCTACGGGCTGGCCAGCACCCGCACTGGCATGGCATTCCGGGGTCGGCTGGGTGGGCTCCTGCTCCTTCCTCTCTGGTTCCTGCTCTTTTTCCCGCCGATCCTTCTCATCCCCGTCATGGGACAGTTCTTCTTCGCGTTGTGCGTGATGCGGACACCGCTGCTGGGCCCATCCCAGCTCCGGCGGCAGGGGCGCGCGGCGCCTGCCGCTGCTGCCCGCCTCACCCAGGGCCTGGCGTCCCGCATCGGCCGTGCGGCTCCCTAAGATCGCCGCCTCCTTCGTGGGACCCCTTCCGTGATCATCGCGGAATAGAGCACCAAGGGAATGACGCTCCCCGCCAGCTGAGCGGACTCCGCAAGCAGGTCGGCGGCCGGCTGGGGTACCGGCAGCGTCTCAACTTGGCCGCCCGAGACCTTGGCGTCCACCAGCTGCTCCAGCGCGCGACCGTATTCGTCGTGCAGTTCCCGCATCTCAATCCCGGTCAACTCAGACAGCAGCGTTTCGGCGAGCCGAAGCTCTCCGTCACCGGTGTCGATGGAGCCAGGTCGCCGGGATCGCGCAGCTCGTCCTGCCACAGCAGGGTCTGGCACACCAGGACTCCGTGTCTCGGCTGCAGCACGGCCAGCCGCTCGCGGCGGCCAATGGCGATCTTGCAGAGGCCCACGTACCCGGTGCGTGCCAGGACCTCCGTCAACAGCACGTACGGGCGGTCCGCAGCCGGCCCGTCCGGCGCGGCGTAGTAGGCCCGTCCGTAGCTGATCGGGTCGATGTCCGTCCCCGGAACGAAACCAAGGACCTCGGCGACGTGCCGAGTCGGCAACGGCAGATGATCCAGGTCCTCGTCCGTCAGCGGCACCAGCCGCCCATCCGGCAGCTCGAATGACCGGTCACCCCCAGAGACGAGGACGTCGATGAGGAGCAGTGCGGCATGCCGCACCGTTCCGGCATCGCTGCGCCGCCGCCCGGGGAATCGGAACCATCCCGCCACCCGCTCGTCATAGGTCTCCTGCGGCATCACCCACGCCGCTCCCTCCAGCCGGTGCTCCAGGGTCAGGCCGAAGGACCGGGCGAGGGCCGCACCGTCGGTGGGACCTTTGTGGCTGAGCCACCGCAGCTCGTCCTCGTCAAGATCACAGGCATGTAGCACCGCCTGGTCGGCGAGCATCGCGCACACTCGCAGCCCCGCGTCAGCCGGCCGCTCCAGCCCGGCCAGCCACCCCGCCGGATCTCCGGCGGGATCGATGGCCCACCGCCCCCAGTCGTCGACCGGCGCACCCCGGGGCAGCAAGTGCAGAAGCCGGGTGTGATGGACCTTCAGCAGCACGGGCGGATCCTCCTCACCGTCCACCAATGCCTCGACCCGGCCCTCCAGCTCCTCCAGCACCCCGCAGCCACACAGCCGCCGCAGCCCGGCGGCGAACGCCGAAAGTTCCACGCGCGACTGCGTCACCGGCAGCTCGATCTCGGCCGCGCCGGCCCGCGCCGCCGCGGCCACCTGCCCCAGCCGGACCCTGGCCGGCAGCGACTCCAGCGCACCGACCGCGAGCCAGAACCACACCCCCTGCGCACCACCCCCCTCCGGCAGCCGTGCCGAGTGCGGGGGAGCGGGGTTGTACACACGCACCAGATCCGCCTCCAGCGCCAGCGTGCACCCCGCCGCCGCCAGCACCTCACGCAGCGCGCCCCGATGCCGGTACACCGCCTCGATGGCCGCATCGTCCCGCCCGCCCACCAGCCACGCCCGCGTCTTCAGCAGCCCGGCCAGCTGCCAGACCACTTCCTCCTCGTCCTCCCCCTGCCCCCAGCCTCCGTACGTGCTCACGCCACCACCTCCACACGCACCGCCGCCTCCGCACGCCCGCCACGCATCGCGGCGACCGTTCCTCCCCCAGGCAGGCCAGCCGCCTGAGGATGGAAGGCCACCTGTCTTCCCGGAACCAGCACGGACCACTCCACCCCGTCGACGCACCCCACCACCCCCTGCGCCGCCGTCAGCGCGCAGCCCACGCCCCCCCAATGCCCCACACGCACCCCGCCCGCCTCCGCACCCCGGGCGGGGTGCGTCACCGCTCTCAACGGCAGCCGGCACGCACGGTCCGACAGCGGAACACCCCGCCCAGGACCTCAGCCGCCGCCGTTCGCTTCGCCCCGCTCCCGCTCGCACGCCGCCTCCCTGGCGGCGGTGGCGAGCGCGTTCCTGCTGCCCGGGGCCAGCGGGCTGGTGCTCGCGGGTGCGGGGGCCGGACTCTGGATCAAGGCCATCCGGATCGGGCAGCGCGAGCGCCGGGACGACGCCCTGTACTGGGTGCGGACCGACTGAGGGGGAGCGCGGCCGGCTCGCGGGCAAGCGGGTGAAGGGGTATCGGACGACCGGGCCGATGGCGGGTGACGCCGCGCCCGGCGGGGCGCGGCGTCGGCGCTGAGGCCGCCGGGTCAGACCTCCAGTTCGGCCTCGATCCGCTTCAGCTGGTGGCGGGCCATCGCCAGGTTGGCGCGGCCCTTGTCCAGCACCAGGTACAGGAAAAGGCCGTTGCTGCCTCGGGCCTTGAGCAGCCGGATCAGGTGGTACTGGCCGCCGAGTGTGATCAGGATGTCCTCGATCTCGTCCTGGAGGCCGAGGTGTTCCATGGTGCGGAGCTTGGCGCGTACGACATCGGTGTTGCCCGCGGCCGCGACCTCCAGATTGAAGTCCTTGCCGCCGCCGAGGGTGCCCAGCGCCATTCCGCTGGTGTAGTCGACGAGGGCGACACCGAGGGTGCCCTCGATCGACGTCATCGCTTCCTTGAGTGACGCTTCGGTGTTCGACATGCGTGCTCGTTTCCTTTCCTGGCCGGCCGGGTCGACCGGATCCTTGGGTTGTCTGCGGGGCATGTGGTGTTACGTGCGGCGCGGCAGTGGGCCGGGCCGCGGGGTGGGCGGCTCGGGGGCGTGGGCCGGGGGTGCCGGGTGTGCGGCGCGTTCCAGCGCGGCGTCTATCAGTTCGCCGATGCGGGTGCCTGCCCGGCGGCCCTCCAGATGGAGCCTGCCGACGTTGATCCGGTCCTCGGCCAGCAGCGTGAGGACGGCCGAGGAGCCTGCGGCGTACGTCGCGATGTAGCCGGTCCCGCCCCGTACGAGAAGTTCGCGGAAGCCGCCCCGGCCGGTCGCGTCCGTCATCCGGATCGCGACGCCGAGCGCGGCCGCGGTCAGTGCGGCGACGCCCTCCGCCTCCACGCCCGGCGTGTCATGGGCCAGGACGAGACCATCGGTGCTGGCCGCCAGAGCGCCGGAGAGGAGCGGGACCCGGGCCCGAAGTCTCTGGAGTTCGGCCAGCACATCCTGCGCTTCGGCCTCGGGCACCATCAGCTGTCTCCTCCCGGCACGCTGTCTGAGCGCGCGTATCACAGGGCCTCCAATGCGTCTCGGAGCTGGCGCAGCAGCGCGACGTCGGGGTCGGCCGTGACCTCCGGAAGCGCGATCCGGCCGGGGGCGGCCGCGGCCGACAGCTCCCGTACCGCTTCGACCAGTCCGGCCGCGGCCAGGCGGTGCAGATCGACCAGGACATGGAACGCCGGCCTGCCCAGCTCCTGGGCGATGTCCGATGCGGTGCGTGCCCCGTCCACGAGATCGAGCACGCGGCGCCGGCCCGGCGGAACAGGTGCGTCGACGGAGCGGCCCGTCCGTACGAGCGGTGCGCTGTCGGTCACCGCATCGGGCCAGATCCGTTCCAGCAGCTCCCGGCGCCGGAGCGTCTCGCGCTGCACGGCATCGACGGGGACGGGGCGGACGGGGCCGATCCAGTGGGAGACCCCGTAGCGGAATCGGGCCGGGGTCCGGGTGGGGGCGAGTGCGAAGAACGCCGCGTCGTACAGCGCGCCCAGGTGGCACAGCTCCAGCGCCCCGCTCGGCACCCGCCCGCTGTCCACCAGATAGCGGCCGACCCGTTGCCCGGCGCCCGCCCTGGCGACCGCCTCCCACCAGCCGTCGCGGTGCAGGGCGCCGCCCGTGGTGAGCAGGACGTCGATACCGGGTGTCGCGGGGCTTTCGGCGTGCACCACCTGGCCCTCGGCGAGGTACAGGGTGCCGCGGTCGCGCATCAGGGCGCCGGTGGCGCGTTCGGCGGCGAGGCGCTGCAGCATGGGGGAGAGGGGCGCGACCGGGGCGGGGGCGGTTCTCATGCCAGGACCAGACGCTGGGCCATCTCGCCCAGCCGTATCCGGGCGAGGGCCAGATTGCCCTCCGCGCGGTCGAGCCAGAGATGGACGAAGACGCTGCTGTCGAAGGCCGTCTCGATGAAACGGAGGATGTGGTACCCGGCCCGGGTGGTGACGATGACGTCTTCGACCGGGGGCGGCGCTCCCTCGACTGCCCCTTCGGGTAACGCGGTGGGCGGTTCGGTGGCCTCCCGTGCGAAGGCGGGCTGCTCGGCCGCCATCCGCGCGACCTCGGCCGTCTCCGCGGCGGTCGCCTCGTGGTCGCCGTTGGGCGATTCGCCGATGGTGCCGAGGGCGAGGCCGCTCGTCCAGTCGACCACCGCGGCGCCGCGGGCGCCGGGCAGCCTCATGACTTCGAGCAGGCACTCGTCGATTCCGGGCACGCGCAATCCCCTCCCGACGTGGCGTACGGCTGTGACCCAGAGGCTACGCAACGTGCTTGCCCCAGGTGGCGGTTCTGGCATTTTCCATGGGTACATGCGCAAGAGATCTTCGGAGGGCGGGCCGGACCCGCCGCTCGGGCCGGATCGGCTGGGAAGCGATCCGGGACGACACCCAGGTTGCGGTCCAGGCCCCACAATCGTTCACCGGCCCGCCCGACTTCTGGACTGCCGTGAAAGCGGCTGCGGACGGCTACCGGGCCGACCGGCAGGCGGGGCAGCCGGTCCGGCTGGAGCTGTGGTGCGAGACAGCCGGCATGGTGCCGCAACTCGCACGGCTCGGCTCCGGCTTCGGAATCGCCTGCTTCTCCGGCGGAGGGTTCGACGGCCTCGTCGGCAAACACAACGCGGCGCAGCGTGCGGTGGCCGGGGGCAGGAGAACGAGGATTCTGTACCTGGTTCTCCCGGGCCTCTCTGAGTGTGGTGTGACGTCGTACTAGGCCGTGTATCGAAAGTGGATCTTGGCTGTGAATGATCGTGTTTCATGGCGCGGGGAGATCTCACAGACGAACAATGGGCGGTGCTGGAGCCGCTGTTACCGAGGGGGTCGAAGGCAGGGCGGCCGCCGGTCTGGCCTCGGCGGCGGCTGCTCGACGGCATACGGTTCCGGGTCCGGACCGGAGTTCCGTGGCGGGACATCCCTGCCGAGTACGGGCCCTGGGGCCGGGTCTACGACCTGTTCCGCCGGTGGCAGCGCAACGGCGCCTGGCAGAGGATCGTTACCCGGCTTCAGTCCCTGGCCGACGCGAAAGGCGCGATCGTCTGGGACCTGAGCGTCGACTCCAGGGTCTGCCGCGCCCATCAGCACGCGGCCGGGGCCCGTAAGCAGGGCGACCAACAAAAGGAACCACCGGGCGGCATCTTCACCGAGCCCCGTGATCACGGGTTGGGACGGTCGCGCGGCGGGTTCACCACCAAGCTCCACCTGGTCGTCGAGCAGGGTCAGAAACTCATGTCGATCGTGGTGACGGCTGGGCAGCGTGGAGACTCGCCGCAGTTTGAACCCGTGCTGGAGAAGGGCCGCGTGCCTCGCATCGGGCCGGGCCGGCCACGCGTCCGCCCGGACCGCGTGCGGGCCGGCAAGGCGTACGCCTCCCGCAAGAACCGTGCCTACCTGCGCCGACGCGGGATCCGCTGCACCATCCCGGACAAGGCCGACCAGGCACACAACCGCCGGAAGCGCGGTTCCCGCGGCGGCCGGCCGCCACTTTTCGACCCGGTCGACTACCGCGAGCGTCATGCGGTCGAGTGCGGGATCAACCGCCTCAACGGGATCAACCGCCTCAAGAGGAACCGCGCTGTCGCCACGCGCTACGACAAGCTGGCGGTCCGATTCGAGGCGACCGTGCTGGTGGCGGCGATCAACGAGTGGCTATGACCCTGTCTGAGGGCATGACCCAGGTACGCCAGACACCCGCCACGGGATGATCTTGGCTACTGAACGCGGGCGCTGACGTGGCTCTCGTACTCACGGCGGTCCTTGCGCTGTGCTGGGACCGCCGTGCTCCCCGGGGTGCCGTCGAGGAGTCGGCGGTGGATCGCGGGGACGGCGGTGACGCGGAGGGTGTAGCCCTGGCCGCGTCGTACGGTGACGCCCTGGTCGAGCGCGGCGCGCTCGGCGGGCTCCAGGCCTGCGGTGCGGAGGAGGCCGGCGACCTTGCCCGACATGTCGAGGACGACCGGCAGCTCCGGGGCCGGGGTGTCCGGGTCGGCAGCTGGGTACTCGGGCAGGAGGTCGGCGACGGTGGTGCCCAGGGCTCCGTGAGGGCCGCAGGGCGGGCCGCGCCGCCGCCGTGCTCGCGGCCCAAGGGAGGCCCTGGCCCGCAGTGCGAGCGGGCCCCCGGCGGGGCAGGGCGTTCAGCTGACCGCCGAGGGACGGTTCAGTCCTCCTCGGCCTTGGTGAGGAAGTCCACGCCGTCCCAGAGCTGCCGCTCCTGGGAACGGGGGTCCTTGACGACCGCGTTGGCCGAGGTGCCGTCCTTGGCGAAGGTCATGACCGGGCGGTCGACGGCGTCGTACGCGGGCCAGTCGGCGCCGGGCTTGCCGGTACGCGCGAACGCGATCCAATGCGAGCGGATCGTCTTCGCCAGATCGGCGGGCGGGTTGGCACCGAGGAGCTCCGCGGTCTCGGGGCCGTCGAGGTTGTCCCAGACGAACGGGAGGTCGACGATGTGAGCGGCGCCGAACGGGACCTTCGTGTCCGTGGACGCGGGCGAGCGCCACCCGAGCTCGTAGACGTAGGCCGGGGCCGCGCCCTCCCGCTGCCGGGTCTCGGCGACGTGGTAGCTGGGGATGCGGAAGAGGCGGTCCGTCATCACGGCGGCGAAGGTCTCGGCAGGCGTGGAACGCGGGTAGGTGTCCCCGGAGTTGGCCTGGTAGACGTCGTACGCGTTCGCCGGCGCCCCGCAGACGGCGAGCCGCTCCTTGAGCTTGTCGGCGGGCGCGTCGACGATGTCGGCGTAGGGAGCGACGAAGAAGCGGTTCTCCTCCGTGGTCGTGCCGATCAGCAGCGGGATGTCCGCCCCCACACCCTCGCGGAGGGACTCGATCGGGGCCTTGGGCACCAGGTAGTCGCCGACCACGGGAAGGAACGACATGCCGCACGAGTCGATGGTGGTGTCGCCCCACGACTCGCGGTCCGCGGAGTCGACGACGGCGCTGTGCACCGCCTGCTGGGCCTTGACCACGTCGGCGGGGGCCTTCTGACCGAGGTAGGCCGCGCTGGGGGAAGGGGCGCCCACGGAGAGCGCGACCACGTAGGACAGGCGGCGCGCGTCCTCCGCGCTCTGACCGATGCTCGCGGTGCCGCTCTGCACGATCGCCTTGTGGAACAGGCCGTCCTCCGAGGCGACGCCACTGGACATCAGGGCCAGGATGCTCATCGCGCCGGCCGATTCGCCGAAGACCGTGACGTTCCCCTTGTCACCGCCGAACTCGGCGATGTTCTCCTGCACCCACTCCAGAGCCGCGACCTGGTCCTCGAGACCCCGGTTGGCCTGCCCGGTGTCGAGGCAGCCGAAGCCCTCCATACCCAGCCGGTAGTTGAAGGTCACGAGCACGACCCCGTCGCGCGCGAAGGTGGATCCGTCGTAACAGGTCCCGGCGGAGGAGCCGCGCAGGAACGCGCCGCCGTGGAACCACACCATGACCGGCCGGTGATCGGCGGCCTGCTCGCGCGGCGCCCATACGTTGACGGTCAGGACGTTGTCGCCGCCCACGAGCGCGGGGTCGCCGCTCAGCAGCGTGTCGAAGATCCCCTCGGTGGCGCGGGACGGGGCGGGACCGAACGCGTTCGCCTCCAGCACGCCCTCCCAACCGAGGGAAGGCGACGGTGCCGCGTACCGTCGCGTGCCGACGGGCGCCTCCGCGTACGGGATGCCGAGGAAGGTCCCGACCCCGTTCTCGACCTGCCCCGCCACCGTGCCGGCCCCGAGCTCGACCTTCCACACCTCACTGGACACGTTCGTTCCCACCTCGTCTTCGCATCATGGAATCGCCGTCCTCCGTGGGGTACGGGGACGGCTCACGGACATCATGATCAGAGAGAGCGAGGCAGGCAGCGGCTCACCACCAATTCACCCCATCGGGTGAATTGATCGTCGACAAGCAGCATGAACAGCGCTTTCAATACACGGCCTAAGCGTGCCGCATGAAGAGCCCCGCGGCGCAGCGAATCACAGCGCGGGCGCTTCCCTCGTCCGCGCTGCACCAGCCCGGCGAACGCTTCGGCCCGCAACCGGGCCAGCTCCTCGGCCGCACTCCCGCCGGCATCCCGGGGGCTCGTCCTTGCGGACCCACGTCCGCAGCGACTCGGCGGCGATACCGAGATCGGCAGCGACCGCCGCATACGTGCGCTTGCCGTCCGCGGCACGACAGAGCGCGACGGCGTCCTTCCTGAACTCCTCCGGATACGGAGACTTGCACCCCACCTGAACATCCCTCCCTAGACCATCGAGATCCATTGTCAGGGTGTCCACTCCAAAGGGTCAGCCTCACGTCAACCGTCACCCTGGTCGATGTCCAGATGGATCGGCCCCCGAAGAACGGGGCTGGGCCGGTACGGCGGCGGGTCGGCGACCAGCCTGGGGCGGTCGAGCCGGCGTACCAGCTCGGTCAGCGCGATCTGGGTTTCCCGCCGGGCCAGCGGGCCGGCGAAACACAGGTGGATGCCGCTGCCGAACCCCAGGTGCTGGTTGTCATGCCGATCCGGGTCGAAGCGGTCCGGATCGTGGAAGCGCCTCGGATCGCGGCTGCCTGAGGCCAGCATGAGCATGATCTGCGAGCCCCGGGGGATGACGGTGTCGGCGACGGTGACGTCGCTGTACGCCACCCGCCAGGGAATGATGTGCACGGGGGGCTCGTAGCGGAGCAGTTCCTCGACCAGCGGCACGACGAGGTCCGGTCCGTCGCGCAGTCGTTGCAGCACCTGCGGGTGGCGCAGCAGTGTCAGCATGCCGTTGGTGATGAGGTTGACGATGGTCTCATGGCCAGCGATGAGGAGCAGTCTGGCGGTGGCGACGATTTCCGCGTCGGCCATCCGACCGTCGGGCCCGTCGTCGTTGGCGAGTCGTGACAGCAGGTCGTCTCCCGGCCGGCCGTGGCGCTGTTCCACCAGCTCGCCGAGGCACTGGCGCAAGTCCTTGCGGGCCTGTACGCCCTTGTCCAGTTTCTCCTTCGGGTCGGTCTTGGGGTCGTAGTCGATCGAGTTCATGATGTCGTTCACCCAGAGGTGAAACCTCGGCTCGTCCTCGCGTGGCACTCCGAGCAAGTGACAGATCACGGTTACGGGGAACAGCAGGGCGAAATCGTCGACGACGTCGATCTGCTCCTTGCCCACCAAATCGTCGATCAGGCTGCCGACGGTGGCGGTCAGGAAGCCTTCAAGCCCGGTCACCAGCCCAGGGGTGTGCGGGGGGCCGAAGCGACGCATCGCCATACGCCGCAGGCGATTGTGCTCGGGCGAGTCCATGTGGATGAACGACGACGTGGGTCCTCCCTCGGCTGGGGGCATCGGACGCGACAGATTGCGCACGTCGGAGCTCAGATGCGGGTCATTGAGTATGTCCGTGATCTCGCGATAGGTGCTGATGACGTAGCTGCCGTCCTCCTGCCGAGCCACCGGCGTCCTGCGCAACTCGGCATACAGCGGGTAGGGGTCGGCCCGGGTGGAGTAGTCGAAGATCCGTTGCAGCGTGCCGGGCGTCCCGGTCGTGGTCGTCTGGCCTTCTTCCTGCCGATGCTGGTGCACGGCTGTGACACGGCGCTGGCCCCGGTCATGCCCTGTGACGACCACCGCGGCGCTCTGCGCGGGCAGGGCGGGGCCGGGGAAGTCGACGGGCACTGGTTTCATGTCTGCCGGTTGGTCCGGCGTGGGGCAGGGGGGCGGAAAGGGTGCAGCCGTCTCGATCAATCGTCGGTAGTGATCCAGCCACTTACCGTTGTTGAAGCTCGCGGCAGCCGTGACGCGGCCTCGATAGCCATATGCGGTGACGAAACGGTGGTCTTCCAGCGATCCCTGGGTGACGACCACCTCGTCGGCGAAGGCCGGTACGCCGACGGACTTGATGTTGACGCCGAACTGGAACGACCAGAACAGCGGGATGGACAGGTTGGACCAGCGGTCCGCCTGGGCACTGACCATGTTGTGTGCCGCGACCTCTGCCTGCTTCACGGCGTTGGCCCAGTGCTCCAGTGAGATGAGCCGGTATTCGTAGATGGGGTTCGGGCAACGTGCCACGTCTCCCGCGGCGAAAACGTCGTCGGTGACGCGGCCATTGATGTCGAGGGCGCGGCAGCCCGTGTCACAGGTGAGTCCCCACTCGCCCGCCGCCAGTCCCGACTCCCGCAGCCACTCGGTGTTGCGGATGCTCCCGAGTGCCACCACCGCCACATCGGCGTCGACCGTACTGCCGTCGTCGAAGTGAGCACGGCGAAACCGTCCCTGCGAGTCACCCTCCAGCCGGGCGACCTTGATACCGCACCGCAGGTCCACACCGTGAGTACGCTGCAAGTCCGCCGCGAGCTCGCCAATCATGATGCCGAGCGCCCCGGCCAGGGGGGCCGGCGCGAGTTCGGCGACGGTCACCGGAATGTCCCGCTCGCGGCAGACGGAGGCGATCTCGGAGCCGGTGAATCCCGCACCGATGACCAGCACACGGGAGGGACCGGCGGCGAGGGCTCGCTCCAGCCCCTCGGCGTGTTCGCGCGTGCGCACGACAAACACTCCGTCCAGGGCCGCCTCGGACTCGACGAACCACGGCCGGGCCCGTACCCCGGTGGAGATCAGCACCCGGTCGAAGGGAACCTCGCGTCCGTCGGCGAGACGCACGTGGTTCGTCGCGAGGTCCAGCCCGCTGGCTGGCACGCCCAGCAGCCACTCCGCATCGATGCCGCGACGGCGGGGCAAAGTGGTGCCCCCGGCCGGCACCCACCCGGTCAGTACTTGCTTGGACAGGGGAGGCCGGTCGTAGGGCTCGCCCAATTCGTCACCGATCATGGTCAACGATCCGGTGAAACCCTCGTCTCGCAGAGCCTCCGCGGCCCGCAGCCCCGCCAGTGAAGCCCCGACGACCACGATGCGGCCATCGCGCTTGAACGCACGCAGGTTGTCGGCACTGGTCATGACGGCGACGCCTCCGCCGTCGCGTGCCGCGGCTCCAGCAGGTCGACCAGGATCGCCTGGACCGGGCAGGCCGCCGCAGCGCGTAGCACCTGGTCGCGCTGGGCGTCATCGGGGTTCGGGTCGTACATGAGCGCTTCCTCACCGTGCATCCGGAACGCCTCCGGAGCCAGGAACGCGCACTGCGCATACCCTTCGCATCGGGAAAGATCAACGACAACTTTCACCCCGACCTCCAGAAGGAGTGGGAGCTGCAGACCCTCAAGCCGGCACCACTTCGGCGCGCAACGAGGGATGATCCGGCCGCTACCCACCCCTGCGAAGTGTGAGGGGGCGCACCACACTCGTCGGGTCTCCACGGAAAGAATCGATCATCGCGGCTAAGACGATCGGCGCCTGACTAGGGACGTATCCATGGTTGCGGCTGCATTTTGGTTACGTAAGCGGTGCTCTTCTAGATTGCCATTTCAGCGTAACAGCGACACCGATACCGGCGAGTCCGATGGCCCGGGGCCAAGCGCTGGCCGGATGCCGACAGAAGAGGGCGGGAGTCAGTCTCGCTGACTCCCGCCCTCTCTCATAGTCTCCGGGTGTTCGCGACACACCTCCGACACAGTCGGATTTGCGTCCGCTGCGCGACCCGCTGCTCCGGACGAAGACGACGATCAGTGGTGTGACAGAGCACGGCGGGCAACGCCTGCCTTGGCGTGGCTCTCGGCTTCGCGTGCGCTGAGCGTGATCATTAGGGCATGGCATCGTCCTGGTTCGGTAAGCGGGTACGCCGAGCCCGACGACTGGATGGCGTTCGCGCGTTTCGCCGACGGTGACGGGCGGCGAGGGGGTCGGCTGGATCTGCCTCGGTCCGCCGAGAGCTACCGCGTCTGGGCGAAGGAGCAGGCCGTTGCCGAGTGCAATGACGACCGTTTCCGGTTGGCAGTCGAAACGACGGTCGCGGGAGAGCTGGTCGGCGCAGTCGGCTCACATCGCACCGGCCGTCGTTCCGGCTGGCTCTAGCTCGATATCACGATCGGTGCCGACCACCGGCGCAAGGGCTACGCGACAAGCCGTGGTGGTGCTGCTGCGCTTCAGCAATGTGCCTATACGTCACATTTTCACACATGTGCTGCCGCCGGGCAGTCGGCCGTACATCCACAGCGCGAGGAGCAGCTGGATCAGCGCCGGGCCCAGCAGCGCGCTGCCCAGCTGGGCCTTGAGCAGGATGACGACGTGGCCTTGAACCCCGAATAGGCTGCGCCGGTGCCCCACAGCACCCCCAGGAGCTGCCGGGATTCGGTGCGCGGGGCGAGGCGTGGCATGTGATCAGCCGCCCACGCCGCCAGCCTTGTCGCCCCGAGGAGCGCCGGCCCGAGCGGATGCCGAACGTGGCGGGCCGGTGATCAGGAAGCCAGCGAGCGAGGTCACGGCGCCGACGGCCTCGGCGATCGCGCTGGCGGTCTTCTTCGGCCACCAGGCAGGCTCGTACATGTTCGGCAGCGGACCGAGCGTGCCCACGTTCACGTACCGGTAGAGCAGCACGGCGCCCAGGGCGGAGACGGACACCAGGAAGGCGAACACCCACACGGGGCGCCGGCGACCGAGAAGCAGGACCAGCAGCGCGGCCAGGGACGCCGCGGCGGCTTCGAGGCGGAACAGCGTTCCTTGGCTGATCTGCTGTCCGATCGGGTCAAAGGCAGAGGCGAGGTCGGCGTGGACGTAGGCGTTCACGGCCAGTGCGGCCGCGGTCACCACTTGGAGCAGCACACGTGTGACCGTGTGGTGGCGGTCAATGGGTTCGGGAGCCATCACTACTGCCCGGTCGCGCCCGCCACGGCGCTGCCGGGCGCCGGGGACGCCGGGCCGTTCCCGCCGACCTGGAGGTGGGTGTCCATGCCGAGTTCCTTGTGCTTGTCGATGGGACACCACAGCTCGTAGCTGCCGGGCTGGAGGGTGACGGTGAGTCGTGCCGTGCCGCCGGGAGGGATGGTCGAGGTATGAGCTTCGGACACACCCGACCCCGAGACGGCCAGCGCGTGTGCCAGGGTGCCGGCGTTGTCCAGGACGAACGTGACGGTCCCCGCGGCCGCATGGGCCTGCGAGAGGGCCATTGAGTACTCCTTCTCCGTGACGGTGATCGTCGCAGCCGCCCGCGCGCTCGCGCTCGGACCATGACTCCCAGCCGGGGCCGGGGTCGAACCGCTGGAGCACGCAGTGGCAGCGGTCCGCCCGACGAGCGTCAGGAACTTCACACCATCGCGAGCGAGGCGCGGATATCCGAAGCAGTGCACGGCCACGCTTTGGGGCCTCCCTTTCGCGACGAGCGTGGCCTACGCTTCCCGGTCGCGCCAACGCCGACACTCTCCACGCGTGGACCACCACCCGGTCGGGCGAGGATGCGCCCGCGGCACGCTTCAGATCCTTCGACAGCAGCGCGGTGCCGCCGCGGGATCCCCGCCGTCGCCGAATTCCTCGACTACACCAACACCGAATGATCACCCAGCGCTCCTTCAAGACCTGCGAGCTCGGCGCAG
>NZ_JBSFBQ010000091.1:0-21199 GCF_053593015.1 Streptomyces sp. NPDC002403 | reverse complement strand
CCGCGCCCGGGTGGACGAACGACCCGATGATCATGGCGACCAGGACGGCCAGGGCCAGCGCGGCGTCCAGCGCGAGGGGGCGGTCGAGCAGCCAGGTGCAGAGTTCCTCCGTCACAAGGGTGTGTCCCTCGTTGCGGGAAGCCAGCCTGAACTCGTCGAGCCCGCTGTCCTCCTCCGGGAGCGAGGAGATGTCCGCGTACAGCTCCTCGTCCGTGTCCGGATCGCGGATGTCGACCGCACTGACCGCCGGTACGAAGCAGTGCGACCGGATGCGTACGTCGGCCTTGAAGCCGAGGAACGGGTTCAGGGAGTTGAAGGCGTCGGCGAGGATGCCGAAGCCCTCCAGCGAGCCGCCGGGTGCGCCGTCGAGCGACGGGAGCCCGTTCGTACGGACCTCGTTGGTCTTCAGCGTCACCACCCGCAGCTTCGCGGAGAGTTCGTCGCGGCCCGGTGCCTGGGTGTAGAGCTTGGTCCCCAGGATCGACAGGCCCTTGCCCTCCAGGGCCAGTTCGCCCGCCCGCACATCGGTGCCGGTGCCGTCGGCCACCCCGTTGGCGACGCCGATCCGCCGGGGCTGCTGCGGCCACTCGCCGACGGCCGCCATCTCGGCCAGGAACGCGGCCCGTTCGTCGCTCTGGTCCGGTGCGTCGTCCCACTTCGCGATGTGCCGCCATAGCAGCTGGCGGGCGGCCGGGCTGTTGATCTGGTCGGAGAACCGGCTGTCGAGATCCTTGATGTAGTGCGCGAACGCCTGGAGCCCGACCGGGATCCAGGCGCCTCGGTGCGGGCTGTCGTACGAGAAGTACAGCGCCGTTCGATGGTCGATGCGATCGGTCTCCATCCTGGCCAGTGCATGCCGGGCGACGAGCCCGCCCATGCTGAACCCGCCGACGGCCAGCGGTGTGTCGCTCCCCTGCTCCGCGATCGCCCGCCTGATCGCTTCCTGCACGGTCCGGGAGTTGTCCAGAATCGACGCACTGCGCTCATGGAAGCCGAGAAGGACGACGTCGTGGCCACGGCGGCGCAGCTCGCTGATGAGCGCGTAGTCACCGAACTCCATGATCTGCCAGGAGAATTCCAGCTCGCTCGGTCCCGAGCCGAATCCGTCGGCGAGGATGACCGGCCGCACGAGACCGGTGTTCCCCTCGCCGTAGTAGACCCAGGCGGTGCCGCCGGGCAGGTCCCACACGGTGCTGGGCGGCAGCGGGAGGGATCCGGGCCGTTCGGCGTCCAGACGGGGACCGGGCGCCAGGGCGATGGGGGGCCTGTCGCGGAGCCCGGAAACGATCTGCTCGTGGGACGGTTCGGACATGGTTCGTTCCCCTTTGGGCCGGTTGATTACGATGCGCGCCAAGAGGAACACGCAACGTAGCGCCCAGGCGTGGGAAGTGGATCAAACCACCCCCAGGTGGGAGCCGCTTTCGGACACCGGCCTCACGAGCACCCGGTGCGGCGTGGTGTGACGGACCGTCGCGCCAACCCGGCCCGTACGTCGTTCATCCGCTCGCGTACGCCGGTCGACGGTACGGCTCCGTCGGGCCCGGAGGGCATGGTGACCGCTTCGCCCCGGCACGGCCTGCACCGGCCGCCGATCAGGGCCTCCGCGCTGCCCGGCGAGCGGCATTCGCTGCATTCGAGCGTGCGCAACACGGTGCGCCGTGGTGCCGGAGCGACTCGTTCGGGTGGCATCTTGTCGGCGAGCCGCCTGCGGACGAGGGCGGGTGGGTGGTGGATGGGAGTGGGGAGCCCGTCGGTGAGGGCGTGCAGCAGCTCCGCCTCGGTGGCCCCGCGCTCGAACCACTCGCCGACCTGCGGCTCCAGCGCCGCGCAGTCGGCCGCAGACAGCGTGAGCGCGGGCACGGTCCGGCCCAGCGCGGCGAGCAGTGCGAACGCGCGGGAACGGGTGGGGCGCCGGGGCTGCTCCGCCGGTACGTCGCCCCGGGTGAATGCCGCCCACCACTCGTCGTCCCGCGCGGTCCGGGAGAAGAACGTCCGGGTCACCCAGAGCAGCACCTCGTCGTTGGCGACACACTCGCTGCCGTGCCGCAGATGCCCGGCGCCCTGAAGGCGGTTGAGGGCGGTACGCAGCGCGCACTGCCCGTACGGGAGGTGCTTGGCGAGCGTCTTCACGGAGATGTCGGAGCCTTCGGGCAGCCGGTCGATGTACGCGGCGATGGATGCCTCGCGAGCCGGAAGGTGTGCGAAATCCCGGTCGTTGCGGGGGAGTTGCGAGGGTGCGGACCGTTTGCCGTACCCCGGATTGGCCATCGGGTGCGGGGTCGGCGGTGCGGGCGGGGATACGTGCGGCGTGCACGGGGCGGTACTAAGCTGGCCGACAGCCATCAGATCGCTCCTTGGTAGACGATCGAAGTGGTCAGGCCCCTGGTCTTGGTGTTCCAGCACCGGCAGGGGCCGTTCTGCGTCGCGGAGCGTCGCTCCGCATTCGGCACGCTAGAGCGTCGCCACCGTCGGTGGCAAGTCGGTCACGAAACGTCAACTCGCCGCTCGGGGTGGGTGGGTGGGAAGTGGCCCACCTCCCATTCCTCGGAAAGAGCGCTCGGACTTCGCGGCTTGAGCCCCGGGTGGAACATCCCTGGTGAGAGGGAGCGCGCGCTCAATCCCAACGCGCCGAGCGCGCTCCCGGTGCGCCGTTGCCGGCAGGGTGGATCGACTTCGAGGCCGGTCCGCCCGCACTGATTCCGTGTGCGTGCGAGCCCGAGGCCCTGGAAGGATCGGTTCATGTCCAACGATTCGTTATTGGTCAGGGCCCAAGGCCTCTGGCAGGAGCTGGCGTCGGCGCCGGTGTCGTTCGGGACGGCGGGTGAGGTCGGCGTCGTGGCCTCCCCTGATTCGAGGTTCTGCCCACCCGGGTGGGTGGGCATCGTGCTCCTGGGCGGAGCGGCCGTCGTGACCGCGCCGAGCGAGAAGTCCGCTGCCCGGATCCGTCAGGCCGTGGCCGGACTGCCTGCCGACAGGCTGACGGACCCGGAAGCGGTGGGGAAGGTTCTTCCGATCGGCGAGGTTCTCGGGCCCGCCGCACTCGCCTATGCAGAGGCCGAGGGCTTCCGGCCGGTGGCCCGCGCAGAGCTGCGTGTGGCGGAACTGCCGGCCGGCCATGCGGAGCTGAGGGCCCTGGAACAGGCCGCCGGGGCCCAGGACGCCGGGGAGGCATCCCTCGGCGAGATCACCTCACCCGCGTTCGTTCTGCGGGTCGACGGTGAGGTTGTCGCTGCTTCCGGATTTCGCCGATGGCCGCGTTCGACGGCTCACGTGAGCGTGCTGACCTTGCCCGCCTGGCGCGGGAAGGGCCTTGCCCGCGTGACCGGATCCGCCTCGGTCCGGCATGCGCTCGCGCAGGACCTTCTGCCGCAGTGGCGGGCCCGGACCCCCGCGTCGAGGAAGGCGGCGGTCGCGCTGGGGTTCAGCGAGCTCGGTTCCCAGCTCAGCATTGGGCCTGCCTGATCGGGACGGCCGGGCAGATGCTCTGCCGCTCTGCCGGTCACCGGCGGCCGGCAGAGGTGGTTCGACGGTCCGTGCCACGGTCCACCTCCTCCGCGCGTGCGACCCGGAGTGGATCACCATCTGCACCGGGCTCCGGGCGACCGGCATGTGCATCAAGGGCATCCGCCGCTACGCCGAACTCGTCGCGGCGGGCCGGGGCAACGAGGAGCAGCGACGGGACCTGCTCGAATCGCACCGTGATCAGGTGCTCGCCAGGATCGCCGAGCTCCAGGAGAACCTGGAGCTCATCGCCCACAAGGCCGACGTCCACCGGGGCAGACTCGCCGCCGGCGACGCCGACCAGCTGTGGGTACCCCGCCGCTCACCGGACGACCGCTGAGCCGACTCCGCCGGGCGGGGCGGGTCAGTCCCGGCGGGGGCCGATCACGGTGTTTCCGTCGTGGACGGTGATCGCCAGGGCCGGGCAGATGTCGGCGGCGTCCAGGATCCGTTCGTCCGGCTCGACCCCGTCGGCCCGGGCGCGGGCGCGCTCGCCGTCCAGGGCGAACACCTCGGGGACGGTCCCGGCGCACATGCCCGACCCCTGGCAGAGCCGGGTGTCGACGCGTACGTTCCAGGTCATGGCGGTCACCACTCCACCGGCATGACGCGCGGGCCGCGCACCAGCATCTCGGACTTCCAGGTCACATCGCCCGCCAGACGCAGCGTCGGGAAACGGGTGATGAGGGCGGACAACGCCTCCTGGAGTTCCAGCCGGGCCAGCGGGGCGCCCAGGCAGTGGTGGACCCCGTGGCCGAATCCGAGGTGCTGATTGCCCTCGCGGGCGATGTCGAGGACGCCCGGGGCGGTGAACCGCAGGGCGTCGCGGTTGGCCGCGCCCACGGCGACCAGGACCGGGCTGCCCGCCCGGACGAGGGTTCCGCCGACCTCGATGTCCTCGGTGGCGTAACGCGGCTGACCGGCGCCGCTGCCCAGGGGCACGAAGCGGAGCAGCTCCTCCACCGCGTTCGGGACCAGCCCGGGTTCGGCCCTCAGCCTGGCCAGCTGGTCCGGGTGGTCGAGGAGGGTGAGGACGAAGTTGGGGATCTGGGACGCGGTGGTCTCGTGC
Source organism: Streptomyces sp. NPDC002403 (assembly GCF_053593015.1). Classification (NCBI taxonomy): domain Bacteria; kingdom Bacillati; phylum Actinomycetota; class Actinomycetes; order Kitasatosporales; family Streptomycetaceae; genus Streptomyces; species Streptomyces sp. NPDC002403. Next base: position 16,629 of record NZ_JBSFBQ010000091.1, on the reverse strand, counting down.
CCCGCCACCAGGATGCCCACGCACAGATCGACGAGTTCGAGCTCCGAGAGCCGGTCGCCGCCGTCGCGGGCCTCGATGAGCGCCGTCATCAGGTCGTCCCGGGGCGAGCGGCGGTGCTGTTCGATCAACCCGGCCATGTAGGCGCGCAGTTCCTCGCGGCTCGCCTCGAACTCCTCGGCGGTGAGGGAGCTGGTCGACAGCGCGTCGTCGCTCCATACGCGGAAGCGCGGCCGGTCCTCGGTGGGTACGCCCAGCATCCGGCAGATCACGGCGACCGGCAGCGGCAGCGCGAACAGGTCGACCAGGTCGGCGGGCGGCCCGGCGGTTTCCATCTCGTCGAGGAGGCCGGCGGTCAGTTCCCGCACCTGGGGGCGCAGCTTCTCGACCTGGCGGACGGTGAACGCCTTGGCGACCAGGGAGCGCAGCCGGGTGTGGTCCGGCGGGTCCATGCCGAGGATGCCCCCGTCGCGCTGCCCCTCGGACTGCCGGGGCTCGTCGTGCGAGGCGGCGGCGGCCCGGCTGAAGCGCTGGTCGCCGAGGACGAGCCGGGCGTCGGCGTAGCGGGTGGCGAGCCAGGCCGGTTCGCCGTACGGCATCTGGACCCGTAACAGGCCCGGCTGTTCCCGTACCCGCTCGTAGGCCTCGGCGAGCTGGAGCCCGTCCGGGGTGTTGAAGGGATACGCGAGGGGTGCGATGTCTGTGGTCGTCACTGCGGCCTCCCGGATGTAAGCAGCTGCTTACAACGGTAGGAGCGGGCTTCGCGGGCAGTCAACGACGCTTTACGGCCGTTATCCTGACGGGCCGTCCGAGAGGAATGCCGTCATGGAGCCCGTTGCCGTCACGCCGTCCGAAGAGCGCCGCAGGGACGCCGCTGCCACCCGCCGACGGCTGCTGGAGGCGGCCCGGGACCTGTTCGCGGAGCGGGGCTACGAGGGGGCGACGGTCCGGAGCATCGCGGCGCGGGCCGGGGTGAACCAGGCCCTGCTGTTCCGGTATTTCGGCTCGAAACGAGGTTTGCTGACGGAAGTCGTCGCGCTGGGCGGGCTGGAGCAGTTGCGGGCGACGCCGCCCGAGGAGCTCTTCGAGACCGCCCTGCGTTCGATGCTGACCCGTAGTGCGGAGGGGACGGAGGACCGTTCCCTGGAGGTCTATCTGCGTTCGGTCGGGCGGGGCGACGAGGCGGCCGGAACCTTGCGGGAGCTGGGGGAGGAGTACCAGAGCGTGCTGGCCGGGCTCTCCGGCGCCCCGGACGGTGTGCTCCGTGCGGATCTCGCCATGGCCTGGCTGCTGGGGATCGGCCTGATGCGGACGGTCGTCGCGCGCGAACCCCTGGCCGGCGCCGATCCTGACGATGTCTGCCGTCTCGTCCTCGGCACGCTCAGCCATCTGTGGGCGGAGGGAGCGGCGGAGGCGGGTGACGGCGGCGCGTAGCGGGCAGCGCGGACGCGGCCGGGTCCGGGACCTGAGGCCCGGACCCGGCCGCATCGGAGAGTTGCCGCGCACTCAGCGGTTGTTGCGTTCGAAGGTGGCGAAGGCCGCCTCCTGACGCCACTCGGTCGCCGCCTTCGGGTTGCCGGCGAGGTAGCGGGCACAGCGCGTGCTCGGGTGGTCGGTGCCCGGCCGGTCGCCCAGACAGGCGGCGACCGGACGGTAGCCGGACGCGGCGGAACCGGTGGCCCACAGGCTGCGGCCGGTGCGGAACGCGTACTCCAGCGAGGCGCGGGCCAGGTCCTTCAGCTCGACGTAGCGGAGACCGTAGGTCCTGGCCGCGTACTGGTACTCGTGGCTGATGTCGATGCGGGAGACACCCGGGTCGTCGGTGGCCGGCACGATCGGGACGCCGTAGCGGCGGTAGGCGTTGAACGGGTGCTCGTCGCCCGCGATGCCGAGGATCTGCTTGTTGCTGGAGAACGGCACCTCGACGGCCACCTTGCGCTGCGCCATCGTCCGGGCCAGCTGCCGCCAGTCGTTCTCGTGGACCAGGTCCACGCCGTGGCCGATGCGCTCGGCTCCGGCGACGAGCACGGCCTCGCGGATGTGGAAGGTCAGGTCCTCGGGCTTGACCAGGCCGGGCGCCAGCTCACCGGCGTGCAGGGTGAGGTGGGAGTCCGGGTACTGGCCGCGCAGGTACTTCAGCATCCGCATCTGGAGGCTGTAGTTGACCAGCGCGCTCTCGCCGTCCTCGGGCTGTACGAGGTTGACGGCGACGAACCTCGGGTCGCGCTCGGCCAGTCGCATGCCGACCGCCATCTGCGTGAACACCCGTACCGGCGAACTGCCCCGGGACACCTGGGAGATCCACCTGACGGGAAGCCGGCAGCCCGGGTCGGGGCGGTGCGTGTCGCAGTGCGCGGCCTCCCGGAACTGCACATCGGTGTCGTCGGCCTCCTTGACCGCCTCGTCCACCACCCGGTCCAGCTGTCCACCGGCCACGAGCTTGCGGTGGAGGGCGGCCGGGTCGGCGTCGTAACCCACCTTGTCGGCGAGCTTCTTGCTGCTGTCCGACGCCGGGGTGACCAGGGTCTCCAGATAGAACTGGTTCTGCTCGACCACGGTGTCGGCCACGTCGGCGAGCATCTTGCCGCGGGTGTACGCGGTGGCCAGGCCGAACTTGCCGAAGGTGTCGAAGAAGTGGTCGTGCCCGGACCGGTCGGCCGGGAAGTCCTGCATGGACCAGGCCCGGACGATCCGCTGCCGGAACGCCGCGTCGTGCTGCGCGTCGATCGCGGGCCTGGTGCCCGGCCCGCACGGCGGCGCCACGGCCGTGTCCGTCGCGTCGATGCACAGCCCGTTCTCGCCCGCGAGCTTGATCAGGTACTCGGTGGTGACCGCACCTGACAGGTGGTTGTGGAGGTCGCCGCCCTTGGGCAGCGCCTTGAAGAAGGCCTTCAGCTGCGCCGGCCTGCCCTGCAGCGAGTCGAGGCGCGCGGAGGTCCTGGCCTCGGCGGGAGTGACGGGACGGGACGGCGCATGGGCGGCTGGCCGGGACGCCGGCTCCTTCGCGGGGGCGGCGGCGGCCGGGATCGCCGGAAGCAGAGTCAGTACGGCGAGCGCGCCGAACCCGGCCGTGCGCAGCGACTTGGGACGGCGTGCCGTCCGGAATGTTGAGATCACCGCCGAATGATGGCGTTCGCGGGGGCCATTCCTCACTCGAACCGTATGTATGGCCTGGAACCTCCACTCGTTCGAGCGATGTCCGCCCTTCCTTCTCCCCGGTTCGCGGGTGGGTGTCGCCCACCGGTACGTGCGGCGGGCGGGTGGACGCGGCGGCGGTCGCGGAGGCCGGGCGTTCTTGAAGTCGATCACCTTGCATGACAACTCCCTGTGACAGATGTGCGGTTGTTGGTTCTGCGCCTCTTCCTGGTCGGCGGCGCGTTGGACACGCTGGGTATGCATTGTCATTACTCAGCGTGGAAAGGGATGAGCCATGACGATCAAGGAACGGCACAGGACGGTGGAGAGCAGAGTGCGGGCAGCGGAGGATGCGGTGGCACGGCTGAAGGACGGATTCTCGGGTGTGGGGATCACGTTGCCGTCGTTGCGGATCGACCCGGTGTCCTGTGCGGGGAGCGACCCGGTGTCGCCGCTGGTCGACCTCGGCCGGTGCAACCTCGACACGGCGTTGCGGCTGAGCGTGGTGCTGGAGACGCAGGGGCAGGCCGGCCATGACGGGTGAGGGGCGTGAGCCGTGTGCTCCGGAACCGGGCTCGTTCGCGGTGGACACCCGGGACGGGCGGGTGGGGCGCGTGATGGGGAGCGTCGGGCCGTATGTGCAACTGCGGGCCCCGGGTGGCGGGGCGGAGTGGGAATGCCCGCCGGAGTGGGTGCGCCCGGCCCCACTGGGGGAGGTGCTGCGGGCCCGGGTCCGGGAGGTCAACAGGGAGGGGAGGCTGCCGTGAAGGCGTCGGGGCGCCGGGGGTGACCTGGCGTCTGGCGCAGGGAAGGGCGACGCCCCGGTCGGGTGCCGCCCTTCGATCGGGCCGATGAGGTCCGGTCGACGCTGTTCGGGGAGCAAGGACTTCGCGTACGGGCCTCGAAGTCCAGGGGCAGCGGACGAGGCCGGGCAGGAAGGGGCCGCCGGCCTCGTCGAGGCGATCCCGACGACGACGTGGGGGCCCGTCGGGCGTCGCGCCGCACATCAGGGCCCTGGTGTGCCGTGTCCCGCGCTCCCGGAGCCGCTGGAGCGCAGTCAGGAAAATTTCAGGGAGCCCCTGCCAGCGTGCCGTTCCATGACAACCGACATGACGGACACCTACGCGTCCGGCGGGCGCACGCGGGCGCGCCAGATGCTGAACAAGGTCCCGGAAGTGACCCTCTACTTCTGGGTGATCAAGGTGCTGTGCACCACCGTGGGCGAGACCGCGGCCGATCTGCTCAATGACAATCTCGGCATGGGGCTGACCAACACCTCGTACCTGATGAGTGCGCTGCTGGTCGTCACCCTGGTCTTCCAGTTCCGGGCGCGCTCCTACGTGCCGGGGCTGTACTGGCTGTCCGTGGTGCTGATCAGCGTGGTCGGCACGCTGATCAGCGACAACCTGACCGACAACCTCGGCGTCCCGCTCCAGACCACGACGGTGGTGTTCGCGGTGGCGCTCGCCGTCACGTTCTTCGCCTGGTACGCGAGCGAGCGGACGCTGTCGATCCACTCGATCCGGACGACGCGGCGCGAGGCGTTCTACTGGCTGGCGATCCTGTTCACGTTCGCCCTGGGCACGTCCGCCGGCGACCTGACGGCGGAGAAGCTGAACCTGGGGTACTGGCTCTCCGCGATCGTGTTCGCGGCGCTGATCGCGGCCGTCGCACTCGCTCACCGCACGCTCGACTTCGACGCGGTGTGGTCGTTCTGGATCGCGTACGTGCTGACCCGGCCGCTCGGTGCCTCGCTGGGGGACTATCTGTCGCAGCCCACCGCGGACGGTGGTCTCGGACTGGGCACGGTCGGCACCAGCGTCCTGTTCCTCGTCGTCATCCTCGGCCTCGTCGTCTTTCTGACCCGGACCCGGCGCGATGTGGCGCAGGACGACTCCCCGAAGGCGGCCGGCGCGCGGTAGGTCAGCCAGTGGGAAGGGTGACCACGAAGCGTGCGCCGGGGGCGGTGGGGTCCAGCGTGATGTCGCCGCCCGCGGCCCTGGCCAGTCGGCGGGCCAGGGCCAGACCGAGTCCCGCGCCGTCGTGTCCGTCCTCGGGGTGGGCACGGCGGCCGGGTTCGAAGAGCGAGGCCACGAAGTCCGGCGGAATGCCGGGGCCGTCGTCGGACACGTACAGCGTGATCCCGCCCGCGCCCGGTGCGCAGGCGAGGGTGACCGACCGGGTCGCGTAGCGGCGGGCGTTGTCCAGGAGCGGTGTGAGGATGCGTTCGACGACGTCCTGCGAGACGCCGATGGTCACCTCCCGCGTGCCGTCCGCCGTGACGGTCACGGGCGGGGCGTCGGGGAACTGGAACGCGTTGCGCCGTGCCAGGCGGTGCGCGATGTCGGGGAAGCGGGAGCGTCCGGGGGCGTGCGCGTTGCGGGTGCGTACCTCCGAGAGCAGCGAGTCGCAGATCTGCTGCATGGTCGAGGCGGCGTCCGCGATGGCCGTCAGGGAGGTCTCCTGCTGTTCGGCGGTGCGCGGCCGTGCGCCGAGCCACTCGGTTTCGGCGGTGATCCTGGCGAGCGGGGTGCGCAGTTCGTGGGACAGCTCGGCGGCCTGCTGCTGCTCGTGGCGCAGGACCGCGGCCAGCCGGTCCAGCAGTGCGTCCAGGCTGGCGGCGAACGTGGCGAGTTCGGCGGGCCTGCCTTCGGCGCCGAACCGTTCCGGGGCGCCCGCGGCGCTCCACCGGGTGGCCTGCTCGCTCATCGCGGTCACGGGGCGCAGCGCCCGTCGTACGACGAGGCGGGTCAGGAGAAAGATGGTGGCGAGCAGGAGCACGGCCAGGGCGATCGAACCGATCAGCGCGGTGTCCGCGGTGCTGCGGTAGGGGTCGAGGCTCACGGAGCTGACGACGGTACCTGCCTGGACGGGTGGGTGTCCCTGCCGGGCGGGGGTGTCGAGGGGGAAGGCGTACAGCCGCCACGCGCCGGGACTCCCGGTGTCACCGAAGACCTCGCGCCGGCCGGCGAGCCGGGCCGCCCGCGCCTCCGTTCCGGCGGGTGCGGTGGGGGGTTTCTCGATGACCTCGCCGCCCTGGAAGATCCAGACTCCGGCGTCCAGGGCCCGGTCCTCGGCCGGTTCCCGGACGACGAGCCGGCCGTCCGGGCGCACGTCCACGGTCGCTGCCACGGCCTCGGCGCGGGTGCGCAGGACGTCGTCGGCCTGGCCGTGCAGCCGCTTGTCGAGGGCGAGGTTGAAGACGATGGTCAGGACGCCGATCCACAGCGCGCCGGTGGCGAGGGCCATCAGGGCGAGACGGCCGCGGAGGGTCCGGGGGGTGAGGCGGCGGTTCATGGGGACTCAGCCGAAGCGGTAGCCGACGCCCCGGACCGTGCCGATGCCCCGGGGGCTGTCCGACTCGCGGAGCTTGCGGCGCAGCCGGGTCAGGTACTGGTCGAGGGTGTTGTCGCTGACCTGCGCCCCTTCCGGCCATCCCGCCCGCAGCAGCGTCCGGCGACGTACCACGGAGCCGGGGTCCGCCATCAGACAGGCCAGCAGACGGAACTCGGTCGGGGTCAGGGCCACGGGGCGGCCGTGGACCGTCAGCTCGTGCCGTACCGGGTTCAGCCGCATCGTGCCCGCGCTGTCGGCGAGGGTGCTGCCGCGGTGCCCGGCACGGTTCAGGACCGCGCGGACGCGGGCCGCGAGTTCGCTGAGGTGGAACGGCTTGACCAGGTAGTCGTCGCCGCCGGAGGCGAAGCCGGAGAGCCGGTCGGTGAGATCGCCGTGGGCCGTCAGGAAGATCACCGGAACCGTGAACCCCGCACCGCGCATCGCCTGGCACACATCCCGCCCGTCCGAGTCCGGCAGCCCCACATCGAGCACGACCGCGTGCACCGACCCGTCGACCGTCTTCAGGGCGGTGGCGCCGTCGGCGGCGGTCACGACGTCGAAGTCCTCGTCGCGCAGGCCACGGGCCAGGACGTCGCGCAGGCCGTGGTCGTCCTCGACGACAAGAATGCGTGCTGCGGTCACCGGGCCAGTATTGCGCGGCCGGGGCGCCGCATGCGCGGGTGCGACGTTCCTCACGGGCGGGTTCCCGGTCCGCGCGGACATGGGCGAGGGCGGCACCCGGTGTCGGGTGCCGCCCTCGCCCAGGTCCGCGCGGACCGGGGTCAGACCCCGGCCGGTTCCTTCGTAGGGCTGTCGGGGCCGGTCGTCGGGGATGCCGGGCCGCCTGCTGCCGCGACCGTCGATTCGGCCGGTTCCTGCGAGACGTCGAACTCCGCCAGCAGGTCCTTGCCGAAGCCGAAGAAGTACGTCGCGAGGAACCCGGTGAGGTAGCCGACCAGCAGGCCGCCCGCGTAGATCGCGGCCGTGGTGCCCAGGCCGTGGTTGCCGTCGAGGAGGGGGAACAGGGCCCAGCCGGACGGGCCGATGGCCGTGGAGCCGACCTTGTCGCCGAGCTGGTTGAACAGGCCGATGAATCCGCCGCCGAACGCGCCGCCCACGCACGCCGTGATGAACGGACGGCCGAGCGGGAGGCTGACACCGTAGATCAGGGGCTCGCCGACGCCCAGCAGACCGGCCGGGAGGGCGGACCTGATGGTGCGGCGGATCGACTCGTTGCGCGGGAGGCGGAAGTAGACCGCCACGGCCGCGCCGACCTGGCCGGCGCCCGCCATCGCGAGGATCGGGAGCAGCACGGTGTAGCCCTGCTGCTCGATGAGGGTGGTGTGGATCGGGATGAGCGCCTGGTGCAGGCCCAGCATCACCAGGGGCAGGAAGAGGCCGCCGAGCACGAAGCCCGCGCCCGCGCCGCCGTTGGAGAGCAGCCAGTCGGCGAACGTGCCGATGGCGGTGGAGACCTCACCGGCCACGTACATCAGGCCGAAGATCGTCACCAGGCCGGAGACCAGGACCGTGAGCGTCGGGGTGACCAGTACGTCGAGGGCCTCGGGCACCCGGCGCCGGCACCACTTCTCCACGTGCACCGCGAGCACCGCCGCGCCGAGCGCGCCCAGCACACCGCCCTGCCCGGGGGAGAGCTTCTGGCCGAACGCCTCGATGTTCGCGACCCCGGGGAAGACGATGATCGCGGCGACCGCACCGCCCAGGACCGGCGTACCGCCGAACTCCTTCGCCGTGTTGTAGCCGACGAACACGGCGATCAGCGCCATGAAGCCGGACGCCATCGCGGCCAGGGCGGGGGTGACCGAGGTCAGCCAGCCCAGGTTCACCAGCAGGCCGTTGAGGCCGGCGATGATGCCGCAGCCGATGAGCGCGGGGATCAGCGGGACGAAGATGTTCGCGATCCTGCGCAGGAACAGCTTGAACGGGGTGGCGTTCTTCGCCTTCCGCGCCGCCTTCATCGCGGCCCCCTGGGCCGCCAGTTCGTCGGCCGGGGCGGAGGGTGCGGCTTCGCCCGGTTCGGGGCTTGCCGCCCGGCCCTCCTCGACCAGCTGCTCGAACTCCGGCGTGACCCGGGCGACGGTGCCGGGGCCGAGGACGATCTGGTACGTGTCGTCCTCGACCACGCCCATGACGGCGGGGACCGCCTTCAGGGCCTCGTCGTCGACGAGCGAGCGGTCGTGCAGACCCAGCCGGAGCCGGGTCATGCAGTGGGCGATGGAGCTGACGTTCGCTGCGCCACCGACGAGCGGAAGGATCGCGGCGGCGGTGGCGCGGTTCTTGTCTTCTGTTGCCATGGTGCTTGGGCCTTGCTGTGCGGGGGGTGCGGGGGTGGAGCCGGTGGGTCAGGTGGTGCGGGGGGCGGCGGCGAGGGCGGCGCGGAGGTGGCCGCCGGACGCGGTCAGCAGGGTGGCGGCGGTGGGGCCGTCGACCTGGCCGAGGATGGTGAGGATGGCGTTCTTCACCTCGCCGTCGGTCGCGGCGAGCGCGGCCTCGATCTCCTCGTCGGACGCCCCGGTGGCGAGCGAGACGATCCGGCGGGAGCGGGCCCGCAGCTTCTCGTTGGAGGCGCGGACGTCGACCATCAGATTCCCGTACGTCTTGCCGAGCCGGATCATCGTGATCGTAGAGATCATGTTGAGGACGAGCTTCTGGGCCGTGCCCGCCTTGAGCCGGGTGGAGCCGGTGAGCAGCTCCGGTCCGACGACGACCTCGATGCCGTGCTCCGCCGCGGCGCCCAGCGCGGAGTCCGCGTTGCACGACAGCCCGATGGTCAGCGCGCCCTTGCGGCGGGCGTGCTCGACGGCGCCGATCGCGTACGGCGTACGGCCGGAGGCGGAGATGCCGACCACGGTGTCGTCGGCGGTGAGCTCCAGCGCGTCGAGGTCGGCGGCGGCCAGCTCCTTGCTGTCCTCGGCGCCCTCGACGGCCTTGACCATGGCGGTCGGGCCGCCCGCGATCAGGCCGATGACCTCGGAGGGATCGGTGTTGAAGGTGGGCGGGCACTCGCTGGCGTCGAGCACACCGAGCCGGCCGGCGGTGCCCGCGCCCGCGTAGATCAGCCGGCCGCCGCGGGCCATGCGCTCCGCGGTCCCGTCGATGGCGGCGGCTATCTCGGGCAGCCGGGCGCCGACGGCGGCCGGGACGGACTGGTCCTCGCCGTTCATGATGCGGGCGATCTCGAGCGTGCCGAGCCGGTCGATCTCGGCGAGCTCGGGCCGGAACGCCTCGGTGGTGAGCGTCGCGAGCTGGGCGCGCAGTTCGCCGTAGCCGTCGGAGGCGGAGGGGTCGGCGTCGGTGGTGGAGGTCATGGAGGGCGGCTCTGCTTTCTCGGTCTCGTACGGTTCAGCGGGTGCGGGGGGTTCGCGGATCGGTGGGCCGGTCAGCGCGGGCGTGGGGTGTGGCGGTGGGCCAGCGCTTCGTAGGAGGCGGCGAGGGCCGGTGCGGCGGTCTCGTACGTGCGCTGCGCGACGCCTATGAACAGGCAGTCGACGACGAGGAGCTGGCTCGTACGGCTCGACATGGCGGCGGGCCGCAGCTCGCTCTCCCGGGCGGTGGACGTGGTCAGTACGTGGTCGGCGTACTGCGTGACGGGGCCGTCGGGGCGGCCGGTGATCGCGATGGTCGTCGCGCCGCGGTCGAAGGCGACCCGCAGCGGCTCCATGACGTCGACCGTGGAGCCGGAGTGCGTGATCGCGATGGCCACGTCGCCGGAGCGGAGCTGCACGGCGTTGGTCACCGCGAGGTGCGGGTCCGTGTGGGAGTGCGCGATCAGGCCGATGCGGGCCAGCTTCTGCGCGAGGTCCTGGCCGACCAGGGAGGACGCGCCCACGCCGTAGATGTCGATCCGGCGGGCCGTGGCGGCGGCGGCCACGGCGGCACCGAGCTGGACGGTGTCGAGCCCCGCGGCCGTGTCGGCGAGGGTCTGCTGCTCGTCGTAGGCCAGCTTGGCGACCACGTCGGCGATCGGGTCGTCGACCGCTATGTCGGCGGTGACGGAGGGGGCCCGGCCGGACTGCTGGTGCGCCGCGAGCCCGGCGAGGGCCAGGCGCAGATCGCGGTAGCCGGGGTAGCCGAGGAGGCGGGCGGTGCGGACGACGGTCGCCTCGCTGGTGCCGGTGAGCTCGGCGAGACCGGTGACCGTGAGGGCTGCGCAGCCGGCCGGGTCACCGGCCACGGCCTCGGCGACGCGCTGCATGGAACGGGTCATCGAAGGCGCGAGCGTGCGCACCTTGGCCGCGAGGGCCGCCGGGGCGGGCGGGGAATCAGCGCTGAAACTTTCCTTCAGGTGATGGGTCACCTTTGAAAGATATTTTCAACCGTGTTGCCCGTCAACCCCCCCTTTGGCCCCCGCTTCCCCGGCGCCCCGGTCCCCGGATCCCGGACCGCTGCCTCCGGGGCCTTGGACAGTGCGGAAAGGGGTGCGGCGGGCGCGCGAGGCGGGTTCGCGGCCGGGGTGACAATGGGCCCATGGAGATGAACCCCCTGGAACAGGCGTTGCATACGGCCCGCGCGCTGGTCATGGCCGATCTTGCCGCAGGTGACGTCGCCGAGGCCGGGATCGTCTCGCTGGTCGAGGACGCGGTGACGCACCGGCGCTGGTGGGTCGAGCAGTGGCCGGACGGTGCCGCGTTCGTGGTCGGACTCGTCGCCCAGGACGTGCAGGACGCACTGCTCGAACGGTACGGGCGCTGGCCGCTGTGCCCGGTCTGTGACGCGGGCGACCCGCACGCCCTCGACGTCGAACCCGAACTGGGCCCCGACCCGCACTGGGTGTGCACCAAGGCCGCGGTGGCCGTGGCGCCGGTCGGTTCGCTGAGCGGGATACTGCGACGGTGACCGTCTACATCGACCCGCCCGAGTGGCCGGGGCACGGGCGGCTCTGGTCGCACCTGGTCAGCGATGTCTCCTTCGAGGAGCTGCACGCCTTCGCGGCGTCCATCGGCTGCCCGCCGCGCGCCTTCGAGCGGGACCACTACGACGTGCCGGAGACGCACTACGCGGACGCGGTGCGGGCCGGGGCCCGGCAGATCGGCTCGAAGGAGCTCGTCCGCCGGATCACCCAGGCGGGGCTGCGCCGGCCCAAGGGGCGGCCCGCACCGGGCTGAGACCGCTCAGGCGGTCGTCGAGGGCGCGCACGCCGCGGCCGCGTCCTGCGACGCGGCGGCCGGGGCGCCCGTCACCAGCCGGGACGAGCCGCGGCCGCGCTGGAGCCGCAGCGAGAACACCACGGCCACCAGCGCCAGTACCGTCATCGCCGCGCCGGCCCACGCGGTCGCCACGAAACCGAAGTCCGCGTCGATCACCGTGCCGCCCAGCCACGGGCCGCCCGTGTTGCCCAGGTTGAACGCGGCCGTCGTCGTCGCGCCGGCCAGCGTCGGGGCGGCGCCCGCGACATTGAACATCCGGGCGTTCAGCGCCGGGGCCGTGTAGAACGCCGACAGGCCCAGCAGGAACGAGAGCCCGACCGCCGCGACCTGGTTCGAAGCGAACAGCGCCAGCGCGACCAGGAAGACCGTCGAGGCGGCGATACCGCTCATCAGCACCCCGAAGAGATGCGCGTCCGCGACCCGGCCGCCGATCGTCGTACCGACCAGCGCACCGATCCCGAAGAGCGCGAGCACCGTCGGCACCCAGCCCGAGTCCAGTCCGGCGACATCCGTCAGCAGCGGGGCGAGATAGCTGAACGCGCAGAAGACACCGCCCGCGGCGAGCGCCGTGATCACGATCGACAGCCACACCTGCCGGTCCCGGTAGATGCTCATCTCCTTCTTGAGCCGCGGCTTCTGCTCCGGCAGCGGAATGCGCGGAATCAGCGTCGTCACCCCGACCAGTGCCACGGCGGACGCCGCGCCCACGGCCCAGAACGCCGACCGCCAGCCGAGGTTCTCACCGAGGAACGCCCCCAGGGGCACGCCCAGCACATTGGCGATCGACAGACCGCCGATCATCACGGCCATCGCGCGGGCCCGCGCGTTCACCGGCACCATCGCGATGGCGACCGCCGCCCCCACCGCCCAGAACCCGGCGCAGGCGAACGCGCTCACCACCCGGGACGCGAAGAGCACCTCGTACGTCGGGGCCAGCGCGCCCGCGACCTGACCGAGGCCGAAGACGGAGATCAGGGCGATCAGCGTGGTGCGGCGCGGCAGCCGGAGCGTCGCCACGGCGAGCAGCGGGGCGCCGATCACCATGCCGATCGCGAAGGCGGATATGAGGAGTCCGGCACGCGGGATCGACACGTTCATGTCGTCGGCGATGGGCGGCAACAGCCCGGAGAGCATGAATTCGCTGGTTCCCAGGGCGAAGACCGAGAGACCCAGGATGTACACGGCCAGGGGCATGCGGGAGGAACGAACGGCAGAGTCGGGCATGACAGCTGCCAACAGCATTCACGGCCCCGGCATTCCCCCGCAGCCGCGGGTCAGTGGCCGAGCAGCTCCAGTTCGGTCAGCAGATTCCTCCGCGCCCGCGGCTCCCAGTGCTCCGCCCCGTGCGGCGTACGGAACAGCCTCGGCAGTGCGAGCAGCTGGCGCAGCACCGTGGCCCGCCCCTCCCGGAACGCGTCGTCGGGCACGAAGCCGTACTCCTCGCGCACCTGCGCCGCGTACGCCGCGTACTGCCCCGGGGCCGCCGCGAGAACGGCCAGATCCGCGTCGCAGAGCACCTCGCCGTCGGCATCGCCGTCCGCCGGGTCGTGGGTGATCGTCAGCCGCACCAGACGGGCCACCTCGGCCGTGACACCGTCCGGCACCCCGGCCTCCGGCAGGGCGCGCTCGGCCAGCGCGGCGCTGCGCTCCTCGTTCTCGGACCGGTCCGGCCGGTACACCGCGTCGTGGAACCAGGCGGCGAGGCGTACCGCGTCCGGGTCGGCCGCGTACCCGGCGAGCGTGTCGATGTGATCGAGCACCGCGACCAGGTGCGCGGTCGTGTGGTACCGCCGCTGCGGCTCGGCCCAGCGCGCCAGCAGGTCGGCCGCGTACGGCGCCGGATCGGGCCCGTCGGCCCCGCTCCGGGCGGCGACCAGGCAGTCGTGCCAGCGGCGGTGCAGGAGTCCGTCGTCCGCGCTGCCGGGATGGGCCTGAGCCGTGTCGTCCATGCTCCGAGGTTAGAGGGTGGGGCCGGTCGTCGCGGGGCACGGGGCCGAAGGCCCGCGCTAACGTGCGCCCGTGACGAATCTGACGAACCTGCCGGGCCGGGCGGACGGGCCGGGGCCGGTGGACGGGCCGGGTCCGGTCGTGGCCATGGACCTCAACGCGGACCTCGGCGAGGGCTTCGGGCGCTGGACCCTCACCGATGACGAAGCGCTGCTCGCGTCCGTGACCAGCGCCAATGTGGCGTGCGGCTTCCACGCGGGGGACGCCTCGGTGATGCGGCGGGTCTGCGAGACCGCGGCGGCCCGGGGCGTACGCATCGGCGCACAGGTCTCGTACCACGACCTGGCGGGCTTCGGACGCCGCGCCATGGACGTACCGGCCGCCGAACTCGCCGCCGAAGTCGCCTACCAGATCGGTGCGTTGCGGGTGTTCGCGGAGGCGGCCGGGTCCCGGGTCTCGTACGTCAAACCGCACGGCGCGCTCTACAACCGCACGGTCAGCGACGACGAGCAGGCCGCCGCCGTGATCGAGGGCGTCCGGCTGGCGGGCGGGGACCTGGCGGTCCTCGGGCTGCCCGGCTCCCGGCTGCTCGCACGGGCCGGGGAAGCGGGCCTGGCCGCCGTCGCGGAGGCCTTCGCCGACCGCGCGTACACCTCGCAGGGCACGCTGGTGCCGCGCGGCGAGCCCGGCGCGGTGGTGCACGACGCGGACGAGGTCGTACGCCGCGGCGTCGGCTTCGCGGTGGACCGGTGCGTGACCGGGGCCGACGGCGCCCGGACCCCCGTCGTGGCGCGGTCGTTGTGCGTCCACGGCGACACCCCCGGAGCGGCGGCGCTCGCCCGACGGGTACGGGCCGCGCTGGAAGAGGCGGGCGTCGCGGTCCGGGCGTTCGCATGAGTGCGGGGCACCTCACCGGCCCGCCGCCGGTCGTGCTGCCCGCCGGATCGCGGGCGCTCCTGGTCGAGCTGGGCAGCCGGGAGGACACGGAGGCCTTCCACGCGGAGGTGCTGCGGCGCCGCGCGGCGGGCGGACTGCCGGACGTGCGCGAGATCGTGCCCGGTGAGCGGACGGTGCTGCTCGACGGCATCGCGCGGGGCGGCGCCGTGCTCGCCGAGGAACTGCGGTCCTGGCCCGTACCACCGCCGCGGCGCGACACGGGGGAGGCGGTGGAGCTTCCGGTCGTCTACGACGGACCGGACCTGGCCGATGTCGCCGACGCCTGGGGGGTGAGCGCCGCCGAGGTGTCCCGCATCCACGCCGGAACCGAATTCCGGGTCGCCTTCTGCGGGTTCGCCCCGGGCTTCGGCTACCTGACCGGCCTGCCGGACCACCTCCATCTGCCCCGTCGGGCCGCACCGCGCACCCGGGTCCCGGCGGGCGCGGTGGCGCTGGCCGGCCCGTACACCGGGGTGTACCCGCGCCCGTCCCCCGGCGGCTGGCAGCTCATCGGCCGGATGCCGGACCCCGGCCCGCTGTGGGACCCGCACCGCGAACCGGCCGCACTGCTGGGGCCGGGCGCGCGCGTGCGGTTCGTGGCGGTGGGGCGGTGACGGGGGCGGTCGAGGTGGTCAGGGCCGGGGCCCTGACCACCGTGCAGGACGAGGGCCGGTCCGGTCTGGCGCACCTGGGGGTCGGACGGGCGGGAGCCCTCGACGCACCGGCCGCCCGGCTCGCCAACCGGCTGGCCGGCAACCCGGTCGCCGCGGCGGTCCTGGAGACCACCGCCACCGGCTGCGCGGTCCGCCCGGACCGCGCGGTGCGCGTGGTCGTCGGCGGGGCGCCCTGCCGGGTGACGGTGGACGGACGGCCGGTGGCGTGGGGCGCGGCGGTGCGCGTACCGGCGGGCGCGGTGCTGGACGCGGGGCCGGCGGCGTACGGCCTGCGCGGCTACCTGGCGTTCGCGGGCGGCCTGACGCCCGAGCCGGTGCTCGGCAGCAGGTCCGCGGACCTGCTCTCCGGGCTCGGCCCGGCGCCCCTGCGCGACGGGGACGTACTGCCGCTGGGCCCCGGGCCGTCGGGCCCCGAGGGCCCCGACGCCGTGCCCTGGCCGGGCATCCCCGCCGAACTGGTGCTCCCGCTGAGCCTCGGCCCCCGCCACGCCTGGTTCACCGAGGAGGCGCTGCGCACGCTCACCACGGCCGTGTACCGCGTCTCGCCGGACAGCAACCGGATCGGCCTGCGCACCCTGGGCCCGGTCCTGACCCGCGCCCGCGAGGGCGAGCTGCCCAGCGAGGGGATGGTGCTCGGCGCGGTCCAGGTGCCGCCGCAGGGGCAGCCGGTGGTCTTCCTCAACGACCATCCGACGACCGGGGGTTACCCGGTCGTCGGTGTCGTGCACGAAACCGCACTCGCGGGCGCGGCACAGGCGGTGCCGGGAACCCGGGTGCGGTTCGTGCGGGCGGGGTGAGGGCCGGGTCCTACGCCGCCGCCCTGAACCCCCGCAGCCGCAGCGAGTTGCCGACCACGAAGACCGAGGAGAACGCCATCGCGGCGCCCGCGATCATCGGGTTGAGCAGCCCGGCCGCGGCGAGCGGCAGAGCGGCCACGTTGTAGGCGAAGGCCCAGAACAGGTTCGTACGGATGGTGCCGAGGGTCTTGCGCGACAGCCGGATGGCGTCCGCGGCGGCCCGCAGGTCCCCGCGCACCAGCGTCAGGTCACCGGCCTCGATCGCGGCGTCCGTGCCGGTCCCCATCGCCAGGCCCAGATCGGCCTGGGCGAGGGCAGCGGCGTCGTTGACCCCGTCACCGACCATGGCGACCGAACGGCCCTCGGCCTGGAGCTTCTTGACGACGTCGACCTTGTCCTCGGGCATGACCTCCGCGTACACCTCCTCGATCCCGACCTCGGCCGCGACCGACTCGGCCACCGCCCGGTTGTCGCCGGTCAGCAGGATCGGGGTGAGGCCCAGGGCCCGCAGCCGCTCGATGGCCTCGGCGCTGGTGTCCTTCACCGCGTCGGCGACTTCGAGCACGGCTCGTGCCTGGCCGTCCCAGGCGACGGTGATGGCGGTCCGGCCGGCGGCCTCCGCCGCGGCCTTGTGCCGGG
>NZ_JBSFBQ010000090.1:0-21270 GCF_053593015.1 Streptomyces sp. NPDC002403 | reverse complement strand
GGCGGCCGGTGCGCCGAGCCACTCGCTCTTGCCGAGGTAGCGGAAGGACTCCGGTACGTCGGTGATGGACTTGCCCTCGGTGATCCCGATGTGCAAGCGAACTGCCCCGCTGCGCGGGGCAGTTGCGCAACCCGCTCCGCGGGTTGCCAACCTCAGGGCTGCGCCCTGAGGTTGGGGGCGGTTCGCGTTGCTCACCGCGCCCGGCGGAGCCGGGCCAACTCCCTCCGCTTCGCTTCGGGAGTTGAGGTGCTGGCCGCATTGCGGGCCGGCGGGCCCCGCTGTGCGGGGCCTGGTCCGACGGGGTGTCAGGTGCGGGTGATTTGGCTTTATGTAAGGGAGTTGACGGATGCTTCGCACCCGTCTGAGGGTGTGTCCGCTACGCTCCCCCATCCCGGTCCTTCCGGCTGCGCCTCCAGGACCTGAAGCCCGCTATGCGGGTTTGGCTGGCTACGAGGGGAGGGGTCGCTCGTTCGTGTCGGGTTTCAGTGCAATGAGTGCATCAGGTTGAGATTCGGCATGTACCATTGGCGGAAACGTGGGACACCCCACAATCACCTGGGAAACTCCCCGGAATTCCGAGAGGAACGACCGTAGATGACCGGTCACCACGAATCTACCGGACGTGATTCCGCGCTGAGCAGCGATTCTGTGCGCCGGGTGACGCAGTACCAGACAGCGGGCGCGAACGCCCGGTTGAGGCTGTTCGCGCTCTTGGAGGCGCAGGGCGTGCCCGCGAGTGAGGCGGACGGCCTGGTGGCCGCGCTGGAGGCCGGAGCGCTCGCCGGGGCGCAGCGCGAGGTAGTCGAGCTGGACCATATGGCGCCGGCCTCTCAGGGCGAGGTGTCCGCAGACGCGTGGGATGACGGCGTGATGGCCGTGAGCGAGGCCCTGGTGGGCATCGCGGACCGCGTCTGGGGGCGGCGTGGCGGCCGGTCGGCTGGGGCCGCTGAACTGTCCGTACATCTTACGGACGTGAGGCAGTGTGAGCGGACGGACCTTGTGCGGCTGGAGAGGTTCGTCTGGGAGAGCGTGCTGCCGCGCGCGCACCCGCACACCACGGCTCGGCGGCGGGTGCTGGAGGCACTGAGTGAGGCCGGCGGTCTGTGTCCCGCGCGGACGGTGAACAGCGACGGGGTTTACGTCGTCTGCACGCTCGATGCCGGTCACTACGACCCGGACGACAAGCCGAACTTCAAGGACGGCAAGCCCGGCGGCTGGCACAAGGTGGATGCGTCGATCTGGAACAACTTGGGCGCGGCCTGCACTCCGCACGCGGCCCTCTGAAAGACCGCAGGAATTCAGCGCTCGGGGAGGCAAGGGAATGTCAGCGATTCAGCTCAAGGAACACCAGGTAGATCAGCGCTCCGCGTTTCGTAGGTGGGTGGGATTCCCTGCAAGGTCATCTGTGCCCCCGCAGGGTGCCCGGGGAACGATCGTGTCAGCGACCGGCTCGGGCAAGACGATCACGGCCGCCGCGTGCGCGCTGGAGTCGTTCGCGGACGGCCGGATCCTCGTCACCGTCCCGACCCTGGACCTGCTCGCACAGACCGCCCAGGCATGGCGCCTGGTGGGCCACCGGGCCCCGATGGTCGCCGTGTGCTCGCTGGAGAACGACGCGGTCCTCAACTCGCTGGGGGTGCGCACCACCACCAACCCGATCCAGCTCGCCCTGTGGGCCGGGCACGGACCGGTCGTCGTGTTCTCCACGTACGCCTCCCTCGTGGACCGCGAGGACATCAACGCGCCCATGGGTCAGCAGAAGGTTCGCGGGCCGCTGGAGGCCGCTCTGGCGGGCGGAGAGCGGCTGTACGGGCAGCAGATGGCCCCGTTCGACCTCGCGATCGTGGATGAGGCCCACGGAACCGCTGGTGATCTTGGTCGGCCCTGGGCGGCGATCCACGACAACCAGCGGATCCCGGCGGACTTCCGGCTGTACCTGACCGCGACCCCGCGCATCCTCGCCGCGGCCCGGCCCCAGAAGGGCGCGGACGGCCAGGAGGCAGAGATCGCGACCATGGCCGATGACCCGGAGGGCACCTACGGTGCATGGCTCGCAGAGCTCGGACTCTCGGAGGCGATCGAGCGCGAAATCCTCGCCGGGTTCGAGATCGACGTCCTGGAGATCCGCGACCCCTCCCCCGTCCTCGGCGAGTCCGAGGAGGCGCGGCGCGGCCGGCGCCTGGCGCTCCTGCAGACCGCCCTGTTGGAGCACGCGGCGGCGTACAACCTCCGTACGGTCATGACGTTCCACCAGAAGGTGGAGGAGGCCGCCGCGTTCGCGGAGAAGCTCCCGGAGACGGCAGCCGAGCTGTACGTCAACGACGCCACCGACAAAGACCTGGCGAAGGCGGAGAAGCTGCCGAAGTCCTCCATCGACGCGGAGTTCTACGAGCTGGAGGCCGGCCGTCACATCCCGCCGGACCGGGTGTGGTCGGCGTGGCTGTGCGGCGACCACCTCGTCAACGAGCGGCGCGAGGCCCTGCGACAGTTCGCCAACGGCACCGACGCCAACAACCGGCGGGTGCACCGGGCGTTCCTCGCAAGCTGTCGCGTGCTCGGGGAAGGCGTCGACATCACCGGCGAGCGCGGAGTCGAAGCCGTCTGCTTCGCCGACACCCGCGGCTCACAGGTGGAAATCGTGCAGAACATCGGCCGCGCGCTCCGGCTCAACCGCGACGGCACCACGAAGGTCGCCAGGATCATCGTGCCGGTGTTCCTGGAGCCCGGTGAAAACCCGACCGACATGGTCGCCAGCGCCAGCTTCAAGCCGCTGGTAGCGGTCCTCCAAGGCCTGCGCTCGCACGATGAGCGCCTGGTCGAACAGCTCGCCTCCCGCGCGCTCACCAGCGGGAAGCGCAAGGTCCACGTCCAGCGTGACGAGGACGGGCGGATCGTCGGGGCCGGCGGCGAGGGTGATGGCGAGGCCCTGCTGCACTTCTCCAGCCCGCGCGACGCGGCGACCATCGCGGCATTCCTGCGCACCCGGGTCTACCGGCCCGAGTCCCTAGTGTGGCTGGAGGGCTACCAGGCCCTGCTCCGCTGGCGGACGGAGAACGAAATCACCGGCCTCTACGCCGTGCCCTACGACGTTGAGGTGGAAGTGGGGGTCACGAAGGACTTTCCGCTTGGCCGATGGGTCCACCAGCAGAGGAAGGCGCTGCGGGCCGGGGAACTGGAGGACCGGCGCAAGACCCTGCTGGACGCGCCGGAGGCCGGGATGGTGTGGGAGCCCGGCGAGGAAGCATGGGAGAACAAGCTCGCCGCGCTCCGGTCCTACCGGCGAGCCACCGGACACCTCGCACCACGACAGGACGCCGTATGGGGCGAGGGCGAAGCGATGGTGCCCATCGGGCAGCACCTGGCCAACCTCCGCCGCAAGGGACAGAAGAACGGCCTCGGCAAGGACCCGGAGCGGGCCGCCGTACGCGCGGCGCAGCTCACCGCGATCGACCCGGACTGGAACTGCCCCTGGCCACTGGACTGGCAGCGGCACCACCGGATCCTCGCAGACCTGGTCGACGCCGACGGCAGCCTGCCCGACATCGCACCCGGCGTGCTGTTCGAGGGCGACGACCTCGGCAAGTGGCTTAAGCAGCAGAAACAGCCGCATACCTGGGCGCAGCTGACGACCGAGCAGCAGGAACGGCTGACCACGCTGGGCGTGCAGCCCGCTAAGGCCCCGTCTCCAGCCCCGGCAGCCCGGCGTGCGAAGAAGGGCCCGAGCAAGGCGCAGCAGGCGTTCCAGCGGGGCATGACGGCCCTCGCGCAGTGGGTCGAGCGGGAAGGCGCGGACCGGCCGGTGCCCCGCGGCCACAGCGAAGAGATCACGGTCGACGGTGAGGCGCAGCCGGTGGTCGTGAGGCTGGGCGTATGGGTCTCGAACATCAAAACCCGGCGGGACAAGCTCACCGCGGAACAGCGCGCCGCCCTCGCCGACCTCGGACTGGAATGGGCGAGGGCTTAGAAGCCACTCGGGCTACTGTGCGTCGATGCAGGGCCCTTGGGCGCGGAAGCGCGCGCGGGTTTCCGGCCAGGGTGTCGCGCTGTCGTGGCCGAAGCAGCCGACGCCTCCGCAAAGAGGGCGTGAGTCGCGCGTCGGCCTGCCGTTGATCAGCGCCACCCGCCCGTACGCCTCGTAGCGCTCGCGGCTGTCCTCGCCGTCCACAAGATCGTTGGCGAGCTCCTGTGGCTTTGTTCACGACAACGGGCAGCACTTCAACACCGGTTTGGGAGGCATCGGTTGCTGTGAACGAATCGGAATGTTCACGAGTTATGACGGCGTGGCCTGGCTGTCGGGGCAGCAGATCAACAATTCACTGTGATCCGCGAAGCGGCGCCCGTAGGGTCCGGGCATGACGGATGAGAACGAGCGGGCCGTGCAAGCAGCTATCGATGGGGAGATGCGCCTACTCGATCCCGAGGTGCGTGCTTCCCCGTCCCGTGTTCTGGAGCTTCTGGATCCGGAGTTCACCGAGATCGGGGCTTCTGGACGCTGGTGGAACATGGACTCGGTGCTCTCCGTGACTGGTGACGGGTCAGTGACTCCGGAGTCTCCGTTCAAGGTCAGCGAGATGACCGGGGTCGTCCTTGCTCCGGGGCTCGTCCATCTGACGTTCTTCACCGACCACGAGGGCCGTCGGGCTCGGAGGAGCTCGTTGTGGCGCCTGACGGACACGGGCTGGCGGATGTACTTCCATCAGGGCACTTTGGCCGCCTGAGTAGATTGTCCTGCCGCCCGTGAGGGCGGCAGGACCAGCGGGCTGGAACCGTTGTGTGTCAGCTGGCCTTGGCGGGGCTCGACCTTCGACATCCGCGGCATGACCAGGCCCTTTCACCAGGAACACCTCGATGCTGTCCCTGCAAGGACCCAACTGCCTTCACAACTCGTGAACATCACCCGACCGTGGAATCAGGCGACTCCCAAACCCGTGTACAACCGCCGTCGCAACTCGTGGACAAAGCCACTCCTGCTTGGTGCAGCGCATGAGATCGTCGATCGGAATACCCCACCTGCTGCGGATCATGGCTACAAGCTGCGCCTTGGAGTGTTCGCGCATCAGAGCGTTCCTCCGCTAGAACAGCTCGTTGGAGAGCTCGACTTGGGCTGCGGGAATCGGTGTGATCGAGTCGCGGATGTACTCGGGGTCCTCGTCCGCGTCGAAGATCATGATGCAGTTCGCGTGCGGTGCGCAGACGACGATCTCATCTGGGTTCTGAGACTGCGCCTCGGCGGTGGCGCGTACCCAGTTGAGGGCTTGGTGGTAGCTGAAGTGTGTGCCCTGCTCGCGTGCGGTGCGCTGAAGTTCGCGGGCACGCTGCTGCTCGGTAGTGCGTTTGGTCATGGACGGGTCCTCTCGGCACCGGGTCCTCGCCCCCACACGGCAACCCCGGCTCGATGGATCCTCGGTGTTCGTCAAGCGGTCCGTTGATCCCGGAAGACCTTCCACCAATGTTCCGGGCAGTGTGGGTGTCCGGGTGCGGTGTGGGCGTCGGCGAAGCCCAGGGCGTCAGCCCTGCGGGCAGGATACTGGCTCGGCCGTCGGCTCTACCCTTCGTCGACGACGGCGAGGCGGTGGCGTTGTCCGCGTACGGGTCGTTCGGCTCATGTGCGTGCCGGACCGCGTCGCGGACGAGGCGCAGTCGAAGGATCACGCCAGTTCTCCATCCGGCGGAGCTCTCCCGCCTCGCCCTTCTTGGGGCTCGATACCAGAAGGACAACACCGGGATGCCGGCGACGTCCGTCGTGACCCGGGCCGCCAGCTTGTCGCCGGTGCTCATCCAGGGACTCGTAGCTTGCGTCAGCCAGCGCTGTCCCGGGAATGCAGAAACTGGCAGGCAGGGGCGGGTGACGTGGGAGAACTGACGCGACGGACTGCAGGTGCCGGCCTTGTCAGCTGGCCGCTTCGAGAGGCGGACGTGGGACAGATCGAGCAGGGTTTGGAGCGCGCGTTGCGCACCCGGCCCGTTCCCTCAAGCACTGAGGCCCGCCTGCGTTTTCTGCTGGCAGCGCATCGGGGATCCACCCGGAGGATGGCCACCATGCTTGGGGTGTCGCAGCGCACCGTGCAGCGGTGGGTGACGAAGAAGCCAGGAGCGCGTCGTCCCCCTGGTCCGACGCAGGTTCGGGCGATCGAGGAAGCAGTCCTGGCGCGGTGGCAGCCCCGAATACGGGCCCGCCGACGTGCCCAGGCAGAGGCGGAGGGGTTCGTCTTTCACACGAGGGCGCGATTCGGGTTCGCCGCGCCGGCAGGGTCCTCGGACGATCCGCGGGTGCGGTGGATCACCCAGGAGAGGTAGCCCGAGAGCTGTTCGCCGCCCGGGATGCCGGCGCGGGCGAGCAGCAGCAGACGGTGATCCTCGCCCGTGCGTTGGGGCACGCCTACTTTCGCGAATGGGGCCGCCGGGCCCACGGTCTGAACATCGCTTTCAGCGACATCGAGTTCGCCGACTTCTCGATCGGCTGAGCCTGGCCCGCCGCGTCACCAGGTCAGGGTGTTCAGCGTCGTGAGGGCCTGACGCGACTGGTCGGCACCGCTTCGTACCGCTCGGCTTCCTGCCGCTCGCGCCAGTCCCACTCCACACGGCCAACCGGGCCTTGGCGGCGGGCCGCGGGCGGCTGGGGCGGGCGCAGCATGGCTGTCTCCGCCACGCGCAGCAGGTGCGCACGGTCACCGGGCGCGGCGAGCAGTCCCTGGTCCTCACCGGAGTCGAGCCGGGTGAAGCAGGCCGCGGCCCGCAGGAAGACGCTGGCCCAGGGTGGTACGGGGTGGGCGGCGCAGCCGTCGGTGTAGCGGGCGCGGTCGTGCAGGGCAAGCGTGGCCGCGGCGGTGTCGTAGTCGTGGGGGCGTGCGGTGGCGAGTTGCTGGAGGGAGGCGCCGGTGAAGAGCGCGGCGGCAATGGCCGCGGCCAGGCGCGGATGTGCGGTCGCTGCGTGGAGGCGGTGGGCGACTCGCTGGGCGGTGGGCGCGGTGAGAGGCGGGGGCGGTGGGCGGTGCCGCCAGGTGATCGGGGGCGGGGTGCACGGGGCGGTGCAGGGGCGGGGGCTGTCGTAGGAGATGAGGCGTTCCAGTGCGGGCAGGGTGAGCCACGGACCGGTCGGCCCGGCGGGCTCGTCTGCGCGTGGGGGTTCGGTGACCGGTGTGCCGTAGTAGTGGCGGCGGGCTGCGTCGAAGTCGGTGGTGAGGGAGTAGTCGGCCATCTGCAGGGCCTGATGCAGGGCGGCGGGAAGATGTGGGCGGTGGCAGACCAGGGTCAGGTGGATACCGGTGAGGGCCTGTAGCTGGAGGAGGCGCATCGTGCGGCGAGTGGTGAGGCGGTGGGCGCGCAGGACGGTCAGCCGGCTCACGGACAGAGCGGTCATCCAGGCCGTGGCGGCTTCCCAGGCGGGCTGACGGCCGGCAGGGAAGCGGCCCGGGAGCAGTGGCGGCTTGCCCAGAGCGGCGAGAAGGTCGTGGGCAAGGCCGGTTTCACTGGTGGTGCCCGGGCCGGGGTGCAGGGTGACCCGGCCGGACGGCGGATGGTGGGCGGCCAGGGCAGTGTGCGTGTGGAGCACGTCGTCATGGCGGTCGATGACCACGGTGACAGGCGACGGTGGCGCGGCGAGCGGCATGGCGGTGCGGTGCGGTGGTCAGGCGAGGCGGCTGAAGGCCCAGCGCAGCAGCTCCTGGTCGACGCGGGAGCGGCCGGTGCGTGCCAGGGCGGTGCGGGTGTGGGCGGTCAGCTGGGCCCAGGCGCGGAAGTTGCCATGTGCGGCGTGGCTGTCGGCGAAGGCGATGTCGTCGGGGTCGGCATCGGCCCAGATCGGGTGGAACAGCGGGATGACGTCGAGGACCTCGCTGGGAGTGAGGCGGGTGAAGTGCTGCCAGATGAAGATGCGGGAGGACAGCATCGGTTCGCGGCGCAGCACGGTGTGGCAGCCCTCACCGCCGACGAAGATGATCGCCAGCTGGGTGGAGGGCTCGTCCCACAGGTAGCGGAAGTACTCGAACGCCTCCCCGTTGAGCCACTGGGCCTCGTCCACGAGGAAGGTGCGGGGGCGCTCGGCCAGGGCGTTCTTCAGCAGGCGGTCGAACTCGCTGGGGTGGCGCGGCGGCTCGCCGGGCGAGTCGAGGGCGGTGAACAGCTCGTAGCGCACGGCCCTGGCGGTGGGGCGGGCGCGGAAGGTGACCCGTCGGACATCCTCGCCCGGTTCGAGCTCGCGCAGGCAGGTGTTGACCGCGAGCGTCTTGCCGAAGCCGGCGCCGCCGTGGATGCACATCATGGCCCGCGCAGCGACGGTGTCGGCGATGTTCTCCCGCGCGGTGAGCAGGGCCCGGGTGGTGACCACGGACGCATCGGGCAGGTCGACGTACTGGTAGGTGGCAGCGGTCACGAGGCGTCTCCGTCTTCGTCGGTGGTGGAAGGTGCAGCCCGCCCGTCCGGGACTGCAGGGTCGGAGTCACGGCCGGACGGGAGCGGGACAGGCCGGCCCGCCGTGGTCAGCGCGGCCAGGGAAGCAGGGGTGCGCCAGTCGGCTGGGGGCGCGGCGGGCGGGATGAGGTCTGGCATCGCCAGATCCGACAGGTCGGTGCCGGCCGCCTGGGCGAGCTCGGCCTCGGCCTGCACGGTGGTCAGGGTGCCGAGCCGCCGGGGGGCCTCGGGCTGGTTCACGGCTGCGTAGCGCTCGCGCTGGGATGCCTCCAGGTCCTTCTTCAGGCGGCGGGCGCGGGCGGCCCGTGCCCGCCGTACAGCGCTGACCTGTTCCTCGGTGGCTTGGTCGGCCAGGTCCGCGGGACCGAGGTAGCGGCCGGTGGCCGCGTGGTAGACCTCGATGCGGTGGTCGTGGTGGGGCATGAAGCGGATCCGGACCTGGATCCCGGACTGACCGGTCATCCATGGCCCCACATAGTCATGTTTCCTGAAGCGGATACCGCGAGTGGTCAGCGTGCGGGTGCCGGCGTCCTCCAGGGTGAACGTCCACAGATCCGCCGCGGCCACGTCCCGTAGCGGGGTGGGATCGTCCTGCCACGCCTCAAGCGGGGTCCTGCCCCGCAACGGCGCGGGCTGGTGTTCGGTGTTCCACCACCGCGTCCAGGCGAGCAGACGGGCGGTGAAGTCCTCGAAACTGAGCAGTACCTCGTCCTTCGGGCGGGAAGGCCGTTTGCCGGGGCGCGGCTGACGGGCGTATGCGGGCAGCGCGGCCAGGAACATGCTCTCCACCGCCCGGTTCAGGCCCTCCACGGTGCCCTTGAGGTGGGGGGTGTAGGCGGGCAGGTCCTCCACCGTCACGTCGAGGAGAGCGAACGCGGCGGTCACCGTCCGGGACAGGAAGTCCTTGCCGCGGTCGACTCGTACCTTCTCGGGCAGGCCGCCGAAGGGTCCGTAGGGGTCCTCGCGCAGGACAGCGGAGCGCAGCGCGGCCAGCACCGACTCCCGCGACGGATCTCCCGGTGTGACGGCCACACCCGTAATCGCGTTGGTGGCGCAGTCGGTGAACCAGGTGATCCACGGCCTGCGGGCCCTGCCCTCGACATCGACCAGCACCGGTGCCTGCATGTGGTCGGTCTCCCACACCTGATTGCGCCAGCCCCGCGGCCGAGCCAGGAACACATCATGCTTACGGGCCTCACGTTCACCACCAGCAAGCCCGGCCCGCTCCCCCAGCGTCAGATCACGGCGGATCGCCCGATGCAGCGTCGTCAGCGACGGTGCGTCCGCAGGCGGGGACTGCCGAGCGGCACGGAGGACCAGCTCGCGATGAACCGCCCGCACGTTCCCCTTCCACAGTGCCAACAGTCCACGGACTTCAGGCGTGATCGTGAACCTCGCATCGCCCCCGGAGCGTGCGCCAGGGTAGGCGGCCGCGGTCTCATCGCTCTGAGCGGCGGCCAGCCAGCGCCAAACCGTGCGCTCCGACACCCCCAGCGCGTCTGCAGCCACCCGTACATGTCCTGCTGTCAGCCCTTTCCCCGCCCGCAGTGCGAGCAGCCGCCGCACAGCCGGACCGCGCAGAGCCGTCCTCGACGCCGCAGGCAGTCCGCCGCGTGCTCGGACCGCGTCACCGTCCTCCATGTCAGCTCCCTTCACGCGGGTGGGATGTCATCTCTTGCGGGTGCTGGGAAAGTGCGATCGCTCTCCCGTCCGTACAGGGGCGCTGCAGTCACAGCGGCGGCACGACCCGCTGGAACAGTCGTCCCAGCAAAGCCCGATCAACGGCCGCGTCAGCGGTGGTGAGCAGCGCGTTCTGCAGGTGCGCGGTCAAGGCGGCCCACGTGCGGAACGTGCCGTACGCACACGGCTGATCGATCCACGTCAGATCCGAGGCCGGAACGGTGCGCCACAGCGGATGAAAGCTGGTCATCACAGCCACTGCTTCCGCTCCGGCCAGGCGTGGAACCTCCTGCCACGCGCCGATGCGCGATGCCAGATGCGGCAACCGGGCCAACGAGCGCTCGCTACCCGCCCCGCACAGCACCAGCGTGATCCGCGTATCGGGGCGGTCCCACAGGCTCTGCAGATACTCCAGGCACGGCACGGACAGGCGCTGAGCCTCATCGACAACCAGCACCCGCTCTCTGCTGCAACCACCGGGGCCAGCCCTGCTGCACGAGCAGCACCCGTGTGCCGACTGGGTCGTGCGAATGCTGCGCTGCCTTCGGAGTCACCATGCAGCACCAGGAGCAGCACGACCAGGAGCACGAGCCAGGAGCAGCGGGCAGCGGCTACAGGTACGAGGCGAGGGTCTCGCAGTACCCAAGGGATGTTGCTGGCACCCCGAGATCGCGTTGAGTTGCGGTCCGCCGGGCCACATCCATCTGGCGCTTCTCAGGGTGCGCGGGCGAGGAACGGCTGCTCTGGTGGAAAGGCTGACGCCTGGGTAACCGCCCGGGTATCGAGCACCAGTTCAGCGGAGGTAAACGCGATGTCGAGCAGCGTCAGCGCTGAGAGTCAGGGAGCGGTGGCGGGCGAGCGGCCCCGGAGTCTGCAGCTGCCAGGCATCATCCTCGGAGTGGGCCTGGGCGGCTTTGTCGACGGCATTCTGCTGCACCAGCTGCTGCAGTGGCACCACATGCTGACCAGCACCAACCATGACCGGATCGGTGTGAAGTACTACCCGGCGAACACCGTCTCCGGGCTGGAGATGAACACCGTGTGGGACGGAATCTTCCACGCGATCTGCTGGGTGGCGGTCCTCGCGGGCCTGGCGATCTTGTACGCGCGGGTGACGCATCACCGTCGCCAGGTGTGGACATCGGCGGCGCTGTGGGGCTGGATCCTGGCTGGCTGGGGCCTGTTCAACCTTGTCGAGGGCATCCTCGACCACCACATCCTGGGCATCCACCACGTCTACGCCGGAGACCAGCAGATCTGGTGGGACCTCGGGTTCCTGCTGCTGGGCGCGATCCTGGTCGTGGTCGGATGGATGATCCAGCGTCGCGCGGCGCCTTTCGACCCGGAAGGTGTCGGACCGGTGCGAGGAACGCGGCACGCATGACCGGCCATCCTGCACACCACCAGGAGCCTGGCAGCCTGCCACTGGAGGTGCTGGTACCCGCGGTGTTCGTCGTCCTGCTGGCCAGCGCCTATCTGCTGCTGGCGACCCGCGCGCGGCGGCGCAACAGACAGGCCGGGTGGAGCCGCTGGCGTACCGGGTGGTTCCTGGCCGGGTGTGGCCTGCTGGCGGCCGCTCTGCTGCCCCCTGTCGCGCAGTGGGCACACGGCGATTTCCGCGGCCACATGCTCCAGCACCTGTTGATCGGCATGTACGCACCGCTGGGGCTGGTGCTGGGAGCCCCGGTCACGCTGGTGCTGCGGAACCTGCCGTCTCACCAGGGCCGACGGCTGACCGGCCTGGTACAGAGCAGGCCGGCCCATGCGCTGGCCCATCCGGTCACCGCGCTGGTGCTGAGCGTGGGCACACTGGCCCTGCTGTACTTCACGCCGCTGTACAACGCGATGTCGGCGAACACCGGACTGCACGGTCTGCTGCATGCGCACTTCCTGCTCGCCGGATGCCTGTTCGCCTACGTCATCGCCGGTCCCGACCCGGCCCCCGCCCGGCCTGGTGTGCCGGTGCGGCTGGTGGTTCTGGGGGCGGCCATCGCCGCGCACGCGCTCATCTCACAGCTGATGTACGGCGGGTTCGGCATCAACATCCACGCACCCGTCGACCAGGTCCAGCGCGGCGCGGAAATCATGTACTACGGCGGCGACATCGCCGAGTTGCTCCTGGCCCTCGCACTGGTGGCGACCTGGCGCCCGCAGTGCACCACCCGCCGGGCTCCGGACCGGCGCCGTTCCATCGATGCGGCCCGGCCCGTGATCCCCTAGGACCGGCACTTGTCTGATCAGTGCGACTTCGATGGCGGACAGTCCAACTTCGATGTCACAGGACACTTTCTGTCAGCATGGCACGGCCTGGGGAGTGCGTACGCACCCTCCGCCTCCCAGGCTCCCAGCTCGCCTCCCAGGAACGCGGCTGCCTGGAGAAACGGCCTCTCAGTTTCCTAGGCATCCCGGGTGTTCCGGGGCATTTCTGGCCCCTGTCCCTCAGATGCCTGCCAGGTCTCCCCCAGGGATCTGGGAGGTTTGGGAGGTTGCACAGGGTGAGGTCAGCTCGCGTCGGAGCGGGCGCGGGCGAGGAACGCGGCGAGGGTACCGGCTTCGGATTCGGTGGTGGCGAGCCGGGCCGCGAACGCCAGCTGGTCGACGCCGACGCCCGGGGCGAGGTGGGCGAGTTCGGTGAGCAGCGCGGCGTGGGCGAGCAGTGGCGGCGGCAGGGGGCCGGCGGCAGTCTCGCGGGCGGCCGGGTCGCGGTAGTGCCCGAGGCGCGCGGCCAGGGCGTAGGCGAGCCAGGCGTCGACGTCGGCCTGGACGTACCCGCCGGCGCGGCGGGTGAGCTCGTCGCGGACTGCATTGTCGCCGTCGCGGGGCCCGGTCTGCTCCAGCGTGCCCAGCTCGCTGACCTGTCTCAGCGAAGTTTGGTGAGTCTCATCGAAGTTTGACCATCAGGGTGGAACGGTTTGTCCCGGCCGAGTACAGACGTCATGATCGCGGGATGGCTGAGGAGACGGTTGTCGAGAAGACCTGGCGGCTCATGCTGGAGGGGCATCCCACGGCGCGACGGGGAGAGCCCGTAGTCATAGAGGCCGCCTACGCCGAACCTCGGCTGCGGGCCTTGTTCCCGTTTCCGAGCCACGGGGCGCTCACCTTTCACCGCAACACGCAGTTCCCATGGAGCAACGACCTGCCGTTCATCGTCGGCGACGCGCAATCCTGCATCGTGTACGCACCACGGGGTGCGTCGCCGCGTGTCCTGGGCGAGTCACTCACACCGAACGAGGCGGCCGCGTTGGTGGTGACCCACCTGCCGCACGACTGCGGGCCGGCCTTCGAGGGGCCGTGGCCACCAGCGGAGAGCTCCACCGACTGCTGAACCAGCCGCAGAGCAGCAGCCGCCGTTCCGGTCAAACTTCGCTGAGACTGGTCAAGCTTCTATGAGACGGGTCAGCGGCGTACCGGCCTGGATGGGCTAGACCTCGATGTAGGCGACGACCACGACGGTGCGCAGCGCCGTGACGAAGTACAGGACGCGCACCTGCTCGACGTCGTCGGTGTACTGCCGAAGCTGGGGGCCGGCGGTGTCGCCGGGGATCGGCTGACCGACGTCGGGGTCGACGGAGACGACGACCAGGGCGCGGTCCAGGGCGTGGATCTCCGCCTCGCTGGTCAGGCTCTCCAGCTGCTTGGCGGCGGAGTCGAAGAACGCGATCCGAGCGCGGCGTGGGCCGTACTACGGGGCCATCAGTCGACGGCCGGGCGCTGGGCGGCGAGGCGGGTGAGGTGGGCCTCGCGCAGCTCCTCCCACGGGGTGCACTGCTCGGGGTCGGGCAGGCCGTTGGTGGCGATGTCCTCCAGGGCCGCGGCGAACCGGTCGGCGCCGGCGCGAGTCTTGGCCGCGTACGCGCGGACCGCGTCGGCGGCCGCGGGCTCCAGCTGCCGGGCGGCGGTATCGGCGGGGGCCGGCTGTTCGCTCATCGAGGACTCCAGAGGGCAGAACTGGCGGGCCCCACCACGGTATCGCCGGGCAACCGGGCCCGGGACCACTCCAGCCGAACCCGGTCTCCGCGACTACTGACCCGTGTCAGTGGGTGTTGATCGATTGCCAGCGAAGGCCGATCAATTGACTTCTGTGCCAGTTAGAGATGACTGCCTGCGGGTTTGTGACAGTGGAGGATGACCGCAGACGGCGACGATGACTCTGCTCGACGGGTCTGTAGTGTGCGGCAATGACAAGAAGCGAGCGGCTCGCGGAGCAGTTGGACTGGTACTGGCGCAAGAACCTGCGGCCACGGCTGGACGGTCTTACCGACGAGGAGTACTTCTGGGAGCCGGCGCGCGGCTGCTGGAGCATCCGCCCACGTGGCACGTCGGCCGCACCGATGTCGGCAGGTTCGGGGAAGTGGACGATGGACTCCGCGTCCCCTGACCCGGTGCCGGCACCGGTGACCACGATTGCCTGGCGGCTGGCGCACATCATCGTCTCGTGCCTGGGCTATCGGGTCGGATGGCACTTCGGCGGCCAGGACGTCGACTCCCAGACATTCGCCTACGCGGGGACCGCTGACGAGGCGCTAAAACAGCTCGATGAGATGTACGGGAGATGGAACGCGGGGGTCCGCGAGCTCTCGGACGCTGACCTGGAGAATCCGCCCACGGTGGGTCCCGAGCGGTTTCCCATGGAGGGCATCGTCCTGCACGTCAACAAGGAGCTGATCCATCACGGCGCCGAGGTTTCCCTGCTACGCGACCTCTACCGCTGGCAGGACGGAGCCGTACCGCACCGAATATGACTTCCGGTGACCGGCGATCGAGCTTCGGAAACTTACGTGGACTCCGTGACGCGCCCGGGGCCGCGTCGGCGAGCAGCTGGGCGAGGCGCTCCCACTCCGCGAGCTCCGCCGGGCCACGGACGTCGTCAGCCAGGTTCTCGTGCCGGGAAGCCTGCCGCGCGTCGAACCGCGCTTCCTTGAGGGCCGCCGCGATGGCGCCGGCGTCCATCCCCTTCGCCCGGCGCCGGATGTTTCGCGGCGACCGATGCGGGCGGGGTCGAGCGGCTCGCGGGGCTCAGCGACGCGCGGGGCGAGCGGACGGCGGGCGGTACGCCGGGGCGTGGTCATCGTCGGCCTGGCTTTATTCACGAGTAGTGGTTCTGGCACAACTTCTGTGATTACGGCCTGTCGATCGCTACGTCGACTCGGGAAGCGCGCGGAAATAGCAGGTCAGCGGGTTGACCCGGCGCGAGCACGAGTAGAGGCGGAGTGGCATCGCAGAAGCTGTGCCAGAACCTTGTTCGGGTTCTGGCACAGGTTGCGTGGAGCAGACACGGTGTATCAAGTCTGCTGCCAGGTGCTGGGGAGCCGACCGGGAGGTATCAGGGCCTTGCGGTCCAAGCGGGCTACCCGGTGTAGTAGGCGAGGTAGCCCCTCTCGAACTCTGGCAGTTCCACGCCGCTGAGTTCCAGTGTCGGCGTACCAATGGCACTGACACTGGAGTCCTCGTAGGCATTCTCGGATGCGGCGACGAAACCTTGGTACTGCACCGTCCTGACCGCAGCGTCGAAGCCCGGCCCGCGCAGGCCCTCTACGCGCGATGCCATCTTCAGTAGGAACTCGTTGGTGAAGCCGTCGACCGCTTCATCTGGCTGATGCGCGTAGAGGACCTGGTGGTACTCGACGAACTTGCCCTCTGCCAGTGCAGCGCGCAGCGCGTTCGCGGCCTTCTTCGAGCCGTTGCCGCCCAGCCTGTCGTCGAGGAAGGATGCGAGTGTGTAGTGGACCTGCACCGAACCCTTCTGAGTCAGCTTGTTCAGCTCGGCCCCGGCGCCCTGTGTCTCGAACTCCTCACAGAAGGGGCAGCGCAGATCCTCGAAGAGCCGGACGGTGGTACCCGCGCCCTCATCGCCGACCACGATGCTCGTCCCGTCCGCGCCCAGCGACTCCGGTATGTCGGCATCAGTGGCATAGCCGGTACGCGTCTCGCACGCCGCAAGGGACAGTCCCAGGACGGTGGCGAACGCCATTGCCCGAATCGCACGCTTCACCAGCATGAATGCCCCTCCCCAGTGGCGAATGGCCCGGACTCTATACGGCGGCCTGCAAGGGCGGATCACCAGCCCTGGAGCACGGACAAGGACAGGATCGACGCCCCGTACCGCTACCTCCGGCCCAGGAGGCCGGCATGGCCGCTCGGGTCGGACATGACACTCGGCCGGTGTGGTCCACAGAAGTTGAGCCAGAACCGTTCTTCGTGAGCGAAGCCAGTCGGCCTCGTATTCGTGGCGGAGAATCAGGGCGGGGCGCCGCCAGAGCGCTGTACCTCGGCCCGTGGATCTGCCGAAGCACGATAGTTGTCACCATCGGCATCCGCTGGCCTGCGGCTTCGGTAGGACAACGCATGGTGGTTGTCACCGATGCGGCGCGCTACCTGCCACCAGCGGCAAGCGAAGCAGGGGCGATGTCACCGCGTCCGACTTCTGGTGGGCACGGTGCCGCGCGGCGGCCCTCGGCGATCACGGGCCATATTTCACGCGCCCTACGCGAACCCCGCATTCTACGATCGTCTGGTACGACTGCTGGAGGGGCGGGAATGCTTGAGGACATCGAGGACGGGGCAGCGACACGGCTCGCGGGAGGTGCGCCGCTTCAAAGCACGCTTGATGTCGCCGACCCCGGCGACTGGCTCGCGCTGGACGCAGGAGTGCGTGAGGTGGCCTGGAACCGCCCGCAGTTCATGCCGGGGTGGGAGCACTCCACCCCACTGCCCGCCGACCTGACTCAGCTCGGTGAGTCTCGGTTCGCACTCGCGCTCTGCCACCGCGACGGGCGGATCCGTCAGGAGGCGGTGCGTCAGTCGGTTCGATACCCAGGTCTGCTGCCGTTGGTGGTGATCCGCTGCGCCGATTGGGTCGACCCGGTGCGCGAGCACGCCCGGCAGCTGCTGCGCGAGGCCCTGAACGTGGACTCTGCCCTCGACCTCGCGCCGCTCATCCTCCGCGTCGGCCGCCGCGACAGAGGTACCTTCGGCGTCGAGGTGCTTGGCCAGATCCTGCGCCAGGCATCCCACAGGGAGCTCGCTGCTCTCTTCGCTGACCCCGACCGCATCGTCAGGCGGTTCGCGTACCGGCTGGCCATCGAGGGCCGACTGCTCCGTCCCGCTGAGCTGGCCCGTGCCGCCGCGCGGGGCCAGGACACCGTGGTCCAGGACCTGTGTGCCACAGCGGCGCTCACGGCTCTGGGGGATGAGGATGCCTACGAGGATGTGCTGCCTCCCCTGTTGTCCGCACACAACCCGCGTACCCGTTCGGCCGGCGTCACCGCGCTGAGACGGGCGGGGCGGTCAAAGCAGGCCGAGCTGTTTCTCAGCGACCGTTCCGCGCTCGTGCGTGCGTGTGCCCGGTATGTCGTACGACAGCTGGGAAACGACCCGGCGGCTTGGTACCGGGAGCGGTGCACAGCACCGGGCAACCCCGAGTTGCCGCCCGGTGCGGTCATCGGGCTGGCCGAGTGCGGGAACCGCGCGGACGCCGGGCTGCTGCGGCCGCTGCTCGTGCACCCGGCGGCCGGGATACGGGCGCGAGCGGTGGCAGGGCTGCGGGCACTGGACTGCGTGGATGCGAAGCAGCTGTGGCCGCTCCTCGACGACCCTGCCGCCGGGGTCGTCCGCGAGACCGCCACCGCCCTGCTGCCCTCGGCCAAGGAACTGCCCGCCGACTGGCTATGGGAGCGCACCAGCTCCGAACGGCCGCGGCACGTCCGCGTCGGCGCATTCCGGCTGCTCGACGCGCGCGGCGGCGTCGTGGCGCTACGGGCGGCGGTCGGTCTGCTCGAGGACCCGGATATCAAGCTGCGCACCTGGGCCGGACAATCAGTCCAGCGCTGGCATCCATCGCCGGACGGGCGGCACAGCGACGCGGAGGTGGGTGAACTGCTCGACCGGAGCCGACACCTCTTCAGCGACTATGTGCTGCGCCGACGCAAATGGGAAGCCGGCGTGGACAACTGAGACTGCACAGCGGTCCAGAACTCTGCTCAGCACTCACCGTCCGGTGGCCCTGGTGACAGCACACCTGCCTCGGTGACAGCCATCGTGCTTCGGCTCAAATACGTTTTATAGCAGGCCGAGAATTCGACCGTGTCAGAACTCGAAATCTATCGACTGGACGTCCGTAAAATTTGCGACCAGCCCATCGCACTGGGAACCCCAGTCCGTGAAATAGGACTCGGTGATGGCCTTCGCGACGATCGGATGCGAGTCCTCCTCCGTCGCACCAGCCTCCTGAAGCTGGAGTATCTGAGCGGCGTAGGTGGGTGAGATCGCGGTAGTGACGTGCCGCTGACGGCCGTCGTCCGAGGCCCCGGAGGCGGTGAACCCGAAGTAGGCGACCACGGTCACCATCATGCCGCCGGAGGTAGATGCCTGTTCCCGCGCCTGTGCCCTGACCTGCGGTTACCACTCGGATTCGGTCGCCTCCACCAGCGCGGCCTGGAGCCGCTTCTATGGCTTCGTCAGCTTCCCGGCGCGGTAGCGCTCCACCGTCCGGGTCGAGACGCCAAGGCGCTCCGCCAGGTTCCGCGCTGAGTCCTTCGTGCGTGTGAGAAGGAATTAAACCTGAGCCTTTGCGGATTTCGGCGCGGGCCGGGTGAAAACCTTCCGCTCCGCCCGCGCGAGGGCCTCCAGTACCTTGCCGCGGCGCGGGGCCGGCTGCTGCTGCTCGTGATCGCTCATGCCACCAGGAGGCCACGGATCACCTGTGGACAGATTTCGGAGCCCGCGCAGGTCGGGCCGGGTATCGGTGTTTGTGACTGAGCGCGGTAGCTGGCCATTCTGGCCAGGTACCGCGCTCTGACCGCTCTTGCGTGATGAATACGACTGAAGCAGGATGCGGGCTCTGAGCAGGCTGAATGAGGCTCGGCCATACTTCTGGTGCCGGTGCCTGGCCGCCCGCTGGCGCTGATCACGGTCCCAGTCCCAGGAACGTGGGCGGCCGAGTCCAGGAACCTCAGTTCCCGGTGGGGTCCACGCGGTTAATGGGGTCTCCCAGGCAGTATGCGTAGGGATTGAGTCCGCCCCCATCGAAGGGAGACGAGCTGTCCGGGGAGTGGAACCGCATGAGCACGGGGTTGAAGGCCCGGTAGCCATTCCCCAGGAGATACCACCCCATCGCCGGGTCGGGCCGTTCCCCGTTGAACCCCAGGAGACTCACGAGGCCTGCCTCATGGGAGGCCACCGTGGAGTAAGCGCGGGTGAGTTCCGCCAGTGCCGCGGATGCCTGGCCCGCGGACATGTCCGCGACGCGCTGGGCCTCGGTGCCGATGGCCGCCAGCAGCTTGTCGCGGGCGTCCGTGACGTTCGCGGCGCGGATCGCGGACTCCAGGCGGTTGCTGAACGCGCTCAGGTTCGATCGCTGGTCCGTGACGGTCTTGATCGCGACATCGATCTTCGCGATGGAGGAGTTGGCGTCGATCGCCGTCATGACGTTCACCGGACCTGCCACGGCGGCCCCGCCCTGGGCTCCTGCGCCGTCCTGTTGGTCGGCCGGGGCGGCTGCGCCCTGATCGGCCGGGGCGGCGGCCTCACCGGCGAAGAGGTGCTGGATGTTGGCGGCGTAGATGTTCACGGCCGGCGCCTCGTTGGTGTTCGCGCCGACGTGGACGCGCAGGGTCCAGGACGCCTGGGCATTGGACAGCGATGCCGGAGTGTTGATCTTTGCGGGCGTCATGCCCAGCTCATCGGCCGCCTTCACGTTGCTCTCTGCGGAGGCGTCAGTGAGCATCCGCATCTTGTTGAAGTCGGCCTGGTCGGCGATGCGGGCGATCTCGTCGGTCAGCTGGTCGACCTCGATCTGGATGGCCGAGCGGTCCTCCTCGCTGTAGGTGCCGTTCGCCGACTGGATCGACAGCACGCGCATCCGCTGAAGAACGTTGGTCAGCTCGTCGAGGTGGCCCTCGGTGGTTCGGATGAAGTCGAGGCCGGCGGCGGCTGAACGGACGTCGACCCTCTTCTCCAGGGGCTCGGCCGGCAAGGTGGCCCAGGCCGGGCCTCGCTGCCATCCCGCATTGGCCGTCTCGACGGGGGGCTCTGGTTCGATACTGGTCACGGGCACATCCTTCGAACGTGGCGAGGTGCTGTCCGGCCTGGCCGGACGCAGGGGTCACGCACAGTAAGCGCGCTCGACTCTCCCACGGAATCACACTCCGTGAAAGATCATTTACAGACAGCATCAACACCGCCCTGGACTGGACGTACTCAGTCACACTCAGGCGCATCTCTGTCCCGTGACCGCAGCTCGCCAACTGCCGTGTGCCATCTCTGCCAACTACGTAGCGTCATGCCCTACTGGCCAGCGACAACCTGCGCCGACCCTTGCCAACAAGGCTGCTTCGTCACACTGGCGGCGTCCGTCCGTACGGTGGGAGGCATGACGACGTCCTCCGCCCCCGAGCCGGTGCCAATGCCCATCCGGGTGCTGCTGCCCGGGGACCAGGAGGTCGTTGCGCACCTGTGGTCTCGGCGCCAGCTGCCCGACGGATGGCTGTACGAGGTGGGCCTTCCGTCGTACCGAAACGGGCCCGGGGACTCCGTGGAGCCTGCCGAGTACCGGGCCTGGGTGCGCGCGCCGGACGAGTACCTGGAGCCGCCCTCGCTCGTCCAGCAGGCGCTGGGACCGCGCCGCCCGTCCGGCTGGGTGCTGTCGAAGGCCGGCGGGCGCGGGCCCATCCGGGGCGTCGTGCACGCCGTCGACTGCGAGGCAGCACCGGCCGGGGCCCCGGTCCTCACCCTGGACCGGGCGCTGGACGCGGCACAGCACCCCGGCACCCGGCTATGCGCCCTGTGCGGCGCGGCAGCCGAACTAGACCCCGTCCTCAAGGGCTTCGACGAGGGCTTCGGCGGCAAGGATTAGCGCTCGGACGGTCCCTTGGGGCCGGGATCTCGCTCCGGCAGTCCTTGCAGTAGACGGTCTGCGGCAGCGTCGTGAACCGGATCCCGGAGATGCCGTAGGAGCCGTCGACGCGGTAGCTCCCGCAGACCGGACAGGGCGTGGCTTGGAAGTCCTTCTCGCAGCGCAGGCATCGGCCGTGCTTCACGCTGTCGTCGCTCGGCTTGACCACGGTGTCGGCGCTCCCGCGCGCGCAGCGTCAGCGCGATCTGCGAGGCCGGGCTCAGCGCCGGATGGCAGCACAGGAACAGCAGGGTGAGCGTGTCGTCCCGGTCGACCGGAGTGTGCTCGCC
>NZ_JBSFBQ010000089.1:0-21936 GCF_053593015.1 Streptomyces sp. NPDC002403 | reverse complement strand
CCGAACGAGACCCACACCGTGAGCCTGGAGTGGCCCGCGGGCGCGGGAGACATCAAGGGCGCCTACACCGACGTCCAGGTCTACCCCACACACACGACCGACTAGGCGTGGTGCCCACGGGCTGCTCCTGGCGGCGGGCCCGCTGAGGGCCCACCGGCCCGGACTGCGCGACACGTGCCGCGCCGCAGTACGCGGCCGCCGCCGCCCGCTTCAGCGACTCCTGACTTCAGTTCTCGGGGCCGGCCCCGGCGCGACGCACGCCGTAGGCGTGGGGACCGGGCCGCGCTCGGATCGTCGCTCCAGGGAATCGGCTCGCCTTGCGCGCTGAACCGGGCTCCTGCTGGGTCGTCATCTGCCGCCTCGTACTGCGCCCTCCACTCCTTCGTCTGTCTGTTGATGCTCGCCGGAATCGTCGTTGGTGCTTCTGCGCCTGATGTGAGTCCCGACTCCTTCACGACGGCGGGGTTTGTCCCCGAAGCTGATCGAGGACGCGGCCGCGACCAGAGTTCCGAATACATGGACATGCGCATCACCTCCACGGCCGGTGACGGGAGAACGACGGGGAGAGAGGTCGTCCCGGACCAGGACCACCCCACTCAGCGAATTCGGCAACAGGAGCCGACGGGTGGACAAGCACACGAAGCTCCCGGGCGTCACAGGCACTCTTGGCCGAGAACCCGTCCTACCAGGAGCTTCGTTGTTCACCACGGCCAGGGCACGCCAACCAGCCCGCGTCATCCGCGTTGGAAGAGGCTCAGCGCCAAGGCCCGGCACAGCCG
Organism: Streptomyces sp. NPDC002403; assembly: GCF_053593015.1. Lineage (NCBI taxonomy): Bacteria > Bacillati > Actinomycetota > Actinomycetes > Kitasatosporales > Streptomycetaceae > Streptomyces > Streptomyces sp. NPDC002403. The sequence continues at coordinate 21,157 of NZ_JBSFBQ010000089.1, read as the reverse complement.
GGCCGGTGAAGTGGTGATGACGCTTCGGCTGCGACGGCTGCTACCGAGCACGCGCATCCACACCGTATGAAGCGCCAGGGATCAGAACAAGTGCTGACTGTCAGGTGGTTGTCGACTGCGACGGACCGCAGGTGTTGTAGTAGATCGTTCGCTTGGCGGTGTTGACTTCGCAGACATTCCAGGTGAAGGTTCCGCCCTCGGCGAAGCTCTTGTTCACGTTGGCCCAGCCCGCCGCCTTACCGCCCGTGAAGTAGATGACGCCGGAGCGGCTGGTCGAGCCGCCGGTCCAGCTCCATGACACGCCCACCGGGAAGTTGTTGGCGTCCAGGTCACGGATCCAGACCCACTCACCGTAGGGCTGGAAGCAGCCCTCGCCGGTCTCGAAGAAGTCCGCCCCGGAGTAGGTGCACTCCTTGCTGTAGCCGTTGTTGTAACTGCTGTCCATGACATCGGTCGCGGGCTGCCAGCCATCCGCAGCAGCAGCCGGCGTGGCGGTGGAGGAGGCAATGCCCGCAGCCAGGGCGAGGCATGCAAGGGTCGTACGGAGACGTCTCGACATAAGTCACTCCCACTTTCGCTGCTTCCCGACCTGTGCGTGTTGAGCCGGGCTTCGAAGTTGTCCTGGACACAGCATCTTTGGCCGGGGGCAATATCGACAACGACCGTCGGGTGTAGCCGAATGTCCCTGATCAGGCAGGCACGACGCCAGAAAATCGGACACCGGAGGCTGTATGTTACGTATGCACTTCACCGCGAAGGATCTTGCGAGAGTGGTGCTGGCTCGGAGCAGCGCGCTGCCGGTGAGTGAGGCGGTGATGAGTCTGCAAGTGCTCCGTCGCAGCTCCGGCCCACTGTTTTCTGCGTGGCGGCGTCACGTCCTGGCGCGGCTGCCCGCTCAGGCACCACTGCTCGGTTCCCTGGTGCCGGTCTCCGGCTGGGTACCGGACTTCCTCACCCCCGGTGAGCAGGCATCCCCCGACGCCGGGGCCTTCGAGGCCATCCGAGCCACCCCACGTAAACGCCTCGCCATCGATATAGACCGCCTGTCGACCCACCAACGCCCGCCCACGTGGGTGGGACAACTGGCCGACGGGCACCGCGAGGCACTGGACGCGGTGGCCGACGCACTGTCGGCCTACTACGACATCGCCGTCACACCCTTCACCGACCGCATACGGGCCATGCTGGACGCAGACCGGGCCTGGCGCGTGCACACCATGGCTCACGCCGGGGTCGGCGCAGTACTGGCCGGAGTGCACCCGCAGGTGCGCTGGCGGGAACCGATCCTGGAACTTCCCGGCCTCCCCGAACACGGCGAGGCTGACTTCCACCTGGAAGGACGTGGACTGCTCCTGTGCGCCCACATCTTCTGCGGGCCCCGCCCCCGCGCCCTGCTCAATGACTTCGACACCCCCGTGCTCGTGTACCCACCACTCCGGGACCTCAAGACCGGCGATCTCGTCATCGAGCCCTCGCACGCCCGACCTGGCGCGCCGACAGCCCTGGCGGCGCTACTGGGCCGCACCCGCGCAGCCGCCCTGGAGGCCCTGACTGACTCTGCCGGCCACACCACCAAACAACTCGCCGAGCGCCTGGGCATCTCTCCCGCCTCCGCCTCGGAACACGCCACCGCCCTGCGAGCCGCCGGTCTGATCACCAGCCTCCGACACGCCAACACCGTCCGGCACACCACCACCCCACTCGGAACCGCCCTCCTCACCGGCGCAGTAGAAGGTGCCCGGGTCAGGTGATGTCGTCCGGGGCGAGGTCGGGGCGCAGCCGGTGCCAGGAAGGGTGTCGCAGTAGGCCCGCTCTTGTTCTGCTGGCATAGCGGACTTCGCCGACCAGGCGCGGCAGTACCCATCGCGCGCCGGCCACGCCCGGCGTCCTGTCGAAGGGGCACTCGTCGGTCGCGGCGACACAGAGCAGGTCGGCGAGTGTGGTGCGTTCAGTGTCGCTCCATCCGGTGCCGACGCTGCCCACGTACCGCAGCTCGCTTTCGTGCGCCTCTCCTACCAGCAGGGCTCCGGGCAGACCAGTGAGCCGGCCGCGGCCGGGCACCCACCCGCCCACGATCACATCGACGGTCCGGACGTGCCGGATCTTGATCCACGAGCGGGAGCGGACACAGGGTTCGTAGACGGATGCGAGCCGCTTCGCGACGACGCCCTCCATGCCTGCGCTCCGGGTCATTTCCAGTGCTTGCGCGCCGTGTCCGACGACCGCGGCGGGCGTCGACCAGTGCGGTCCGTTCAGGCTGAGGCCTTCGAGGAGACTCCGGCGCTCGGTGTACGGCAGCCCGGCCAGAACGCGGCCGTCCAGGTACACGGCATCGAACAGAACCAGATACGCCGGCACCAGGCGGGCCATCCGGGCCGCCTTCACCGCCGAGGCCAGGCCCATACGGGACTGAAGCAGCTCGAAGTCGCTGCGCCCCTCGTCGTCGAGCGCGACGATCTCGCCGTCCAGGATCGCGGGCCGGCCGAGCCCGGACCCGAGTGCCGCGAGCTCCGGGTAGACGGTCGTGATGTCCGCCCCGGACCGAGAGCGCAAGAGCACCGTTCCGTCACCGGGCAGGTAGACCATGGCCCGCTGCCCGTCCTGCTTCACCTCGAACGCCCACCGGTATTCCACGGCCACGGGAGGCAGGGCACCCGGCGTCGCGAGCATCGGAGCAATCCGCGGCAAGCTCATCATGGCCATCCCGCCCAGGCGCCCGCTCAGGACGCGCTGCGCTTCCTCGCGGCCGTGGTTTTCTTCGCCGTGTGCTTCTTCCCGGCCGTGGTCTTCTTCGCGGTGGTCTTCCTGGCCGTGGCGACATTCTTCTTGGCTGTGGTCTTCTTGCGTGGCTGCATCGTGTGCACGGTGGCGTCCCGGCCGCCGTGTTCACCACGGCCTTCCTTGGCCGCCTGGACGGAGGCGTTCAGGGCGGCCATCAGGTCGACGACCTTCCCGGATTCCCGTTCCCCGCCCTCGGCCGGCCCCGGGAGCTCGGTGCCTTCCACCTTCGCCTCGATCAGTTCCTCCAGGGCGTCGCGGTACTCATCCCGGAAGCCGGTGATGTCGTCGAGGGCCATGGTGTCGGTGAGCTGGACGGCACGCTCGATCTCGTCGTCGTCCAGGTCGACGTTCTTGGGAGCGAGGGACTTGGGGCTGCGGATCTCGTCGGGCCACCGCATCGCGTGCAGCACGATCGCGTCGTCGCGCACCCGAAGCAGCCCCAGCCTTTCGCGGTTGTGCCACGCGATTTTCGCGACCGCGACCTTGTCGGACCGCTCCAGTGCCTTGCGGAGCAGGGTGTAAGGCTTGGCAGCGACCTGTCCGTCGACCGCGAGAAAGTATGAGTCGCTGATCCGGATCGGGTCGATGCCGTCGGCGTCGACGAACGCGACGATCTCGATCGCCTTCGCGGTCGGCAACGGCATCTCGTCGAGCTCGTCATCGGTGACCGGGACGACCTCGTCCTTCGTGAGCTCGTAGCCCTTGCCGATCTCCTCCGGCGGCACAACCTCATCATCGATCGAGCAGACCTTGCGCGTGCGCACCCGGCCCATGTCCTCCAGGTGGACCTGGCGAAAGTGAACCGAGAGGTCTTCGGTCGCGCTGACGACCTTGATCGGAATCGTGACCAGGCCAAAGCTGATGGCTCCGGTCCACAAGGGCCGCGGCATGCTTACCTCCAGGCCCCCCTGGCGGGTAGTGGGACGGGAAGCGGACCAGCACGCCAGGAAGGCGCGCTGACCCCGCGCGGAGACAGGGGCGCGGCCGGGCCACCTCCCGTACTCCGATCCTTGTGCGGTGAGGACGTGATCGCATCACAAAGACGCCGGCCGAGGCCGTGGTCGGTCCTGCCGCGGTAGAACTGACTGCGGCCGACAGACCCGTCCGGGCAGGCCGCCCACCCGCTTCAGGGCTGTGCCTCGGGCTCGGTGATGACGAACTTCTCGCCGTTCCAGCGCGCGGCCAGTTCCCGTACTCCGTCCGGCCCGCTCTGGGCGGCCCGGGACAGCTCGACCCGACCTGCCATGCTCCAGCCGTGTTCCGCCCAATACGGGTTGGAGCTGATCAGGCAGGACAGCCGGATCAGCTCCCGGCGCAGCTCGGCCGCCCCGGTGGCGGGGCGCAGGGCGAGCCGGTTGTAGATCCAGATCTGTCGGCGTTTGAGGGCGACCAGGTTTTCAGGGAAGCGGAAGGGCGTCACCCATTTAGTAGATCAGGTGTTCGAATTGCGGGGCGAGTTCATACATCACGGCGCCCCCAGGCGTACCTGCACCGCGCGGCGGCAGAAATTCGGCCCGCCGTTGCCCTGGCCAGGTTGGGTGACTCATGCGCGACGCCCAAGCCCAGCTGCAAAAGGAACGCCAGGTCAGTGCGATCACGAGCCGCTTGGGGGTTGAGCGCAAGTTCCACTACCGGGTCTTCGCCAGCGAGGAATGGCGCCGACACTGACTCTCGGGCTTCCGGCCTCGAACGCCCCTCTCGTACTTGACCTTGTCCTCAATCGAACAGACCTTGCAGGTTCGGACCCGGCCCACGTCCTCCAGATGGATCTGGCGAGAGCGAACCGACCGGATGACAATGAGCCCAACCGGCCAACTCGTCGGCCGGCTACTGCCGGGCGAGCCCGGCCGGGTCGATCGCGAAGGGAAACGGGGCATCGAGTCGGGTGACCTCGCCGGACAGAGCGGTCGTCTGCTCGACGTACCGGCCGTTCTCAAGCTCGGTAATAACGAGCCGGGGCGCCGGGTCGAATTCCAGGCGCCAGTAGTACGGGATCGCGGCCTCGGCGTAGAGCATGGGCTTGAACTTCCGGTCCATCGTCTTGTTGCCAAGTGAGACCAGCTCGACCGCGAGCTGGACGGCTTCGGCATCGATACTGACACCATCGTCGACTGTCGCGCCGGCATCGACGACCACGATGTCTGGCACCACCAGACCGGACGGTAGGGTCACATTGATGGCTTCCAGGATCTCGACCGGTGCGCCAGCGGCGCGGGCCGCGGCATCAAGGGCCACGTGGAGCCGAAAAGAGGCACGCTGGTGACGCAGTCCGGGGGCGAGGGACATCATCAGAGACTCCCCCAGCAGCTCGTACCGGACACTACGGTCCTCCGGCAGCGCGAGGACGTCGGCAACGGTCCACGGGCCGGTGTGATCGGCTGCAACGCCCATTCCTTCCACCTCCTCATCCGCACAGCACTGCCAGTGTGGCCCGGACCGGTGCCGGGTGTCTCCTGGCAGACCACACGACGGTGGTTGTCGGCCCTGCGAAAGCAGGTCGGGACCGCCGTCGCGGCGGCCCCGACACGCGGTCTCCAGTTCTGAGCGAGGAACTTCAGTGTTCCCGGATTCCGAGTTGGTTCGCGGCGGCTTCCACGGTCTGCGCGAGCAGGACGGCAATGGTCATCGGTCCGACGCCGCCGGGCAAGGGAGTGATCAGATGGGCGCGGGTGCGGGCGATGTCGAAGCTCCCGCCCAAGGTCCACAGCCCCCGGATCGTCACGCTGACCCCCGAGCAGGCCGCCCTCTACCAGCACGCCGCCGACGAAACCCTCCGCGAGATCCGCGCCTCCGAAGGCATCGCGCGCAAGGGCCTCCTGCTCAAGCTCTTCGACCAGCTGCAAGAAATCTGCAACGCGCCCGAGCACTTCCTGGCCGAACCGCTCGACGACTCCTACGACCCCGAACGCGCCACCTCCCGCTCCGGCAAGCTGGCAGCCCTCGACGATCTCCTGCCCGTCCTCTGATTTCCCGCATCCCTCATTCCGCCTTTCAGACATCGCCGACCGTCTCGGCCTCGACATCGCGCACCTCCGCAACCGGATCACCGCAGCCCAAAGCCAGGTATAAGCAGTCTGGCCCCCGGAGACCGCGCCGGGCACAGCCTCCTGAGCGCCAGTCGTAGCTGACTCAGCCACCAGCGTCCCCGAACAGGACGCCGACCATGTCTCGGCAGTCAACTGCGCATCTCAACCTGTCGCCGCCAGCATCGCTCGTTGGATGGAACACACAGCACACGCAGCACCCGCCCATTGCAGTGGTCGTTGATGCGGTTCGACGCATCCCGCCAAGGGAGTGCGCCTGAACGATAGGGATGGCATGGCGGGCAAGTTTGCCTTCTTGAAGGAAGAATTCCTGATCGACGGAGCATGGGGTGGCCTCGACCTCGACGCACCGATGCGGCACCTTCGAGCCGGTATCGGGTCCGGGGGCAGCACGATCTCGGAGACGGCGTTCGCGGCTCTGGGGGCCACCAGCGTGGTCCTCACACCTGTGATCGTTGAGCAGTGCGACGCTATCCGGGTCGAGTTCGTGACTGACGAGGGCGTCTGGACGGCCACGCTGGACCTCGCCGCCCAACAGGTGACCTTCCTGAACAAGACCACCGGCGAAGTCGAGCAGCCGCTGGCTGTACGCCCTGAGGCTGGCGAACGGGCGGCGGGCTCCTTCTCACTGGAGCGCATGGGTATCCCCGCCATGGAGACCCCGCGCGGGAACGTCACGATCGACAGTGTGCTGGTCCTGGTGTACCTGCAGCAGCACCATGCGGGACGGGACACTTTCGGCTCGGTCAGCGTCGCGGACATGAAACTCACCCTGGAGGTCTGCTTCGGCATCCTCGATGAGGCGGCGGCACGCCTCAAGGCTCAGGCGAAAGCCGCACGAAGCAGGGCGACCAGGGACGCGACCGCCCTGCGCAAGGCAATCGAGCAGCGGCAGAAGTACGGGCTGCCGACCTCCTTCGACCTCGATATGGAACAGGAGCGCCACGAGAAGGCCGCCGATCAGCACGCTGCTGATCGCCTGCGCCTTGCCCAGGAACTTGAGGACCATCAGGGCGTACTGACGGCCCGGGACGCCGAGGCGGCTCGGACACTGCAAGCCGTATCGGACGCTGCCGCTGCGGCAGACCAGGCCCACCAGGCGCTCGCCTCGCTGTATGAGCGCCGCGGGCTGGCCCGCCAGCGCCGCACCGCTGCGGAGGAAGCCGCGCGGCCCCGCACGCACTGCCCCGAGTGCGAGCAGCCCTTGCAGGCTCGTTCGGGCGAGGGCCCCCTGTGCCCGGTGTGCCGCCAGCCCGACCCAGGCCTACCCGCACGCCAGGAACGGCGCGCCAAGGAACTGGCGCGGGCCACGGTAGCTGCGACCGAAGCCGATACAGCACTGAGTGGGGGCCAGGAGAGTGCGCAGAAGGTGGTTGAATCCCGGCGCAAGGCAGAGCAGGGCGCGCAGCGGCTGGTCGCCCGGGCCGCCGCGTACCGGGCACAGGAGATCACTCCGCGTGAAGCAGCACGGGCTCGCTCCAGCGCGGGCGAGAGCGAGGCTCGGGCGAAGCTGGAGGCGGTCAAAGCGCGCCGACAGGAGCTCGCTCAGATCGCCGAACTGGAGAAGAAGGAAGCGGCATCTTCCCAGCAAGCCGACGATGCGACGAAAGCCTGGGCTGTTGCCGAAGAGAATGCGCAGGAGCACTGGAAGCAGACCGTGAAGCAGCTGTCGCAGATCTTCGCGGACATCGTGATTCCCATGGCACCAGACAAGATCCGCAGCGCTGCGATCGACCCGAAGACCCTGTCACCCAAGATCAACAATCGGACCTTGAAGCAGCTCGCCCGCTCAGCGGGACTGGTGAGCATCGCCCACACCGCGTACCACCTCATGGCTTTGGAAGCCGCCCGCAGCATGCCACTCGTTCTACTGCCACGCGTCCAGTGGCTGGACGCCCCCCTCGACGGTCTGGGCGGCGGCCCGGAGGGCGAACGTCTTGCCAACGCTGTCCTCACCGTCTGCGCGGAGAACGCCAGCAGCAACTCCCAGATCGTCCTCACCACCCCGCAGGCACTCCCGGTCAGCCCGCAGGGCCTGCACGCGACCGAACACGACAGCAACCGTCCCCTGATTCCACACGCGCGTCCCGAAAGCGACGGCCTGTGACCGACCTCCACAGTGCTCCGCCCGTTGCCCCCGCACAGCTACCGGCGCAGGCGCAGACAACCCGTCCGCCGATCGTCGAGTGCCTGGGCATCGACGACATGGTCCTCACGTACCGCAGCGAGCACTGGATCGATCCCTGGCACGAAGACGGTGTGCAGTACTGGGACGTCGGCATGCACTTCAAAGAGGACGTTGGTGCGGGCACCAGCTTCGGGTCGATCCGAATCTGCGTGGCCGACCAGTACCGGGTCGACAACCTCGTGGAGAGCTTCGACAACCTCAGCGCAGACCTCTACAGGATCGGCAAGACCCTCTACGAACCCGAGACGGGCGATCTGCGCGACGACCTCTTCGACCTCCTCTCCCTGCCGGGGAAGACAATCATCGTGGACCGGGTCACCATCGACCGCCGCCTGCGCGGGCACGGCGTCGGGGTGTACCTCAGCGGGCTGGCTCTGGACTATCTCAGCCACGGAGCCGGCGTGATCGCGCTCTTCCCCGGCCCAGTAGAACGCCACATCCAAACCGGCTATGAACAGGCCTGCGCCAGCCTGGGACGCGCATGGTCACATATCGGCTTCGAGCCGTACAACGACGGGACCTGGATCCTCGACCCCGGTTTGACCACGCTCAACGACGCTCTTCGCCGCGAACGTGAACGACTGCAGCATCACCGCTGGAATGTGACCTTCTGCGCGGAAGAGCGTGGCCCTTGGCCGCACAGCACAATCAGTGCCATCACCATGCCCAAGTCCGCCCCGCACCCACTGCCCTCCTCCGTATCCCGGAGGCCGTCAGCCATGAGGCAGGACGCCATTGGAGTCGCGGGTGCTTCCGTCAGTGGTAGCAGCGCCTTGCGAGCAAGGGGCGGTTCTCGGCTTGAGTGAATATTCACGGATCGGTTACCGCCGGCCTGTTCGTACTGAAGATGATGCGTTTCGGCCGCGCCTAGCGCGGTTCTCAGGCTTTGTCGTTGCTGACGGTGCTCCCGGTGCCCCGCGTGCAACAGGACACAGCAATCGGGTAAATCAGATGAAAATCCATTTCTCGCGCTAAATGCATCCGACAGAAAGGTGGTGCTGGCGGCCTGTCGGCAAGGGTTCGGTATGACGAGACGTCTGAGCTGCTGACAGGCCGCCAGGGGGCCGCACAGCCAATTTCGTCTGCCCTGAACGGGCATTGAGTGCTCCGCACGGGCGAGGAGAGTGCCGACGGCGCTCTCCGAGCGAACCTTCGCACGCAGGAGCATGACGGGTACCGCAAGACCACGACGCCGCAGTCGGAGGTCCGGCGTTCTCCCAGTCGTCTTCGAGTCAACGGGCGTTGCACTCCTGTGAAGGCCAGTCTCTGCAAGCGGATGCAGGTGCGACGGCTTCGGCACTCTCTACCGGCCCGACCAGCACACAACTGAGCTGGCCGAGGCGCTGCGATGGTCCGCAGCCAAAGGGTAGTCACGTGCCACGCTCACCTGAGGCGCCCGCCCGGGTGTGCCGCCTTGGCACCACGTCACTTCCCCTCCCCTCGCCCCCCTCCGCGCGACACGCCCCCAACTCCCCTCCCCCAGATGCATCAGATCGACCATCAGAGTGAGTAAGGTAGCCTCATGACCGTTCCATACTCCCCCGACGACCGGGAAAAGGTAGTCGCCAAGCTGCCAGTGGCCCTCCGCCAGGAACTCAAGGTCAGAGCAGCCGAGTTCGGCGTCGATATCAAGGACGCTGTGACCGAAGGTGTTCAGGCCTGGCGTACGGATGCCTCCGAGCGCGCCCCCGTAGACACCACCGGAGGGACCTCGTTCGCCACCTATCTCCCCGCCGGCCTCTACGGGCAGTTCAAGGCGGACTGCAAGCAGCGGGGCATCCCCTTCAATCAAGGGATCGCGCAGTCGATCCGGCACTGGCTCGACACGCACCCCTCTCCCCGCCGCCCGTCTCGCCGGACCGGAGCGCGTCGGATCATCTTCGGCAACCAGAAAGGCGGCGTGGGCAAGACGGCTACCTCTTCCGGGGTGGCCCAGGCCCTCGCCGAGGCCGGGAACCGCGTTCTGCTCATCGACTTTGACCCGCAGGGTCACCTCACCAAGCAGCTCGGCTACGACCTTTTCGACATCGACGAGCCGAGCCTCGCCAAGTACATGCTCGGTGAAGCCAAGGACGAGCTGAACAGCCTGCTCGTCCCGATAGAGGAGGGTGCCTTCGGAGGCCGGCTGTTCATGCTGCCTGCGTGCAAGGACGCCTTCCTCCTCGACGCGAAGCTCGCGACCAGCCGTTTCGTACGGGTGAAGGAGACGGCTCTCGAGAAGGCCCTGGAGCCGCTGGAGCAGAAGTTCGACTACATCGTGGTCGACTGCCCTCCGAGCCTCGGGTACTCCATGGACACCGCTCTGTACTACTGCCGCACGCGCGAGGGCGAGGAGCCGGGTACGTCCGGCATCTTCATCCCGGTGCTGGCCGAAGACTCCTCCGCGGATGCCTACGACATGCTCTACGACCAGATCCAGGACCTGAGCGCCGACATGGACGTCGAGATCTCGATGCTCGGCTTCATCGTCAACATGTACGACAGCCGCAAGGGCTACATCGCGACCTCCTCGCTCAGCAGCTGGAAGGAGATCGGGGACCCGCCGGTCGTGGGGGTCATGCCCGAGCTCAAGGAACAGCGCGAGGCTGTGCGCGTCAAGCAGCCCCTGCTCAGTTATGCGCCGGACTGTGAGCAGTCCGAGGTCATGCGCACCGTCGCCCGAAGGATCACTTCATGAGCGTCGCCGACCGGCTTGGCACGGGTTCGTCCTTCGGCAGCGTGCCGCGCGGCCGCAGCGCCCGCGGCCGGGCCAAAGCCCTTGTCCAGGGAGACGTCCCCGCGTACGAGCTCCAGCGCCTGCGTCTTACCGAGGTCTCGCCCACTCCGCTCAATCCCCGGCGCAACTTCGGTTCGGACGAAGACCTGACACGCTTCGGAGAGGAGCTGCGTACCGCGCAACTCGCCGCCTGCGTGGCTGTGTCCCGGGATGCCTACCTCAGGCTCTGGCCCGAGCACGAGGACACGATCGGCAGCTCCGCCTTTGTACTGGTCAACGGCGAGCGCCGCTACCGCAGTGCCCTGCACGTGGCTCTCGACGCCCTGGACTTCGTCGTACGCGACGACCTGGCAACCTCGCGCGAGGAGTTCGTCGACCATCTCCTCAAGGAGAACCTGGAGCGCGAGGACTTCGACGTCGTCGAGCGGGCCCGCGGTGTGCTGGAGCTCGTCCGGGTGTGCAGCGAGGAGTCGGAGAAGGGCGCACGGACACGTGCGGCCAAGCGCCTGGGGCGCGACCGTTCGTGGGTGACCAATCAGCTCGCTCTCCTGGAGCTGCCCGATGAACTGCAGACGATGCTCAGCCAGGGTTCGCTGCCCGAGCGAGACGGCAGGCTGCTCGCGCGCCGGCTGAAGGACGAGCCGGGGCTGGACGGAGCATCGCTGCTCTCCTACTTGAAGAACACCCGAGAGCAGGAGACTCGGATCCGTGACGAGGAGAAGGCTCTGCTGCAGCAGGCCAGGCAGCAGAAGCAGGTGCCCTCTCCTCATCCTCACCAGGACAACGCAGTTGCGGCAGGCGCTGACACGCATGACGAGGCACCGACAGCAGACACCGGCGGGCTGCCGGACGGTTTGTTGTCCACGGACAGCAAACCGCTGGACAGTGTGACGTCGGGTCGCGTGTTGTCCACGGACAACACGCTGCAGGAGGAATCGGTAGCGGCTCCGTCCGGCTCTGCCGCCTCTCCCCCGCCCCTGGGTGCAGCCGCCGTGTTGTCCGCGGACAACAAACTCGGGGCTCCCGGCAGCGCCGGCCATTCCCCCGCCCCCTCGGCACCGCAGTCCGGAGATGTCCCCGTCCACGCCACCGTGTTGTCCGCGGACAACACGCATGTGGCTGCAGCGGAAGACGGAAGCCAGAATTCCGAAGACGGACACAGCCGCCTCCTGGTCCGGCAACTCGGAACGTCGGCAAAGGAACAGGCCCGTACCCTCGCGGCCGGTCTGACACCGGACGAGCTCTCGCAGTTGCTCGGAGAGCTTCGCGCCTACGCATAACCTGCCTGGTGGGTGTGTCGCCGAGGGGCTCGTCCCGCCCGGTCCACACCCACCGGGGCCGCAGGAAGTCACAGCGACACGCCGCCGATTGCCCTTCCTTCATCCCACTGAAACGCTACAGTCCCACCTATCGTTTTCTATCTCTTTCATGTTGACGGACGGGATTACCAATGACCGACATGCTGCAGGCGGTCGACGCGCTGCTGAGGCGTCCGGCCGACCTTCCTCCGCCACATCTGCGCGCCAGCCTGCGCAAGGCGGACCAGCTCACGCAGGCGCAGGTCGCGGAGGTACTGAATGTGACCCCTCTGGCAGTGCTGCGCTGGGAGAACGGTCAGTCGGAGCCGCGGGGGGTACGCCGCAAGGCGTATGCCCGGCTGATGCGGGGGCTGGCCGAAAAGCATCCGACCGTAGCCCCTGACTTCGCCGCGTCGTTGGCTGGCTAGCGCGCAAGGCATCGGAAGGAAGACGAGACCCGTGCCTCAGCAACCCCCGTAAATGCTGAAGCCGCCCCTGTCGCCACAACAGGAACGGCTTCCCAGCAGAGGAGGACATGGGCACGGGCCGTGGAGCCCGAGCCGTCCGTCACTATCACGGACGAGACCTTCTTCGGTCATGGCTGGCAGCCGATGACCATGGCGGTGCTCCAGGCCAACTGCTTCCTGCCCGCCGGTGAGGAATTCGGCGTCGACGAGCTCGTCGGCTGGTTCCACGCTCTCGGGTGGAAGAGCGCCAACGGCCGGCCCCTGGGCGAGGACGCCATGCGCCGTGAGCTCGCCCTGATCCGCAAGGCCGGGTACATCCGCGCCTACCGGCTGCACGGCGATGGAGGACAGATCGGGGCCCGGTGTGAGGCTCTTCGGTTTGTTGTCCGCGGACAACAAACCGAAGAGCGACGTGGCACCGGCGTGTGTTGTCCGCGGACAACACACCTCAGGAGGAACTGGTAGCGGCTTGGGCCAGCCCTGCCACCTCTCCCCCGCCTGCAGGTGTGGCCTCCGCGTTGTCCACGGTCTCGACGAACCGAGTCGATGCACGGTTCGCCCCGTCAAACCAGGCGAGCTGTGGAATCGTTGCCCGTCCGGCTCCGGGACGGCCGCCGTAACGAGGCCGACCGCCTCAGGCCCGCCGTGGGCGCCCGGGTTCATTGCGGCAGATCACCGGACAGCAACACCCGCTGCCCTCGACCGTCTGCCGCCCCTCACCACCACCGCACGGGGTGCGTGGCACGACCGCGGAGCCCCAGTGCAGGACCCAGCGAATGACCACGAGGACGCGGGCCCTGCGGTGTCCGCGGCCGCCAAGTCGCCTGCTGTATCGGCGACTGCTCAGCCTGCGACTGCCTCCGCGAAGGTGGTGTCGCAGGTGGTGGGTTCTGGGGTGGTGGACGGTAAGTCCTGGTCGGTGACGGCGAAGTTCTACCCCACCTTCCCCGCCGACTTTAAGGTACCGGTCAAGTCAGGTGACAAGGGGACTGCGGGTAAGAGCCTGCGGTGCCGGCAAACCGTTATCGACGGGGTGCGGGTGGATCACCAGGGCGGCAAGTGGTCCGGCTGCCAGGTCGTCAACGGCACCTCCGACATCACCAGCCAGGGCGCCGGACTGCACGGCCCCGGAGACAAGGGCCTGACCGGGATCCGGATCTTCATCGGCAACCCGGACGCCAAGGTCACCCGCGCAGTGATCACCCTCCAGCACGGCCGGCACCTCAAGGCCAGTGTCCGCCGCGCCCTGTCCGGCACCGACCACCGATCCTTCGCCATCCCCCTCGGTAAGGGCCAGACCATCGCCTCCGTCGACCAGTACGACGCCAGCAACCACCGCCTGACCCACGACACCTTCTGGCGCTGACTCCTGTGTCCGACGAGATCACGCCGCCCCCGTCCCGCACATCACCACTTAAACCGCGGCGGTCCGGGCCGACGACCTGCCCAGCATGCACACCTTCATCAGCGGCCTCGAACGGGACCTTGCAGCCGTAACCGCCAGCCTGACCCTGCCCTCGAGCTCGGGTGTCGTGGAAGGCCATTATCAGCCGCATCAAAATGATCAAACGGAAGATGTACGGACGCGCTGGCTTCAAGCTTCTGCCCAAGCGGGTGCTGCTTGCCTCGCGACCTCACTGTCGGTGGCCAGTGCGACGAACCCCAGACGGCCACGCGAGGAGAGATATGGGCACCTGGGATATCGGCCCCTTCGACAACGACACCGCCGCTGACTTCGGGGGTGATCTGGACGAGGCAGCACTGGAAGAACGCGAACCCATAATCCGCAGCGTGCTCGTACGCGCTGCCAGCCCTGCGGACTTCCTCGGTATCTACGACGGCGAGCGGGCAGTGGCCGCAGCTGCCCTGGTCGTCGCCCAGCATCCTGACGGCGAGCCGGCGTGTTTGAACTATGGTCCATCAGACCACCACCGAAGTTGCCCGCAGACCTTCAAATGCTCGCCATCGACGCCCTGGACAAGTGGTCTCCGACCGGTCTGAACTCGCCGAGCTGTGGGCCGAAGCTGCGAACTGGTCGAAGTGGCGTCAGGACATCACCCGCCTCCGCGACGTCCTTGCCCATGCGATCCCGCCACAAGAGGAAGTCCTATTCGAAATCTAATCGGTGACACACAGTCGCGAACCACAGAACCTCAAAGGGTTCTGGCTCAACTTCTGTGACGATGGCCTGCCGATCGTTACGTCGGCCCGGGAGACGCGCGGAAACAGCAGGTCAGCGGGCTGAACCGGTGCAAGCACGAGCAGAAGCAGAGTGGCATCACAGAAGTTGTGCCAGAACCCCTCGAAGTGAACGAAGCCAGGCACAGCTCTGCGCGCACCGGGCGTCGGCCGGTGCGCGTCCCTGAGGTGCCGGTCCACAGCGTCCTGCTGGTCGCTCCCGGCCGCGGCCTGGACGAGGAAGGACGGGATACGTACGGCCTCGAACAGCGGCCCGCACGGCAGCAGTGCGAGTAAGCTGTTCCTCCCACTCCTCGCGCACACGGTGACGGTCCGCCACCGTCGATAGAAACCAGTGCTGAACGGCGAGGATCCGCCCGGCTCCAGTCGTCAGGCTCGTCACGGCTTTCCTTTCTTCGTGCAGGTGAGACAGGACCGGGGAAACCAGCGGACACGGTTGCCGTGCACCTCTCGCACGCGCTCCCCCAGGTCACGGAGGAACCCCGGGCGCAGGCTGGTACCGCAGAACACACAGGCCACTCCCCGTTGCTGGTATGCGCTCAGGGTGTTGGCGTCGGGCAGGTCCAAAGACCCAGGCCCCTTCATACGAACGCCGAAACGGACAGACGCATCGGACCGCCCGGTCCGAACGCTGCGCCGAGGACAACCGGGTCCGTGAGGTCACCGGAGCCGTCGGGCCGCTCCATCCACCCCCGGCCATCCATACAGCGGTCGGCCGGCGGGCAGCGCAGGGTCCATTCCTCGGGCTGGACGGTGAGCCGTCCGAGGTCGGCCAGTGACACCTCGGCCCCGCGGGGGACGAGCCACCACGCCAGATCGGCCGACGGGTAGACGAGCACCGGGCCCAGACGGTCCGGCCCTATGCGCTGCATCGCGTCGACAGATCGCGAGAGATCAGATTCGACCGCCAGCCAGAGCCGACCTGAAGGAAGATGAGCGTGCTGATACTGCGCCCATACCCGGCGAATCTCCGCCAGGTTCGGGGCAGACAGAGCCAGCCACTCCGAACCCGGATTTCCTGTCCGTGGGGGCATGACCTGGACGTTATGGACCGACGCGAATCAGAGTCGCCGTTGATTCTCGGATATTCTCCGGCGCCGTCCGGTGATTCCCGGCGATGCTTACGAACGGTCGACCTGTGCCCTCGCCCCGCTGATCAGCCGGTGCGCCGTCGACCCGAACACGGCCGCCGCGTGGAACGCATCCCACACCCGCTGATACACGCCCAGGGTCTCCGGATCGTCCAGCCACAGTTCCGCGTGCCAGTCCTCGACGATCACGAGACGATCGTCGTACGCCCAGAACCCCGGTCCGGGCGGTACGGCTACCTGGGCGCTGAAAGGCACGATTCCAAGGCGCACGGTGTCCAGGCCAATGATCCCGACCAGACGGTCCAACTGCGCCGCCAACACGGCCGGAGGGCACACGCCGGCGTGCAACGCGGCTTCCCACATGATGATGTTGAACACCCGGCCGGGCTGATACAGCATGTCCTGTCGGCGCATCCTGGCCCGGACAGCCTCCTCTATGTCCCGGGGCGACCGGTGGAGTGCGTACCTGGTGAACACGGCGCGGGCGTAGTCCGGGGTCTGGAGCAGGCCAACCGCCTTGGAGCTCTGCCAGGCGCGGAGTACGGACGAGCGCTCGTATTCCACGGTCAGAGCATCCTGGACCGGCCGGTGTCCAGCCCGGAGCTGCCGACGCCACGACCGCGTACGGGACTGCATCCCTTCCAGCCGCGCCTGGAGTTCACCGGCCACCGCCGGGTGTCCGGTCGCCTCCGCCCACGCCTTGAGGTCCGAGGACGTCGCCGTCTGCCGCCCCGTTTCCAGCTTGGACACCTTGGACTGTGGCCAGCCCAACCGGGCTGCGAGGTCCCGGCCAGTGACCTCGGCGCGCAGCTCCCGCAGCCGCGCGCCGAGGGAGGCCCTGGTCTGCTGATAGTCCGTACTCACATATCGAAGCTACCGCCGCGGCTGGTCGCACGGGGCGGCATGGTGCCAAGCAGCCTCGCGCACCTGCGCATACCGCAGGACCTCCACAGGATTCGTGATCAGCTCGACCCCGGTCATCTGGTCCTCGTCGTCGTGGAGGAGCAGCGCCACCACTCGGCTGTCAAAGATCCAGAAGTCCTCTGCCGGCAGTCTCAACTCCTCGGCCTGCACACGGGCCAGTGTGCGGATGTCCTCCCCTACCGCCGCGTTCCGTCGGGCGCTGTCGAGGAGGTACAGCTGCCCTGGAGTCGGCGGCTCGTCCAGGATCCACACCCGCTCGAACCCGACCCCGAGTGCCGACCGCTCCCGGCGGTTGGTGCACCACTCGTCGTCCAGGTCCCAGGTCACGGGCTCGCCCGCAGGTTGCCTTCGCGTCCCGGTCTGGCTCACCGTTGGCGCTCTGGAGGTCGCGCTGCGGGCCACTGGGCAAGGGTCCTGAGCGGGTGTCTTCAGGCTCGATGGGGTGGTGTGCAGCGGGTACTGGGTGTGGCCTGACGGCCTCGTCTGTGTACGGGACAATCATCTATATGGCCACAGCCTGTTTATGGAATCGGGCGGCCATCGTTCGTATGGCTACGCCTCCTGGCACGCGGGAGGGGCGGGGCCAGATAGCACTCGTTCATGTGGCGAAGAACCTCGGCAGGCGTAGGTGTCCGCTGAATCCGACCCGGTCACGACAAAGCGGCCCCGCTCCCCCACCACCAGGTGAAAGAACGGGGCCGACACTGACGCTTGACGCTATGCCTGGGAGTCCTCGACCCGGCTCGTCTCGCTAAGCATCACACGCTGGAGTTTCTTCGTCAGCATGTGCCGGTCCAACTCGGACAGTTCCTCCATCAGCCGGTCAAACCACCTTTCCCAGTTGGCCAGGGCCTGCTTCTGCTCTGTGGCAGGGGTCGGCTCGACTTCCGGCGATTCAGGAGCGGCGTCGCGTGGCACAGGGACAGGCAACGCTTCGCGCGGGACAGCGCCCGGTGATTCGGCTGACAGCAGCTCCTCTGCGGGCGGCCCGGGCTGCTCTGAGCCTGCTCCCGAACTGGAGGATGTGTATACCGCGGTATACGCCGGTGCGGCGGCGGTCTCTCTCGCAGGCGGGGGGACGGGGGCAGGCATGGGGCTAGGGGCAGGTGTGGGGGATTCCTTCCTGTCCGCCTTCTGCTTCGCAGCCATCCGATCGGCCTTCCACGCGGCAAGCTGATCGCTGGGCGGCA
Organism: Streptomyces sp. NPDC002403; assembly: GCF_053593015.1. Lineage (NCBI taxonomy): Bacteria > Bacillati > Actinomycetota > Actinomycetes > Kitasatosporales > Streptomycetaceae > Streptomyces > Streptomyces sp. NPDC002403. The sequence goes on along the minus strand of NZ_JBSFBQ010000089.1, from coordinate 3,259 downwards.
TCGCCGAGTACATCCGCATGTCACGGAACGCCTTGAGCTCGCCGGAGATGACGAGCTGTTGCATCTCCTCGGAGAGGCGCAGCAGACCGATGCGCTGACTGAACCACTGCTTCGACTTCTGCAGCTTTTCTGCAGCCTGCGTCTGGTTGCCGTTGGTCATCTCCAGCATCTGCTGAAGGCCACGGGCTTCTTCGATGTAGTTGAAGTTCGACCGCTCGACGTTCTCTGCGAGAACGGCCGCGAGGAACCTGACGCGGGACTCGGCGATGTCCTCGCGGACGTGGACGTCGAGCGTAGGGAGTCCGACGTGGACGGCAGCCTTCCATCGCCGCTCCCCTGCGGCCATGACGATCCGGCAGTCCGGCAGCAGTTCCTCGTGTTCGGGGAACAGCTTGATATAGCGGGCCCGGGTGATCCCGACGCACGGCTGAAGCTGCCCGGTGCGCATGCTGTTGCCGAGCTCTTCGAGCTTGGCTGGGTCGAAGTCCTGGCGGGGGTTGAGCGGGGTGGGCGCCACCTGGTCGGGCGCCACGTGAACCAGGGTGGGCTTGCTGCTGCCGGGGGTGCTCTCCACGGCTGCTCCGGCCAGGGTGGCCAGGTTGAGTCGTCGGCCGGCCATCAGCGGCGGCCTCCGTATCCGAGCTCCAGCGCCAGCCGGAAGTAGTCTTCGCGTGCTCGGAGCGTGGTGCCGTTGTCAGCGTACTGGGTGACGACCTTGCCTTCGGCCGCCGCACGGGTATGAATCTTGTACCGGCGGATCACGGTGTTGGCGCGTGGCCAGCCCATGGCGTCGATGTACTCAAAAGTCTCATCGCGGTCGGCCTTGCCGTCGCGCGGATCCCAGGCATTGACGACGACCTTGTACGGCAGCCCCCGGGGTGCGATCACCTGGGTGATAGTGCGCGCGGTCGGGTCGAACGCAAGAGGTTCCGGGGGGAGCGGGACCAGGACGTCATCGGCGATGTCGAGTGCGGCTGCGAGGATGTGCTCGTTCTCGAGGCTGCCGGGGGTGTCGATGAAGATGTGCTGCCGCTGGTCGCTGCTTCCGAGAACATCGTGCGTAACTGCTGCCAGGTTGACCGTGGTGGTCGTCTTGCCGACTCCGCCCTTCTGGTTCGCGATGACGTGGATCTCAGCGCCCAGGTTCTTGAGCTCCGCGAGGCTGTCGGGGTCCTCGTGGGCAGTCGCGAAGTCGAAGGGGAGGTTGTCGCCGATCCGGTCGGCCCACCAGATGGTGGATCCCTGTGGGTCGGTGGATACAACGAGGATGGAGGAGGCCATGATGCTCCGTTTCCGTGTGCTTCCCGAGAGGTTCTCGGTACTCGGACTGGAACAGCATTGCAGATGATCGAGCCGGACATTTGCACCACCCTGGGTGTTCCGCGTGGCGGATGTATACCGCGGTATACGCGGACGCAGTATCAGCACGACTGCCCGAACCGTCGGGTGACGAAGTCTCCGAACGTGCCGAGGCGTATACCGCGGTATACGCCCCGCCTCAGTCCCGCCTCTCCAGGGTGCATCTATCAAGTGCTGCCCTGTCTCATCAGCCTTGACCGGTCTCACCGAAGTTCGACGACCGCCCAGCTAGTCTCACCGAAGCTTGCTCACCATTTGCGGGTGTCTTGGGCTCCGGCGACGTGGGCCTCACCCAGGGCGAGTCCCTGAACCTGCACGAGCCGGCCGCCGTCCGGGCCCTGCTCGACGTGGCGCTCGCCCGCGGCCGACAGCTGGGGAGCAGCGAGCGGTGGAGGTCGACGGCTGGCCCCTGCTCGAGGCGGCGGCCGTCGCGCGGGCCGGGGATGCTGACCCCGCGAGTGCATAGGGGCGCATGGCGATGCCTATCTGGGCTCGACCCGCGATCGCCTGGTGCAGGACGGACCAGGCGCTCACATAACCAGCTATGCCGCTGGGAATCCTGAGTACCCCTTCGCCTGACTTCATTGATTCTCGTACCGGCTCACCGTGGCGCGATCAAACTTTAGTGAGACTGGTCAAAGTCTGTTGAGACGGACCAGTGACGAGGTCTTTGAACGGGTCGAGCCCGTCCCGCCTCAGTCAACCTGGTCCGGTTACAGATGACTTGGTCTGATGCGCATGTAGTCGCAGTTACGGTGGCGCACCGATGGCACCGGCCGAAGCACAGAAAGAACGGTGGAGCGGTCGGACCATGCGTCCGTACCGCCCGCAGGATGACTCATCTGAGTCCCCTGGATATCTGCTGGGCATCGAGCGTGCCGCCTTGCTGCGCAGTTTGAGGGAAGGAAGCACCGACCGAGCGTTCATCGAAACCCGGATCGCTGAGATCCGCGCCCTGCTGGACACGCCCGCCCTTGCGCAGGCCGAGGGGGTCACGGCGAGTCCGGGCACGATCAGCGTGGCCGACGTCTACCAATCCTGGGCGCCGCGCGATGACTCCCCTGGCAATCAGATGATCGACGTAGAGCAGGCTTTCGTCCGACGCATCCTGGACAGTCTGCCCGTCGGCACAGCACTGGACGCGGCCTGCGGCACCGGCCGTCACACCTGCAGGCACTCGGACACGACGTGATCGGCGTCGACGCCTCACCAGAAATGCCCGCCCAGGCCCGCAAGCGCCTGCCAGATGCTGCCTTCCACGAGGCTGACCGGCACCGGCTGCCACTTCCCGACAACGCGGTCGACACCATCGTCTGCACGCTCGCCCTGACGCAGGTACCCGATCTGGCCCCCGTATTAGCGGAGTTCGCGCGGGTCCTGCGCCCTGGCTGAAGCCTTGTGATCTCGGATGCCCACCTGCTGGTGTCCTACTTCCAGCAGACCCTGGCCCGCCGTCCCGGCCCGGACGGCCACCCGTCCCTCCTCGCCGAGCACCACCGTCCGCTCAGCGCTACCTCGCCGTCGCCTTTCCGCTGGGCTTCCAAGTCCGGCAATGCGAGGAACCCTGTCGCCCGCGCCACTCCCTCGGTCCTGACGCGGTCCCGGACCCGCTCCCGGCCCATGTGTCCTGGGACTTGTTGCACTGGTACTCAAAAGCGTCGGCCGCGGCCCGGGACGATTCCCCGATCGCGGCCATCTGGCACTTTCAACTCGACGGCACCCGGAAGGGCTGAGCAACCGGAACAGATCAACTGAGGCAGCCTCCGGCGTCCACTCGCCCAGACCGCCTCACCCGAGATTTTCACCGTCTCCAGGTTTCAAGCGATCTAGTCGCCGCACCCAGGAGAGGCCAGTTCGTTGGAGGCAAGGCGTATACCGCGGTATACGCCTTGCCTCCAAC
>NZ_JBSFBQ010000088.1:0-22734 GCF_053593015.1 Streptomyces sp. NPDC002403 | reverse complement strand
CCCACACCGTGAGCCTGGAGTGGCCCGCGGGCGCGGGAGACATCAAGGGCGCCTACACCGACGTCCAGGTCTACCCCACACACACCACCGACTAGGCGTGGTGCCCACGGCCGGGCCCCGGTGACCAGCCGCCCTCTCCGGCGCAGAACTTGGCCATCCAGCATGTGGCCAGCCCCTGTCAGCGACACTCGGCACGCCCCTTTCGCACCAGGTTCTGAGCTTGTTCTTCATGGTCTGGCCTGGTCACGTTCGGCGATGGTGGCGGGGCGTCTGGTCGTTTTGCCCACGTCGTAGCGGATGGCGGAGTGCCGGTTCTTCGAGCCGAGCGGGCGTCCGGGGCCGGGCCGGTTGGGTTTCGGTGCACGAGCCGGGCATGCGAGATGTGGGCGGCGGTTTCTGAACCCCCGGCGGACCCGGGCCGGGGTGAGGCGGCCGGGCTCGGCCAGCTTTTCCCAGGGGCGGCGGAGGTCGGCGGCCAGGGGTCGGGTCAGGCGGAGTTGGGTGTGGGCAGCGATGATCAGCCAGGTCCACCGGTCCGCCGCCGCGGGCGTACGGAGTTTCGGGCGGGTCCAGCCCATGATGCTTGATCATCCGGAAGGTGTGTTCCAGATCGAACCTGCGCAAGAACGCCTGCCAGTGCAGATCGACGTCCGCGCCCGACAGGCCGGTAGCCGAAGACACATGCGTGGAGCGTCGTAGCCGGCATCGAAGACGACCAGGATGTCCCGGTCACCCCGCTACCAGCGGCCCATGTCGATGAGGCCGGTGACCACTCGGCGGACCTGGACGGCGGTGACTTCGGCGACGTCATCGGCCGGCCCCAGCCGCAGCGCGTCCAGGATCTGACACCACGAGGTCCGGCCCGATTCCAGGGTGGCCACGAAGGAGTACGGCCAGCCGGGAACGAACTGGTCCGAGGAACGGCCGCTGCGACCATAGACGTGGCAGAACAGCCGGTCCGGGCTGGTCGGCGCGTCAGGCCGCAGCCAGTGGGTCACGTCGACGGCCAGGACCAAACGCCCGTCGGCGGCCACAGGCTGGGGCAGCCCGGCCAACACCTGCCGCAACCGCCGCACATCCGCGTCCCCGTTGTTCAAAGCGTCGTACATCGCGCCGTGCCCTCGTCGGCGCTCGGCCACCAGTGTGAGATCCACCGGCGTCTTCACCGGACCGTCCGCGCACAACAGGGCATCGGTCAGCTCGAACAATGTGTCCCCACGTGAGGTCAGGGAGTGGAAGAAATCGTCCCGGAAGTGTGACGCCACTGCGAACGCTTCCCGCCGGACATCGTGGTGCAGCAAACTCGTCCCTCACGGCCTTCGTACTGGTCAAGTGCCTCTTTGGTCGGAGCGCAGGATCAGACGGAGGCCGTGTTCACGTATTCGGAAACCCCGTACGAGCGATCATGTTCGGTCATCGTTCGGTAAGCCAGAGTCAACAAGATCGAATGTCCTCTTCGGGCCCAACGTGGCGAAGAACCGTCTCGTGCTCGCCCGCGGCGACGAGCCCGTCGATGACCTTGACCATCGACGGCACACCCGCATCGCGGACGATGAGGCCGTCCCAGCACCACCAGTAGTCGCCTTCTGGTTCGCCTGCCTGTCGCTGGCGGTCCATGATTCGGTGCACCTCATCGAGAGTGAACACGGTTCCGGACCAGCGATCGCCGTCATCGCGGATGACCCATATGTCCACATTGCAGACCTCATCGAGGTCTTCTCCCGCACCGGGCACGAAGCAGATCTCGTATCCGTCACGCCTGACTCGGTAAAAGGGGCCGTCCCGCATGCTCGCTCCGTAGCGCTCTGTCGCACGCCGCCTTCATGAACCAAGCCGGACGGCCGACCAGTACACCATGCTCCGCCTGAAGCGCGGAGCAGGCATGGCAGGTTGAAGAACAAGCTGAGCTTGTTCTTCAACCTCTGGTGCTTCTCAGGGGACTGTAAATCGTCCGGACGGCACGTCGTGCGACATGCTGCGCGGGTGGCTGAGCGTGTGCGGTCCGCATTCCCGTGATCAATCTCAGCGCCAACCACGGTTCCGTGAGCGGCAGCAACGGGGCTGTCAGGAGGCTCGCAGGTCCCAGTCGCCGCCGGTGCGGACCGGACGACGACAGCCGAGAGGCCTCGTGAACAGGCTCAGGAGCACGGCGCCGCGTGATCGCGTGCGTCCATGTAGAAGGTGATCCGCTCGGCTCGTCGAGCATGAGCCACCAGCTGCGCGCCCGCTCGCAGGGCGAGCGTCAGGGCTACCTCCCGCGCATCCTCCGGCTCGTGGCCGGCCCGGAGACAGGGCAGGTACGGAGTGCCGATCCGCGCGAGGCGCTCGGCTCCGGCGGGCTTCTGCGGATGGGCGGCCTGGTGTCCGCGTCTGAATCTCGTTTACGGGCGGACCCTGCGGACGTTAGGGTCGTGAACGTGTTGAGCCCACCGGTGAGTAGGGACTTGGTCGTCGTCGGCGCCGGCATTGTCGGCGCATCGGTGGCTTATCACGCCGCCCGGGCGGGCGCCACCGTGACGTTGGTCGACACCGGGCGGCCGGGCGCCGGCGTGACGGCGGACTCGTTCGCCTGGGTCGGATCGTGCGGCGTACTCAAAGGTCCGGCCGCCGGGCTGCGGGCCACCGCAACGGCGGAGTACCACCGACTCGGGGCCGAGTTGCCGGGACTCCCGGTGACCTGGTCCGGCTCGCTGAGCTGGAACAGGCAGGACAGCGCGCCGGACGCCGGGCCCGGGCAGACGATCGTGGACGCGGCCACCGTGGCGACGCTCGAGCCCTCCCTTCGGCAGCCTCCGGAGTGGGCTGTCTGGGCGCCGGGTGACGGCGCTGTTGACTCGGTGGGCGTGACCGAGCGGCTGGTCGCGGGCGCTCGCACCCATGGAGCTCGGGTACACCTGGACACGCCGGTTACCGCGGTCCGCCGGGACACGGCGGGCCGGATCGCCGGGGTTGAGACGACATCAGGACCCCTCTCCGGTGCGACGGTGGTGCTGGCGGCCGGAGTTGCCACGGCCGCGCTGGGCGCGCCACTCGGCGTGCGCGTCCCGGTCGAACCGTCGCCGTGCCCGCTGTTCCGGCTCCGCGCCCCGGCCCGTCTGGTCCGCACCGTGGTCAACACTGAGGACTTCGATCTTCGGCAGGTTGCCGCGGACCGGCTGATCGCCGCCGCGGACTCGCCCGAACGGACCCTTGCCGCCGTCCGGTCCACTTTCCATGGCGCCGGGAACGTCGAGCTGCTCAGCACCCGACTCGGAGCGCGCCCGATGCCGGGTGACGGTGAGCCGATCGTCGGCCCGGTCGCCGAGGTCCCCGGCCTCTACTTGGCAGTGATGCACTCGGCGGTCACGCTCGCCGCGGCCGTGGGCCGCCTGGTCGCACGGGAGTTGGTCGACGGAACCGTTGAGTCGGCTCTGTCAGGTTGTCGCCCGGATCGCTTCTAACGACCCCGATGTGGTGGGCGACTCTCACAAACGGTCGTTACGTACGTCCGGCGTCCTCTCCGCTTCCTTCCGCCAGTGGTCGAGGCACGTGTCGAACCCATCCGCGCGTGGGGATGGTCGGCGCCCAGCACCCGCACCGTGGGCCCCAGCAGGTCGGCGAAGGCCTGCGCGGCCCCCGCCGTATCCCCCGCCCGTCCCTGCCAGGAGGCGAGGTTGCCCCAGGCGCCGAGGGTGTCGGGGTGGTCGGGACCGAGGCGGCTGCAGGTGGTGTCGGCGAGATGCTCGAAGTGCCGTGGGCGGCCATGACCTGTCCGGATTCGCCGAGGCTGCGGCCGAGGCGATACAGCACCACGTGCGCGCCCGGCCGGTAGAGGGCGTCTTCGGCGTAGCGGGTGAGGGCGGCGGTGTTGGTGCGCAGGGCCTGGGTGAGATCGGTGTCGCGTTCGATCGTGGGCCAGGCGGCCGTCAGGGCGTGAAGCGGCTGTGCTCCGTCCTGGGCATCGCCCGCTCCAGCTTCCGCTACTGGCGCCGCACCGCCGCCGACCGGGCCGCCCGGCAGGCGGCCGGCACCCGGCCTCGGGACTTCCGCCGGTTCGACCGGGAAATCCACGCTGACCTGGCCAATCCCTGGCTGATCCGGGCCCAACAGGCCGCCCGGGCACTGGGAGAGGCCCTCGGCCGGAGCCGCTGGATCACCGGTGACGTGAACCGAGCCCTGGTCACCGTGCTGTCCGGCTTCCGCGAAGGTGAGTCGATCCCGTACTCCGAGCTCTTTACGGCCCTGGGCGTCCGTGGGCTTCCCGTCGTGCGGATCGCCGAAGTTCTCGACCGTCTCGGCCTGTTCACCGATGACCGGGCCCCGCCGCCGACCGGTGGTTGGAGCGAAAACTCGGCGGGATGCCTCCGGGAATCCATCGCGCCGTCGAAGCCCGGATCCGCACTCTCCTCGACGGTGGCCCGCGGCCCGAGCCTGGCTCCTGGCCCACAGCATGGGCCTGCCTGGGCGAGACCCAGCCGGTGGTGCTGGAGTGGTACAGCCGCTACGACCACCTGCGAGAGCACCCGGGAAGACATCATCGCGGTCCGGAACGCTGTCACTGGCAAACAGAGCGCGAGCCGGATCGTCGCGCTGCGGTCGCCGCTCCGGCACGCGAAGAACAACGGCCAGATCTTCCGCAATCCCACGATCCGCATCCGTGTTCCCCGACAGACCGGTGGCGTCCTCCAAGCCCTTGTCCAGGCGGACATCGACGAGGCCATCGCCACCGCCAGCACCCCAGACATCCGGCTCATCCGCCCTGGCCGCCGCCCACTCGATGACCTCACCCGCCGTGCCGTCCTGCACTGGCTCGACCACCGCCGCAGCCGCTGGCCGAACACGGCCAACCCCCACCTGCTGATCACCCGGAAGACCGCCGTCGAACTCGGCCCGGCCGGCAAGCTCTGGACCACCCGAGCCACCCGCAACCTCACCGCCGCCCTGGAGCGGCTCCGCGTCGACCGACAGCTCGAAGAGGCCCTCACCCACGGCGCCGACCCGCTCCACGTCGCGCTCGTCTTCCGTATCGGTCGCCAGATTCTCCGGCGATCCCGTCCACCACGCCTCGATCTTCTCCACCGGCGGCAGCCGGCTCCGGACCCACGGAGCGCACGCCATCTACCAGGTGTCCGCCACCGGTTTCCGCCTCTACCTGCGCTGGGTCGACGACGCCAAGCGCAACGGCAAGCAGCTCACTCCCTAGACCTGCCGGCAGTACGACTTCCACGTCGCCTGGAGCGGATCGACGATGCCGTACGCCCTGACGGCGCTGGTGAGTCAGCCGTCCGGAACACCAGCCGGTCCGGCCACCGCTGGGGCGGACCGAAATCCTCACAACAGCCCCGACGAACGCGGGCCGCGTCATGCCGAGTGGTGCAGACCCGCGGAAGGAGCGATCACTGCAGACCCGATCCCGCTCACCCCGCGTGATGAAATGTTGAGGCACTGGAACCAGCCGAACTCCAGCGCCTGGCCCTCGCCGCAGTCACCCCGTACATCGACCATGCCGCACTCGCCCAGCAGATGATCGCCCGCGAAGAGCAACAATGCCGCGCCCTGGCCGACTTCCCGGATTCCCGAGCCCGTGCGCCAGGGGTGAGTGTCGCACCCCTGGCGCACGGATGTGTCGATGGTCAGCCGTTGTTCCAGGTGGCGCCCGAGCCGGTGAACGCCCCGGACACGCCACTGTCGTCGGCCCAGATCCAGAAGTCGGTGTGCTGGACGCCGTCGGGGCTGACGACGGAGTTGGTGTCGGCCACTCCGGCGCCGTTCTGGTTCGCGATGAACTGCCCCTTGCCGAAGTTCGCATCGAGGCCTTCGTCGGCCGAAGCCAGGCCGGCGCAGCCGATCAGGACCGGGACGGCGAGGGTGCCGACGGCCAGGGCTCGCGTGAAAGTACGCATACGCATAGGAATCAACTCCATGAGCGTGGGGGTGCGCAGACACCGAACAGTATCTGTGTGTAGTCGATCCAATACTTTTCGTAGTTGACCCGCAAGGGAGACGCGCTGGGCGTTCTCTGCCCGACAGGACTCCGGACGAAGTACGGCCCCTGCCTGCTCAACTCCGTTCCGCCCGGCACGGAGCTCGGACCTGGACGGCTGCCCCAACCCTGTGGCGTACACCGTGGACCGGCCCGTGCCGGAGCAGGCCGTAGTAGTCGGTGGTGAACCGGTAGTCGATGCGTTCCCGCCAGTGGGGATTGAAGCCGGTCAGGACAATGCAGGCCGGCATGGCGGGTCGGCGCAGGCAGATGTCGCTGCCTGCGCACCGGTAGCACGGCCCGGATACGCCGGTGACACGGTCGCGGGTTCGCTGGGGCCGTCGGTGTTGTGGCAACTCCGAGGTGAGCCCAGGAGGGCCGGGCCCGGCCTGTCTCGGGGCACACGTCGAGCGTCGGTGTTCCGGCCGGGACCTTACGGTCGGAGAGGAACAGCGGGCCGCAGGTGCGGTGGGCGATCAGTCGGGGCAGGAGCTGGGCGGTGCCGGACTGCCAGTGAATCGACTCGGTCGCCCTGCCCTTGGCGGTGATCCTGCCGCGCTTGTCCTGCGGGTACAGGTCCTCCACGTTCAGGCGCAGCACCTCTCGGCGCGAGCGGCGGATTCGCAGGGCATCCCCCAGAACGTCGCCTCCCGCAGGGCGACGCCCGGTCCCCTCACGGGCTGAATGGAAGAGTTCACCCAGGCCGTCGCGAGCGCGACGGCCTGGGGAGGTGTCAGCCTTCTGCGGCTGGGTGCGTGCGGCGAGCTCCGTTCAGTACGGAGTCGAGCAGGCCGGGGAACAACGCGTCCAGGTCGTCACGGCGAAGCCGCACCAGCCGGGATCGGCCCTTGACGGTGGTCCAGGTGATTCCCGCCTCGCGCAGCACCCGGTAGTGGTGGGACAGCGTCGTCTGGTGAACGTCCAGGTCGCCGCCGATGGCATTGCAGCTCTCCTCGCCGGTCACGGCGAGCCGCTGGATGATCTCCAGTCGCACCGGATCGGCCAGCGCACGTAGCACCTCCACCATCCGGATCGCCTCGGTCGCCGGTTGAGACACCTCGCGCATCGCTTCCCTCCGTCCGTGCCAGGACCGAAGCCTATCCACTCATTGATTCATGGACAAGCATCCATGTATTGCTTACAGTGCCGATCACCTACCTACGCGGTACTCCGGAAAGGCGGAACGACCCTTGTTGAAACGACTCCTTCCCCTGGCACTGGCGACGTTCGCCGTCGGCACTGACGGCTATGTCATCGCGGGCCTGCTCCCCTCCATCGCCGCCGACCTGGGAGTGTCCACCCCGGCGGCCGGTCAGTTAGTGACGGTCTTCGCCTTGACGATGGCGCTGTCGGCGCCGGTGATGGGAGCCCTCACCGGCGGCCTGGACCGACGGTCGGCGTTGCTGATCGCCTTCAGTGTGTTCGTGATCGGCAACGCCGTAACCGCGTTGGGTACCAGTTACGAAGTAGTGATGGCCGCCCGCATCGTCACCGCCGCGGGAGCGGGCATCATCACCTCCGCCGCCTCCAGCACCGCGGCAGCCATCGCTCCGCCGGAACGCCGCGGCCGGGCCCTGGCCTTCGTGTTGGGCGGCCTGACGTTGGCAACCGCACTGGGTCTGCCCCTCGGCACGCTGATCGGCCGTACCGACTGGCACATCACCCTGTGGGTCGTCGCCGGGATCGGCCTGCTGGCGGCCGTCGGCATCGCCGTGGGCCTCCCCAGGGTGATGCTCCCCGCCGCCGCGCTGTCCGACCGCCTTCGTCCACTCAAGCAAGGCGGCGTACTGGCCCTGCTGGCGGTCACCTCCCTCGCCTTCCTCGGCGTCTACACCCTCTACACCTACATCGCCCCGGCTCTGCGGGAGGCCACCGGCGGCAACGAGTCGCTACTGACCCTGATCCTCCTGGTCTGGGGCGTCGGCACCCTGGCCGGGAACATCATCGCCGGACGCCTGGTCGACCGTCACGACTCCACACGCGTCCTCGCCGGCGCCCTCGCCCTCGCGACTCTCACACTGGCCCTGACCCCGCTGGCGACCCGCACCCTCGTCCCCACCCTGGCCTGGGCGGCGGTCTGGGGCATGACCGGCGGCGTCATCGTCGTCCCTCAGCAGCACCGGCTCATCGCCCTCAACCCTGCAGCCGCACCCGTCCTGCTGGGCCTCAACGCCTCCGCGCTCTACATCGGCGTCGCCCTCGGCGGAGGCCTCGGCGGGCTGGCACAAGAATGGTTCGGACTCGCCCCGGCCGAACTCGGGCCGGTGGCCGCCGGCATCACCGCCCTCACCCTCCTCTGGCACTTGGGAACCACGCGTCGCCCCACCCAACTCACCCCCATGATCGGGGCGTCGGCCTCGGTCGCCCCGGAGAAGTCCAAGGCGTGACCGGTCTTTCCTCATGGTGTCCCCGGGGTCGATGCCCGCTCCGGGGCACACCGTTCCACACGGGCAGCCTCAACAGCTGGAAGGCCCCTGGAGGAGCCGACCCGTGCGTACGGGCAGGCTGATGGGAGTCCTTCGGCACTCAGGCGGCCTGACCGAGGTCGGCGGTGGTCGGGTACGGCGAGATGTGGGCCAGTCCTCGGACGCGATGTCTCCCGGCTTCCCGTACCGGACGGACGCTTCGGCGAGCAGGTTGTCGAGGCAGGTGTCCAAGTGCGTGCCGTCCGCGGCCGCCGCGGTCCCGTCGTCCCACGCCTGTGAGATGTCCGCGCGGGCGTGGGCGCTGACCAGGTCGGCGATGGCCTCGCTCAGCGGCACGAGGGAGAAGTGCCGGCCCGCTACCTGCGTACGTGAGCACCCTGATGCTAATCACCTGCGGGTGCTGCGTTCGTCGCCGAGGCCGAGCACCGTGACGGGCGGGAACGCCGCTGGCAGGCGGTGCACTCCGTGACCTCCTGGAGCAACAGGGCAATGAAGACCGTGCCGGGCAGCCACGCCTGGGCCGGCCTGTCGCACCGGGCCCGGATCGAGCACCTGGAGACATCTCTCGCCCGGCACGAGGCCGACATCGCCGATGGGCGGCTGGGTCAGGAGTGGGTGGAGCCGTCCGGAATCAACGACCTGATGCCCCGTCTGACCCCCGAGTCGCTCACCGAACTCTGGGAGGTACTTGGCCGAAAGCCGGAGGAACTGGCCACCCGCGACGCAGAGGATCCGCGCGCAGCGCAGGTCGTACTCCTCACCGCCGGGCTACCCCTGGCACCGCGCGACTCCCCCGCTGCGGACGCCTCTACCCGTGCGGGAACAGATACCCAGGACGTGTCATGACCGGACCGCTGGACATACGCACCGCACGCCGCCGCTACATCACGGTCTGCGTCCTGTTCTGGCTGCCGCTGAGACTGACCATCGCTCCCGGGATCCTGCTATTCACCGAGCGCGGCATGGCCCTGGCGGCCATCGCGGGCTTGGCCCGCCCCGGGCACCGCCGATCGGCAGTACACCGACACCCATGTGGGCGGACAAGCTCACCGAGGCGGACCGGCGCGGCCTGTCCCCCGCATTTCCGGACCCTCGTGAACCCCTGCGGCAGGTTCGAGCCGGACATGAACCGCCAGCTGCCCCTTGGCCCGCTCCTCCCGCAGCAGCCCACCCCGCAAGACCACTCCACGCGAACCTCGGACGCGATGACGCCTTGATCCTTTCGGTTCCGTTCCTGTTCAATCAGCAGATGAGTGAGGCTGCGGGCAAGACGGAGCAACCCGGTCTCGATGTGGTGCTGCCGTGGTTGCTGGACCACAGAGAGCTCAGTGCGCAGGAGCTGGCCGATCGCGCCGGGTCGACGGAGAACGAGGTCCGGGCGGTGCTCGCGGGGGAAGCCCTCAGCGAGGGGCTGCTCCGGCGGATCGCGCCTGCCGTGGGTTTCAATGCCGTCGATCTGTTCATCCTCGCGGGGCTCGCGGTCCCGGACGACATGGCGCCGTTGGATGCCGCGGCCGAGCGGTGGGCACCGTACATCGTGATGGATGCGCTGCACCTCCCCGTTGCGGAACGGCGTGAACTCCTGCAGCTCATCCGTTCACTGCCGCAGGAGGACCGGCTTTCCGTCTTCGCCGTGAAGCGGCTCGCGCCCCTTGCCGGTCCGGGCGGTCGGGTCATCCGCATGCTCCAGTACCGCAATCTGGGCTGGACGGGCATGGCGAAGCTCCTGGCTGTGGTGACGCCGACATACCTGTCGGCGTCCACTTGCGGTGTGATCGGCTCCGGTCGCAAGGAGTTGACTGCCCGTCTGGTGATCGACTTCGCAGCCCTGTTGGGGATCGACGCCCGTGAAATGGCTGCGCTGACGGGCATCCATCTGCGTGAGGTGCCGCCGCCTCCGGCCCCGGAGGCGGCGGACGCCGCGGTTCTGCTGTGGGAGGCGCGGCGACTGTCTGCCGCTCAGGCAAAGCACGTCTCCGAGTTGGCAAGCTCCATGCGCGGGGACTCCCCCAAGGGGTACTTCATCGACCTGCCTGGGTCCTGACACCTGCTGGGGCACTCGCCTGTCGGCGTACGTGAGAGGCCCCCCGACGAACCATCGTGATCTCGGCCGCGGTCAGGAGGATCGACCTGCACTGACAGCGTCTCATTTAGGGTGTCCGGTCATCTGTACGTTGAACGGGGGCCTATCGTACGGTCCGGGCATGAGCGAACACATCGGCTACGCGAGATGCCGCCTGGACAAGCAGGACCTCACCGCCCAGCCCGAGATCCTGCTCAGCCCGGGCGTCCCTGAGGAGCGGATCTACCCTGGCCACGGACTGACCGGAGCCAACCGCCACCGGTCCGGCCCGGCCCAGGCCCTCGCGTCCGTGCGCGCCGGCGACACCCTCGTCGTCCCGAAGCTCGACCGCCTCGCACGTTCGATACCCGACGCCCGCGACATCGGCGACTCGCTCACCGCCCGCCGGCAGAACCACCTGGTCCAGCAGCACCAGTCCGGCGAGCACACAATCGCCGGCCTCGCCGAGCTCTTCTCCGTCAGCCGCGCCACCGTCTACCGCGTCCTTGGACGTCATCGGAACGCGCCCGCGCCGTTGCCCCCCGGCGGGCCGTGACGTGCTGCCCTACGTCTACCAGGTCACCAAGTACGACCCCGCCGACCGTGATCCGAACGGCCACTACACCGGCGCCGAGCCCGCAACCAGCGACCACGGACCGGTCGAAGCCGCCTACCTGCAGGCCGTCGCCGCCTTCGCAGAGGACACCGGCGTCGAACAGCTGGCCATCCGCGAGCCGCAGATCGGAGGCTCCGCCCACTTCGGCCTGGAGCCATCGGTCGACGGCTATGGCCTGGCCGACCTCTTCTCCGCCGGCCCCGCCGGGTTCCACGACGGTGCGCTGGTGCCGATCGCCGTCGGCCTGGAACTCGTCCGGGCCATGCTCCGCGACAACGGCGTCTGGTGCCGCCTTGAGACGGAGGGGACGTTCACGGTGCACGTCGGCTGGGACCAGTACCTCTGCATCGGCAGCAGCCACCCCTGTGACGCGGCGCTGACCTCTACCCGCTCGCTCGGCCTGTTCCCCGAGCGCCTGGACGCGTCGCCGTACGACTTCACCCCCGACGACCCCGCGTACGTGCAGCGCCCGGCCGACGCCGACTTCTGGGCCCGCCTGCACTGGACCGTCAGCGCCCACCGCACCACGTTCCTGGAGGAGACCTACGCAGGGAACGCCTCCCGGTGGCACCGCCTCACCCGCGACAGCATCGAGGCCGTGCGCTCCCGGCTGGCCCCTCGCGCGCAGCTGGCGATCTGGCCGGACCTGCTCACCGACATCGCCGCGGCTGCGGCCGCTCTGCCCGACGAGGGCCTGGTGGAAGTCATCTGGGAGGACGAGGACGGGCAGATCACCAGCACGGTCGTGGACGAGACCCAGTTCGAGGCAGTGACAGCCCGGCTCACCAGTGCATGTGCTGCCGGCGTCGTATCCGTGTATGCCGATGAGCGTCAGCCTCTGTTCACGGCTGTGCTGCCCGACAGCGATGGTGTTCTCCGCGCACGCTGGCAGACCCAGCCGACGCCCAGCGACCGGGACTGGGCGTTCTTGAAGACTCTGCGATGCGGCCAGGTCGTCACCGGCACGGTGACGACCATTGCCGGCTTCGGCGTCACCTTCGTGGACATCGGCGGCTTCACCGCGATGATCAATATTCCGGAGCTGTCCTGGCGTCCGATCAACCACCCGTCCGACGTCGTCAGCGTCGGCCAGGGGATCACCGCCAGGGTTCTCGACGTCGACATGGTCTGGGAACGGGTGCCGCTGTCGCTCCGAGCACTGCAGGATGACCCATGGCCGCAGATAGCGCAGCGGATCGGGCAGGTGGTCACCGGACCGGTCACCAGGATCGTGCCGTTCGGCGTCTTCGTCCGCGTCGAAGACCGGGAGAACGGCTTCGAGGGGCTCGTGCACACCAGCGAGCTGGATGAATCGCCCGGAGTCGTCGTCGAGGTCGGCGACGCCCTTACCGTGAAGATCATCGATGTCGATCTCGCACGGCGTCGCATTGTCTTGTCGCAGACGCAGGCCCGTACGACCCGCCATGAGGGAGATCCCCATTCCTGACGAACCGGCTGCCCACACGCGCAAGGAGCAGGAGTCCGAGTCCGGTGCCGAGCCGGATGAGTTGGCCCTTTGCCTGGCCTCGTTGTGCCATTCCGAGGCAACCGTCCGAAGGAACGCTGTGGGCGGCATCCAGTCGCACGGGGCGGGAGATCCCCGGGCCGTGACAGCTCTGCTTCCCCTCCTCAGCGACCCCGACGTACGGACGGGGAGTTGGGCTCGGTACGTCCTGACCTCCTGGGGGCAGTCCATCGTGCCGTTGCTGCAGGAGATCCGCCGCACGGGGCCCGGGCGGTTGCGTGCTGCAGCCTTGACCGTCCTCGCAGAGATTGCCGGCGAGGGCGGCCTGTCCGCCCGAGACCGGGCAGCAGTCGAACGTCTGATCCGTATCAAGCTTCTCGCCGACCGCCCCGAGCCGCTGTCGGGCTGCTGGATCCACTGGATCGCAGTCCCTGCCGGAGATCAGCAGGGGATCATGGATCTCCTCGGCCTGACCCAGCCGCGACCAGTCACCTTCGCGCTGGCCAACGATGTCGTTGACGCCGACAGCCACGACGGCCCGACAGATGGCCCCGGGTGCTTCGCCCGGGTATTCGTGAGCCCCGAGCTCGACGGCTGGACCTTCGTGGCCGGCCGATGGTGCGACCCAATCGACAACGAACGAGCCGACGAAGTACTCCGAGCATGCGAGAGACTCAGTACCCGCTACGGCCGAGCGCAGGCCTACTACTACGGTGCCCAGGGGGACGGATCCGCGTGGGTCGTCGCCGAGAACGGTGTCGTCATCCGTCGCTACAGCGAGACCGGCGACGGCGAGGACCACCTGCTGACCATCGGCGACCCCCTGCCGTACGAGCGGGATCGCCGCGTCGAACTGGGGCTGTCTCCCGAATGGGACGCCGCTCACGCCTCGGAAGACGAGGAAGACGAATGGAAGTGGGCCGTGTTCGATATGGCTCCGGCTCTCGCCCAGGCCATCGGCCTCAGCCCCCTGGCCATCGGTTCCGATGTCCCGATGCGCGGAACAGGGTACTGGCCCTCACCGAGTACGGAACCGTCAACGGTGTATCACCGGGCGCGCACAGGATCTGATGACCCATGACGCAGTGGGCCGGTGGCGCGCCCCCTCAGCGGAGCTCAGGGGAACGCACGGGGTGTAGCGCACACTCTGCAGCCCAGATCACCACTTGCCGAACCTGACGGAAACGCCGGTCCTCTGCGCCGTTCCTACTGGCCCTCCGACTCCTCTGTCACCGCATTGGCCAGCCCGCGGAGATCATCGGCTGGGCGCGTGAGTGTGCCCAGTACGGCGATGCCTGCCGCCAGTGCTGCACGCGCGGTCGCGGACAGCCCCGTCGCTGCTGCGGCGCGCGCGACAAGGAAGTGCTCCTCAGCAGCCCTATGGCCAAGCTGGAGGCCGCGCCAGGCAACGGTGCGGCACTCCTGCTCGTGGAGGTTCAGGTCCAGTGCGAGTTGGTCGGCAGGGAGCGTTGGCGGAGGACCGTCGAGCTCCGCGACGGCACGCTGCAACGACTTCCAAGCCGCTGGTTACAAAGTCTGCTTGTCATATTGCGGCAGCTTCGGGAGCGCACGGCCATTCGCGGCGGTTGGCCGACACCCCGTCGGCGGGATCCTGGCGAGCGGGTCATGGGGGTGGACGGCGTAGTGCCCTCGGGAGAATGAACCACAGGCTGGTGAACATGACGAGGGTGGCGACCGTGACCGCGACGGCGGCGGTCCGGCCGAGGACGACATCCATGAGCAGGAGAACAGCGCCGTTGAGCGCGAGGGCGAGGAAGACGAGTCCGATTTCGGCGAGCCGCGCGGACAGAGCGACAATCCGAACCTTGGCACCCCGGTGGAACAGGCCGCGGTGCAGTGCGACCGGAGTCGCGAGCACTGCCGAGGAGACCACCGTGAGCAGCAATGTCACCACATACGTGGTGCGCTCGAAGGTATCGAGGTGCGGAAATTGGCTGGTGAAGGCAACGCCGAGGAGAAAGGCGAAGACGATCTGCACGCCGGTCTGTACGACCCTCAGTTCCTGGAGGAGCTCGATCAGGTTGCGATCAGCCCGCTCCGCAGGCGTCTCCCTGCCGAGCGGAGAAAGACCGCCACCAAACGGCGGGATGCGAGACATGAGGTTCATTGTTCTCCGGCCGCCCGGTCATATCGCGCGGCGCACCGCAGCACGTCACGCATACGGCGCTTTCACGCCGACCGTGGACGAGCTCGTCGCCGAAGGAGATCGGGTGTACGCCCGCTGGACCTGCGGCACGTCGGACCGGTCGACCGCCGTCCTCCGACCGGAGCGCAGGTCACGGCGGTGACCAGCGCGTCTATCGCGTCGAGGACGGACTGATCGTCGAGTACTGGATCCAGATCGACCGGCAGGGAATCACCGCCCGGCTACAGCAAGCGGCTACGGAGCACTGGTCCAGACCAGAGCCTCCCGACAGAGAGTGACGGTCGTACCGCCCGTATCTCCCGAGCGGCGTCCGGGCCGTGAACCGTCGGTCGGCCCATGGGGCGTCGGGAGAGACAGAGCCCCAGTGTCAGGCAGTGTCAGTACCTGCTTATGGACCCGATGAGGTCCCTGTCTCGGCACGGCTCTTCTTCAGACACGGAAGGCAGGAAAGTCGGGCGCATCAGTCGACCACGCAGAAGAATGCGGCGCTCTGGAAGAGAGATTGCAGCACGGCAGGCGGACATCCAGGCGAAGGGCAACCTGGCAATCATCTTCGGCCGGCTCGGGGTGACCTTCGCGGTCTGCGCCGTGGCGTCCACCAGGGGTAGCCGGACCGGGCCACAAACCACTGACACCCGGGAAACCCATCCCGCCCCAGGTGGGGCACCCACGACTGCCCAACCACCTCGCGCGGCTCTCACCGTCGTACCACGCCGAAGATGGTGCCGAGTCCAGGGCCGTGGGATCACCTGTGAACCGCCTCCGGCGTGAAGGGAGCCCGCAGAACCCAATTGAGCCGAACGGTCCATCCCGGCACACTCGCCGGATGAGCCACAGCACACAGCCAGGCCGCTGGGACAGGCCCTGGTGCCGGGTTCGCACTGAGCACTGCGAAGCCGCTTTCCTGCCGAACTCCGGCGACGATCCTGAGACTTTGGACAATGTCCACGTCTTCGTGGACCTGAAGGACGGATCCTGGTGGAGCGCGACCCTCATCGGCCTCGCACAAGTCGAGGTCATCATGGCGAGATGGGCCGAAGGCGGGGAAGCCCCGGGAGGCAACACCCGTGCCGCGACAGCCTGCCGGTTCGAACGCTCCAGCAGCGCCAGGCCCTCAGTCGTGGATCGGGAAGGACGCCTGGAACGCCAGACGCTCGTCGGCCGCGTCGCCGATGTCGGCGAGAACCCCGTCGAGCGCGATGAACTCCTCCCAAGCCGGCCGGCCAGTTGCTTCGGCCAGCCGAGCCACGACGATGCCTTCCAGGCCGGGAACGCGCTTGTTCTTCCAGATCTTGTCGGCGAGGCTGACCAGCAGGTCGTCCAGGCCGACCCGCACGTCCGCCCATGACGCGTGAGTCGCGGCGAAGCGCGCCGGCTCCGGGCTGATGCCGCGGCCGAGCAGAAGAGCCCTCCCGCCCTCCTCGTGCGCCGATCCGGGCCCGGAGAGCTCTGCGAGGTGGACCGTCTTTCCTACATCGTGCGTGGCTGCCCCGAAGAGCACCGCCTCGCGGTCGAAGACCACGGCGGGGTAGCGCTGTTCCACCCAGTCGACCAACTGGTGCGCAACGTCATGGACAGCGCGCAGGTGGGCCGCCAGCCGCGGCGGACTTCCCAGCTCCGACAGAAGCTCTGCGACACGGTCCGGCAGAGGGAGCAGGGGCGGGCTGACGATACCGCTCATGGCTCTC
The DNA here is from genome assembly GCF_053593015.1 of Streptomyces sp. NPDC002403. Taxonomy (NCBI): domain Bacteria; kingdom Bacillati; phylum Actinomycetota; class Actinomycetes; order Kitasatosporales; family Streptomycetaceae; genus Streptomyces; species Streptomyces sp. NPDC002403. Next base: position 6,348 of record NZ_JBSFBQ010000088.1, on the reverse strand, counting down.
GACAAGTGGGAATTGGTCATCACCGCGTCAGGGTACTGACAGCGGCTCCCCCTTGCGTCCGTGAGAGGAACGCCCGACGAGAGGTCGTGATCTCGGCCGGTCGGGAGGTTCGACCTGCAGCTGGTCGAGTGCGACGTTCACTCCATGTACCGCTGGAGAGCTACCGCGCTCGGATTCGGGGGTGTATGCCCTCAGTCCGTGCCGCCCGCGGCACGGGCGGGTACGGTGCCGAACCGTTCCCGCCCCGCCTCGATACTCGCTTCCCACAGCCCCGCGGCGTGACCGGAGACCGAGAGGTCCTGGAGCCCGTACTCCTGTGCGCGGAATCCGCTGCCGACCATGTTCTGGTCCAGCATCCCCATCGCGGTGAGCGCAGCATGACCGCAGGACATCGCATCAGCGGGGTTCCCGGAGCCGTTGGCCAGCAAGGCGTATCGCAGAACGAGGGAGGTGAAGAAGGTGTAGATGCCGGCCACGTCGGTGACCTCCTAGTCGCGCGGCCGCGGCTCGGGGAATTGTTCCAGCACACGTACGCGCTCCGCGGCGTCGGGGAGCGGGCGGCCGGCAAGCCAGAGGTCACGTACCGACTCCGCATAGAAATCCACGTCGGCCTCCCGGCCCGCTTCGCCGACCCGTAGCCCCGCAAACAGTGGTGCCATGCGTTCGGCGCATGCGGCCACGTACAGACGGACCGTCTCTCCGCTCCCGCCGCGAAGTGTCTCCGTGACGGCCTCATCCACCAACGTCTCCACGGCTGAACCTTTCCTGCGCCCCACCCCCGAACCCGGACCCCGCCTCTCGCTGTCATATCCACCCGGCAGAATGGGGCCCGGGCCGCCGCGACGGCGATCCCGACCTGCTCACGACCGCCCCGGCCGGGCTCGCCCGGCAGTAGCCGTGGCACCCCCGGTACGCCCCATAGCCGGGCATGAGACGCGTTCGCCGGTTTGACGTCCATGAACCACAAGGCGCTTGTGGCCCCGCGTCGCCAGCGCTGTCAGTTTCGATCCCCGTTGTCAATTACTGCCCGGCTTTCGGATGTATAGCCAGCACATGTGCAGGGAGCCGTGTCCGGCTTGCGGAGCGGAGCCGTTGTCGGTGGGTAATGGCAGGATGGCCCCAGCACAAGAAGTGCCGACGAACAGAGCAGCCGGGGGGCGCCAGTGCGTGAGGTTGTCTACTTGTCCGAGGGGAAGCTGAACGAGTTCCTGCCGGAGCCGCGCCGCGCTCTCCCAGCCGTCAAGCTTCACGCCGGCGTATCCCTGGCCGGGGTCAACGTGGAGAATCCCGCGCCGGACAGCGCTCGGGATCTGCGGCGCCACCTCAAGCAGGTGGAGAAGAAGGTGGCGCGCCACACGCTCCAGTACACGGAATCCGAGCTCGCTCCAGGCCGCTGGGTCAGGTTCAGTACCTTGCTGAACTGGGTCACGCTCCGGGGCAGGTACCAGGACCTGGTGCTGTTCGTGGACCCGGCCCCGGACTCCGCGCAACCCCACGCAGCCGGTGCCACCCGCCGGCTACTGCTGCACGGCTCCGCCCGGCATCTGCGCGGCCGTCCGCCGAGCCAGGTCGACGGCCCTGCGCTGTCCGGCCTCGAAGACGGTGGTTGCAGTGCCGGCAGGACCTTCGTCACCAACGCCGGCCACGTTGTCAGCGCGCTGGCTCACGCCCATGATCCGCTCGAACCGGAGAGTGGGGCGGACGAGGGAAGCCCTGCCGAGCCGACCGGCCTCCGGCATCGCGCCGGCATCCGTGACCTGCTGGCGGCCCTCGACGCCGAAAGCACCGAGGTCAGCACCTCTGCCATGATGACGGGTTATGCCCGGGTCAGCGCGCTGCTGCCCGAGACCACCACCGAGGCCGGCTGCCTGGTGGCAAGCCCGCTGATCGTGGAATACGTCAACTAGTCTGCCGGCCGTGCGGTGCGCCGCACGCGACCCGACCGCCCCGGAAGGAGGCCCGCCATGGAAGACCGGACCGATGCGCTTCAAAGCGTGCCGCTGGAGGTCCGGCAGGTGCGCACTGCCCTGACCCGGGAGTTCGTCGGCCTCCTGGACCTGGGCGACCTCCCTGCTCTCTCCCCGGCACAGCGGGAGAGGGTCTTCCTCTCCCGAGCCCTGGCCGCAAAAGCGGCGCAGCTTGTCTCGGACTGCACGGCAGCAGCGGCGGCAGAAGCGGTCGTCGACGGAGCTGATGACCACGGCATCGACGCCGTGCTGGTCTCACCCGCGACCGCCGAGATCTGGCTGGTCCAGGCAAAGTGGAGCGACCAGGGGACCGCCCGGCTGGACAGTACGACCATCCAGAGTCTGCTCCACGGCTTCCAGCGGCTTGTCGATCTACAGTACGACCGGTTCGACGCGAGGTTCCAACGGCTGACCGGCCGAGTCGACGCGGCGCTCAACGCGCCGAACCTCCGGATTCACCTGGTCCTCGCTGCCCTGGGCGATGACGGCCTCTCCCCAGGGGGGCGGGGTCTGTTGGACAGGGCCGCATCAGAGTTCAACCGGTTCGGGGAGCTGCTGGACTTCCGGGTCCTGGGTGTCGCCGACTTCCACTCCGCCGCACGACGGGACGCGATGCCAGAACCGGTATCGGTCACCGCCACGTTGTCCGACGGCTGGCACATGAACTCCACTCCCTACCAGACGTATCTCGGCACGGTGACCGCTGACGAGCTGGCCATGTGGTACGAGCAACACGGCGAACGGCTCTTCGATCAGAACGTGCGTCACCCGCTGGGCCTGACCCACGTCAACGTCGCCGTGATCGACAGCCTGCTGACCAATCCCCACGAGTTCTGGTACTTCAACAACGGCATCACGGTGCTGTGCGACTCGGTCCGGACCGACTACTTCGCCCGGCGCGCTCAAGGTCAGCCGGTCCGCCTGGAGCTGGCCAACCCTCGGGTCGTCAACGGTGCGCAGACCGTGGCCGCCGTTCATCATGCATACGGGCAAAAGCCACAAGCGGTCGCCGAAGCACTTGTCGCTGTCCGGCTCATCTGCCTGGATGGGGCCCCTACTGATCTGGCGCAGCGCATCACCCAAGCCACCAACACGCAGAACCACGTGGAGGCACGGGACTTCGCTGCACTTGATCCTCAGCAGGAACTCATCCGCCAGGACTTCGCTCTGTCGCTGGACAAATCGTACATCCTCAAGCGCGGCGAGCCGGAGCCGGCACCGGCCGCGGGGTGCAACGTGGCAGAGGCAGCGCTCGCCCTTACCTGCGCCCACCCCGATGCGGACCTGGTCGCCCGTTTTCGGCAGGACAGCGATGTCCTGTGGCGCCAAGGCTCCGGTGGTGTATACACCCGGCTCTTCGGCAGCCGCCCCAGCGCCCTGCAGATCTGGCGTTCCGTCAGGCTGCTGCGTCGGGTTCGCAACGAGCTGGCGACTCTAGCCGACGGGATGGAAGGCCGTGGCCGGGTGGTTGCCGACCAGGCCGACCTGCTGATCGCCCACATCGCCTTCCAATTGATCGGTAGCGATGGAATCGACGAACCGGGCGACGAGTGGGAGGCCCGGCTGGAGGCCACCGTGAAGCTGACCGGTGTCGTCCTCTCCACACTGACCGACGAGCTGAACGCCCGCTATGGCCAGCACTCCTTCCTCATCCGGACTTTCCGCGACGGGCAGAGCTGCCGACACTTGGTGTCAGACGTGCTGCGGTCCCTGGAGCACGGGGCTGAGCGACAGGCCACCACTCCTCGACGGCCGAGCCGTGAACGACGACCCAATACCGTTCCTCTGCTGGTCGAACACCGACTTATCAGTGACGGGACCCAGCTGGTCTACCGTCCGAACGGCGCCCCGGAGAAGGAGGCCCTTGGCCATTGGCTGAGCGAGGCCCCGGAGCGGTACCTCGCCACCTGGGTCAACGACAGCCGCAAGCCACTGGTCTGGGCGGTGGACGGCCGGCGCTACTCGCCGAGCGGGCTGGTACTGAGGATCTGGGAAGAAGCCCAATGGGCGGAGCGGCCGGTTGCGGTAAACGGCACGAGAAGCTGGTACCTGCCGGGCGAGGGCTCCCTGGCCGAGCTCGCCGGCGACCTGTTGGCCGATGCGAAAGCGGCAGGCGACGGTCCAGGTGGGGAGTGACGCACGCGTCCTCGACGATCGCTACGAACTGCGCCAGCGGCTCGGTGGCGGCGCCATGGGGGAAGTCCGACTGGGCTACGACCGTCTGTCGCAGCGTGCCGTCGCTGTCAAGCTGATCCACCGGGAGCTGTTGGATCCCTGTCAGCGCGAGGAACTGATCCAGCGCTTCACGCGCGAGGCCGACCTGCTTGCGCGCTTGAAGCACCCCGGCATCCCGGCGTTCCTCGGCTCTCGGCTGGACCTCGACGCGGGCGGGCCCTACCTGGTGATGGAACACGTCCTCGGCCAGGACCTCGCGGAGATCATCAGGGAAAGGCGCCGCCTGCCCGAGCAGGAGGTCGTGTCCATTGCCCTTCAGGTCTGCGACGTCCTCGAATACACCCACGCGATTCCCGTCATCCACCGGGACCTCAAACCGGCCAACATCATGCTTACCGGCCGCCAGCACGTGATGGTGCTGGACTTCGGCGTGGCCAGGATGTTCAGAACGGACCAGACGCGGCTGACCCAGGGCAACAGGGTGCTGGGCACCGTCGCGTACATGCCGCCCGAGCAGTGCGAAGGGCGCGATGTCAATCCGCGCAGCGACCTCTACTCGCTGGCCTGCATGCTCTACGAACTCCTCACGGGAATCCCGCCGTTCACCGGTGACAGTGCCGCCAGGATCATGCACCAACACCAATACCGCACACCGGAACCGGTCAGACTGCTGTGCCCCGGCGTCGCCCCGGCGTTGGAAGATGTCATCATGGCCGGGCTGGCGAAACAGGCGAGCTACCGCCCGGCGACCGCCCGGGAGTTTCGCGAGCGTCTCAGCTCGCTGCATCGGGAGTCGACTGAGCCCGGTGCCACATCATCGCCCGTTTCGGCCCGGGTCCCTGTGTTGGCTCCCCCGGACCGCCCGGCGACCGATCCTTTCCCTGTCCACGTGCGGATCGCACAGGCGCAAGCGCTCTTCGACGCGGGCCTGATCGTTCAAGCCATGCCCAGGTTTGCCGGCCTCGCGCAGGATCTGGCAGGCCTCGGCCCGGGGCACGCCGATGACGCAGCACGGTGCCGTTTCGGGTTTGTGCGCTGCCAGACGCGTCTTGGGTATCAAGAAGAGGCGCTGAAGGACCTACTGGCCCTCGCGGATGCACTGCAGCTGTGCCGACCACCTGACGACCGTCTGCTGCTCGATGTCCGATTCCACCTCGGTCAGCTGCTTCTCGACCTGGGTGATCAACACGGCATCAGCGAGCTCGCCGAGGTCTACCGGGCTCTCACGGCTGCCGATCGAGCGGAGGACGCGGCGATGACCGCGGAGGTTCGTCGAGCGTTGACCCGGGCCACGCTGGGCTGACGCCCGGGTGACTGGCTGAGCTGTTGGGGTCTGCCGTGTCCTCGCCTACAGGCGTCCGGCCTCTGTCGGCGTAGGGCCCCCCTTCACTCCCCATCCGCGTACACGCGAGAGTCCCCAGGCGCCGGGCCACTTCGGTCGCCCAGTCCTTAGCCGGGCGCTTCATCGAGGACGACCCGGTCTCCCTCCTGGAACACATCGCGGCCAGCAGGCCCGACAGGCAGGTCGTCCACGCGGACGAGGCCCATTCCGTCCAGAACGGCACCATCGCCTGGCAGGCCCTGGGTCGGCAGCAGACGGCGGCCGGGAAGTCGGGGGCGACTGACTGCGGTCAGTGGCCGATGAACCACAGATACAGGTGCAGCCCGCGCTCGACGGCCTGGCACAGCTCGCGGGCCTGCCCGACCCAGTCACCGCCCGAGTCGGCGGGAAGCCGGTCGAGTTCCGACAGCAACAGCGGCACCTGCCGCTGATTGAAGACCGCATCCCCATACGGCGTCAGGGCCCAGAGCATCGGGAATTCCGCCAGGTCGAGATCCGCGAAGCCGGCCGTCCACTCCCCACCGGCCTCGGCGCGAGCTATGACATTCCTGCTGTCACCACGCACCGCCATATTGATCACCCCCGGGCCTATCGGCGCCCACCGCGACCGACGAAGGAATGTCCGACCGTGACGTCGCATCCTCGTTCGAGGCTGGAGTGAATCCGTCCGCAGACGACACCGGGCGGTCAGTGCCGTGACTGAACTGGGCCGTCGCGCGGCCTGGAGACGAAGGCAGATCGAGATGCGTTCCGACAGATCCACGAACATGTTCGTTACGATCGGGGTATGACTGCGAGAAGAGAACCGATCAGCCGCCGCGAGCGTCCCGCGAAGCCCGCCCTTTCGCGGCGGTGGATCGTGGA
>NZ_JBSFBQ010000087.1:0-22873 GCF_053593015.1 Streptomyces sp. NPDC002403 | reverse complement strand
GTCAACGCCGCAGCCACGGAGATGGCCGAGTACGTCAAGCTCGTGGCGAAGGGCGGAAAAGGGTGGATCGGCTACTGGCTGCACCCTGACGAACCCGCGGATCGTGCCTGGCACCTCATCGAGCTGGACACCGAGTTCACCTTCTGGGGCCCGGCCGGCCTCACCCTGACCGAGGGGGCTGCCGCCGAGCGGGCGCACTACCAGGACGAGCCCGACGAGCGGATCGCGTTCACACAGCTGGCCGCCGAACTCGCCAAGCTTGGCCTACCGCTGAGCACCCAGGACTACGACGCCCTTGATGACACCGAGTGCGCGGTGGACCCGGAGGAACTCATGGAGGAACTGATCGAAGCCGAACGCGAGAAGCGCGGTCTTCGCTGAGCAGGGAGGAGCCAGCGCCCCGGGTTCCGCAGCAGGAGGCGGTTGCCCTATTGGTCGCCTCCGGTCATGAGATAGCTCGTTCGTCGGTCGAGCGCGCGTGGCCTGCTACAACCCATCGACTGCTGACTCTGTTCAGATTCGTCATCACGTGGCGGGGTGGAGGCTGCGCAACCAGATGACCGCGCCGCGCAGCCCAAGCCCCGCCATGCGGCTGTCCGGCCCCTTGTCGAAGTGAGTGGCCAGCCCCCTCCAAACCTTGATCCTGTTGATGCACCACTCCACTGTGTTGCGCTCCTTGCACAACTCGGCGTCGCGCGAAACCAGGCGCACGCCCCCTCGCGCCTTTCCTCTTCCGGTTGGCGGCCTGGTCCGCTTGGCCAGGCCGGCCAAGCAGCGCGCTCAGGGTTCCGCGCCACGCACATCGCTCGCAGGGAGCGGGTTTCAGAGCGGTGTCAGGTCAGCCGGCTCAGGGGACCGGACTTGCTTGAGCACATGGAGTTCCGGCTTCTGCGAGGTCGGCCATATGTCGACGAGGTACCCCGGTCCAGCTGGTCCGGATAACGACACTTCTGGAAGGGGAGGCGGTCCGCGCACGTCGCCTACCGCACGGCGACATGATCCCCGGTCGACGACTTCGCCCCGGAGGTGGAATTCCCGTAGTACGTCCACCGCCATGTCCCCGGCACGGTGGCCTTCACCGTGGTCTTGAGCGCCCCCGTTCTACTCGACGTCGCTTTCTTGACCGTCGTGTACGAGGAGGCGCCCGCCGCCTTGAACTGCAGGCTGACCGTACGGCCCGCGTACCCCTGGTACGTGTGGGTGTCCCAGTTCGCGCGTGTGACCCGCCCGGTCACGGTGATCGTCTTCCCTTTCGCGACCGGCTCCGGCGAGGCGTTGACAGTGACGCGTGTGGCCCGCTTGACCTGCAACGGGAGGTCCATGTCGTCAGTGTCGTGGGCGTCGCCGGCGAGAAAGACCCGAGCGGCAGTTCGCCAGGTGCCGGCGTCCTCGTTCCCGAAGTCATGGTTCTGCGGGTCGATGTACAGCCATTCCTCGAAGTCGCAGACTCCTTTCGCCCTGTCCACGACCTTGCAGTCGCTGGTGATGACGGAGCTGTGCAGGGTGTCCCCGGTGTCGGGCTTACCCCGGTAGGGAAACACCGTCGGCCCGAAGTCGTATCTGAGTCTGGTCGTCATCCGGAAGACCGCATGCACCTCGACCTCCTCCTTGACCCCGATCACGATCGGCTTCCCGCCGTTCACCGAGACCCGGGTGAAGGAGACCCCGCCCTCCGCCGCCCCAGCCTGCACCGTCGCCACCCCTGTGAACACCACCGCCGCTCCACCGGCCACCACCGCTTTCCACATCGTCTTCCCCATCTTCGAGCTCGCCCTTTCCCCTGCAGCCTGGACCGAACGCGTAGGCGCACGGCCGGAGGTACATCCTCGCGGCTGACTGTCGGACAAGAGAGGGCTGTACGTGGTTGTACGTGGTGCGGCAACGATTTGATCACCACGGCATCGCTCGGGTCCGGTTCCGGTAAGGGGCCCCGATGACTTCACTGAGGATCCGGTGATCAGCCTTCCGCGTTCCTACCTCCGCAGCGGACCAGGTACGCCCGAGATTGGTGCATTCACCGCGGCGGGCCCCTGTTCTGCCCTCTGAGCCGGGACAGGGTAGTTGGAACCAGGGTGGTGTGCTGACCCGGCGGGTCCGACTTTGCGGGACACGTTCGTTGGAATCATCTGGTCACGCTTCTTGCAACTTTCGGTGGATCGTCAAGCTGGAACCGGTTCCCACCTGCCACCCGCCCCCGGACCCGTCCGCCCCGACCTGGACGACCGGAAACTACAGGAAGCATCCGCCTTCGTCTGGGCCCATGTCACCGGAGGTGAGCCCCAGTTCGCACCACGGCCGATCGAAGCCCGACGGCCCGACGACATCCGCCGATCTTGGCTGCTGAGACGGGCCTTCACGCGGTCCCAGCTCTCACGCCCCGACACGCTGACCCATTACGCAGCTCTGTGCAAACTCCTCCTCCACCATGGCGACCCGCTCGCCAAGAAGATCGACTCCGAGGCGCTGGGACACCGATGCCGCAGAGACGGTCGAGCAGGCAACAGCGGGGCCATACGTTCCCCCATGTCATCAGGCACAACATCAGCAGACACCCAACGGATCCTGCCGATTTGTCGCGCAGCGGGCGGAGCCCTGCCGAGCAGCCAAGGGAGCTGGAACGAGTGTCGGCCGTGCCTTGGCATGTGATGGTAGGTGGGCGGGGAGGGGCAGTGCCTCAGGGCTGTACGGGGCCGAGGTCGGCCGACGAGCGCCTGGCGGTCGTCGGCCAAGCGGCTATGGACTGCGGCGTCCGGAACGGTCCGGTCAGCAGGCTGGGTTGGCGAAAGCCGGCGGGCGCACCGTGCCCCAGGCTGCCTCGACGATCTGGGCGGTGCCGAGTGCAAGGTCCTCGCGGTGGTGCGGGGCGATGAGTTGCACGGCGCAGGGCAGTCCGTCCGGGCTCAGGCCGGCGGGGACGCTGATCGCTGGGTGGCCGGTGTCGTTGAAGACGGAGGTGTATGCGATCGGAAGTATCCGCCGGTGTACCGCCGCTGCTACATCGGGCCCCTCCGCGGGCCATGCGGTGGTGGGTACGGTCGGCATGAGCAGTAGGTCGTACCGTTCGAAGAGCGCGGCCGTCCACTGGTCGAGCAGCCCCCGGTGCGTCCAGTAGGCGGCGAAGTCGTCGGGCACGAGGGTGCGGCCTGCGTCGAGTACATCGGCGAACCACGGTTCGAAGTCGCCGCGTCGGGCTGTGAAGTCGTCCAGGACCCCGAGGAGTCGGTTGTAGGCCAGGACTTTCTGGCGCAGCAGGAAGGGGGCGGGGAAGTCGGCCGCCCCGGGCAGCGCCACCTCGTCGTCCCGGACGTCGTGGCCGTGGTCTCGCAGGAGGTCGGCTGTGACTTCCAGGGCGTGCAGCATCTCGGGCCGGGGGTCGGATATGCCCAGGGTGCGCAGGACTCCCACGCGCAGCTCTGGCTGAGGCTTGCCGAGGCTGTCCGTGAAGGAGGTTGCGGGTGCGGGCAGGGAGTTCGGGTCGGCCGCGTGATAGCCGGCGGCGATGTCGAGGTGAAGTGCGGTGTCGCGGACGGTGCGGGCCATGCCGCTGAGGCACGCGTGTTGCGGCCAGCACGGCTGGCGGGAGGGGCCCTGGGGTATACGGCCCCGGCCCGGTTTGAGGCCAACGACGCCGCACAGCGCTGCGGGAATGCGGGTTGAGCCGCCGCCGTCCCCGGCGGTGCCGAGCGCGACGAGTCCGGCTGCGACGGCCGCTGCGGCGCCGCCACTGGAGCCGCCTGGTGTCCGCTCCAGGTTCCATGGGTTGCGGGTTATGCCGAAGGCGTCGTTGGCGGTGTGTACACCGGCGCCGATCGGGGGCAGGTTCGTCTTGCCGATGATCAAGGCGCCGGCGGCACGCAGTCGGGCAACGTGGATGCTGTCGCGGGTGGCCGGCAGGCTGTCGCGATAGGCGCTGGTGCCCCGGCTGGTGGGGAAGCCTTCCGCGTCTTCGAGGTCCTTGACGAGGACGGGCAGGCCAGCGAGGGGGCCGGTGGCTTCGCCTCGGGCAATCCGTGCGGTGAGGGAGGCGGCTTCGGTGAGCGCCCGTTCGGGGTCCAGGGCGACGACGGAGTTGAGGCTTGTGTCGGCGGTCCGGATCCGGTCCAGGGTGTGGTGCATGAGCTCTTGGGGCGACAGCTCGCGGCGGCGTATGAGGGCGGTGAGTTCGGTCGCGGAGGCGAAGGACAGGTCGGTCATGGCAGGGCAGGCTCCTCTGCGGTGCGGTGGCTTTCGGGGGGAGGGGTGGCTTCCAGGCTCACGCCGGTGGTGCGGGGGCCGAAGGCGACGGCGACCACGCCGCCGGTGACGCTCAGAGCGGCGAGCAAGGCGAAAACGGCGGTGTAGCCGAGGCCGGTGTAGACCGCGGCGACCAGAGTCGGGGCGGCGAAGTTGAAGAGGCGGGACAGTGCGTTGGCCGTGCCGGAGCCGAGCGCGCGAATGCGGGTGGGGAAGACCTCGGCCGAGTACACCTGGAGGAAGGGCACGGCCATCTGGAAGAGCAGACTGACCACGCAGCCCAGTACGAGGACGGCCGCCGGATCCCGGACGAGGCCGAAGAGCAGCAGCGCGGCAGCGGTCAGCGCACCCAGAACGAGCTGTGTCCTGCGGCGGTCCCACCGGTCGATGAGCGGCACGGCGACGAGCGCGCCCAGTGGCGCGGCCGTGGCCAGGAGGGCGGACAGCAGCAGCGTGTCGTCGAGGTCGAGGCCGGTCTCGGACAGAAGCGTGGGTGTCCAGGTGCTGTAGGCGGAGTAGGCGAGCAGTCCAGCCACCCACATCGTCGCCACGACAAGGAATCGGCGGCGGTGGGTGCCGGCCAGCAGCTCAGCGGCCCGGGGACGGTCCGAGGCGGGAACGGGCGGCACCGGATCGAGCGGTCCGGGGGCCGGGCCGGATGCGGCGGGCGGGTGGATTCCGCACTGCTCCTCGATTGCCCGGATGACCTCGTCGGCCTTGATGAAATCACCGCGGGAGGCCAGCCACCGCGGGCTTTCAGGCACCCAGCGACGGATGAGCCCGGCGAAGACGACGCCGAACAGGCCCAGGCCGAAGACGATCCGCCACCCCCACGTCCACTGTGGTGCGAGGAAGTAGCCTGCCCAGGCGGCGATGGGGATGCCGAGCGAGCCCACCGCGACCTTGTAGGTCTGCAACCGCCCTCGGGCAGCCGCTGGGACGAATTCGGTCAGGACGACGATCGCGACGACTGCCATGCCCTGTGCGCCGAAGTGCGCTGCGCAGCGGGCCGCGATCAGCTGCCACGGCGCTTGCACGAAGATGGACAGCGCGGTGGCCGCGCAGTAGACGGTGACGAAGGCGAGCATGGTGCGCCGTCGGCCGATCCGGTCGGCGAGGTAGCCGCCCAGGATGCCCCCGGCGAAGGCACCGAGCTGGCTGACGCCTGCCACGACGGCGACGGCCGACATCGACAGGCCCCACTGGTCGCGCAGGACCGGGGCGACGAACGCGAACGCGTAGGTCTCCACCCATTCGAAGAGGATCATCCCTGCCAGGGCGATGACCAGTCTGCGGTGGAATGAGCTGAGCGGGAGCCGGTCGAGACGATTTCCGAGCCTGGCGGCTTCGGCGGTGGCAGCCATGGTGCGCAAGACCTCCCGGGGAGAAGGGGAGCAACGGGCGAGGGGTGGGTCAGATGACGCCGTCGGCGGCGAGTGCGGCAACGGTGTCGGCGTCGAGGCCGAGCAGCTCCTGGTAGATCTCGGCGTTGTGCGCGCCGAGCGCGGGGCCGGTGGACCGGATGCTTCCGGGGGTTTCGGACATCCGGGGAAGGGGCGCGACCATGGGCAGTTCACCGAAGTCCGGGTCTGCCACGGTGACCAGCGTGCCCCGCTCCCGGTAGTGCGGATCCGTGGCGATGTCGGCGATGTTCATCAGTGGGGAGGCGGGGATGTCCGCGTCGCTGAGCAGCTTGGTCAGATCGTCCGCGGTGTACGCGGCGGCCCAGTCGGCGATCGTCGCGTAGAGGGCGTCGGCGTGCTCGGCCCGGGCGGCCCGGGTCATGTACTCGGGGTTGTCCGCCAGCTCCGGTGCCCCCAGGAGGGAGGTCAGGCGGCGGAAGAGCGTGTCTGTTCCTGCGTGGATCGAGACCTGACGGCCGTCGGAGGTGGTGAAGTCGCTGGCGGGGACGATCTGCGGGTTGCGGTTGCCCAGCCGCTCGCGGACCTTGCCGGTCGTCGCGTACGAGGTGAGCGCGTCTTCCGACGCCCGGAAGCCGGCTTCGTAGAGCGCGAGATCGATGACCTGACCGCCGCCGTCGGCCGTGTCGCGGTGGTAGAGAGCGGTGACCACCGAGAAGGCCCCCAGGTAGGCGGCCATGTAGTCGATCGTGGAGTAGCCGCTGCGCACCGGAAGTCGGTCGGCATCTCCGGTGACGTATGTCAGGCCGGCAAAGGCACTCGCGATGCGGTCGAAGGAGCCCCGGTCCCGGTAGGGGCCGGTCAGTCCGTATCCCGTCACGTACACCAGCACTGTGTGAGGCGCCAGCGCACGCAGGGGCTCCGGGTCCAGGCGCCACTTCCTCAGCGTGGGCGGACGATAGTTGGTGATCACTACGTCGAAGTGCGGGACCAGCTCGCGGACCAAGCGCTGGCCTTGTTCGGTGCGCAGGTCCAGCGTCACCGACTTCTTGTTGCGCGCCTCCTGGGCCCAGTACGGGGACCGTGCTCCGGCCGCCGTGCCGCGGGTGAAGTCGCCACGCCCGGGTTCTTCGACCTTGACCACCTCGGCGCCGAAATCCCCGAGGAAGGTGGCGGTGACGGGTGCGGCAAGGACGGTGGACAGGTCGAGGACGCGTATGCCTGCCAGCGGGAGTTTCGTCATGAGTGCCCCTTCGCACAAAATTAACGCTTCGTTATTAACGAAACGTTGTTAGCGGCACCATAAGCTGGTCACCGCAGTGCGACAAGGGGTGCTGCGGGAGAATCCATCCATGGAGACGGACGGGGAGCAGGACATGGGCGAGGCAGGAAGGGTGCGGCGCCGACGGCGCACCCGGGAGGAGACCGAGGCGGACCTGCTGGACTCCGCACGTCGGCTGCTGCGGCGGGACGGGGTTCTGGCAGGTGTCAGTCTCCGCGAGATCGCCGCCGAAGCGGGGGTCAACCACGGGCAGATCTACCAGTACTTCGGTACTCGTCAGGCCCTTCTCCGTGCCGCCGCCGCCGACCTGGTGGAGCGCCAGACCGCCGACCGTGACGATCACTGGGATCTGCCGTTCGCCGAGCGCCGGCAGGCCATGTTCCGCCACCGTCTGGACGAGCCCGAACTGGTCCAGCTCGAAGCACTGCTGGCCCTCGACGGCGACGACGGCTTCAGCCCGTTCCCCCGGCTCGCTCAAACCCGCCGGAGCCTGGAACAGGACATGGACGAGGGCTCGCTTCCCGAAGACGCGGACGCGGTGGCGGTCCATGTGATGACGGCCGCGGCACAGATGGGCTACGTCATCTTCCGCGAGGCGTATGCCCGGGACACGGGCATCCCCCTGGCGGAGCTTGACGAACGAGCAGCCCGCGCTTTCGCCCACATGGTCGCGGGCCTCACCTCCCCGCCACCGGAAGAGCACCCCACGGAGCGCGGCCGGCCCGGCAGGGGCTCGTCCTCCCGCAGCCCGGCCGGATAGCCACGCGTACCACCACAGTCCTGTGGTACTTCGCCGCTCCCACCGGCATACGCCGCGATGCCGAAAAGCCGGTCGGGCCGGACCACCTCGCCCACCACCGCCCCACCACGGACCGGACCCGCACGCCCGGCCGGTAGCTCCCTCTGCCCAGGCCCCCGCCGCAAGCGGCACAGAAAGGGGCTGTGGACAGGGAAGACACCACTCGGCCCCTCTGCACATCGACGCTGCCTGGGGAATGCCCTGGCGTTCTCACCGCCGGATCGTCCGCCGTGTCAGGGCACGGTGATTACGATCTTGCCGCGCGCGTGGCCGGTGGCGCTGACGTCATGAGCTGTGGCGGCTTCCTTCAGCGGGAAGACGGCGTGCAGCGGGATGGTGAGGCGGCCGTGGTCGGCGAGGTCGGCCGCCAGTGGCAGTCCTGCCCAGCCGGGCGACTCTCCGGCTTCGGAGCGGGAGAACCGCACTCCGTGCCGGCCGGCGTCGAAGTCCGCGATGGTCACCACGCGGTGCGGGTCGCCGGCGATGGCCACCAGTTCGGCAAGAGAGCCCTTGCCGGCCGCGTCCAGAACCACATCGACACCGAGCGGAGCCAGCGGGGCAAGGCGATCGGCCAGCCCCGCCCCGTAGGTGACCGGTACGACGCCGAGCTGGGCGAGCAAGCTGTGATTGCCTTTGCTCGCGGTGCCGATCACGGTGAGACCACGGGCCCGGGCGAGTTGCGCGGCGATGGTGCCGACGCCTCCGGCGGCACCATCGATCAGCAAGGTCATGCCTTCGGCGGCTTCCAGTGCGTCCAGTACACGTGTGGCTGTGTCGATATTGCCTGCGGCGCCACCCGCTTCCTCGAAAGACCATGACTGAGGCTTGGACGCCCACGCCTCCAGCACGGCGTACTGGGCCGCAGCGCCTCCCTGATCCGCGAAGGGGACAAGGCCGAAGACCGCATCTCCCACGGCGGTGCCGGTCACCCCCTCTCCCACCTCGTCGACGATTCCCGCGGCATCCACGCCGGGTACATGAGGGAAGTCCACGGTGGCGATGTCCCGCAGCATCCCTGAGCGCAGGTACCAGTCAGCAGGGGTGACGCCGGTGGCACGCACTGCGATTCGGACCTGACCTGGCCCGGCGTGCGGCTCTTCGACCTCCTCGACGCAAAGGACCTCGGAACCGCCATAACAGTGGTACTGCACAGCAAACACGGACAACCTCCGTACGCATAGCACGTCGTTCAGCAGGAGAACTCGCAGCTGCTCACCACAGCGGCAGAGAGCTGACCGCGGAGTACCGCGGCACCGGATCACGCTAACCCGCTAAACGGTCGACCTCTTCCGTTTGTGATTAAGTGGGAGACATGCCTGCCCAACCGTCTCGGAACCCGCCCTCCTCAGTCTCCGGCCCCCCGGGACAGCGAGCCGACGCCCGGCACAACCGCGCCCGGCTCCTCCAGGCCGCACGCGAGGCGTACGCCCTCAACGGCACCGACGTATCTTCCAGCGCAATCGCCCGCAGAGCGGGCGTGGGTGCCGCCACCCTCTACCGGCACTTCCCGACACGCGACTCGCTGATCGCCGCCGCGTTCTCCGAACAGTTCGGCCAGTGCGTCGCAGTTCTCGACGAGGCCCTTCAGGACGACGACCCCTGGCGCGGACTTCGCAACGTGCTCACCAAGGTGTGCACGATGCAGGCCCAGGACCGCGGGTTCAGCGCCGCGTTCCTCTCCCAATTTCCCGACGCGCCCGACGTCCATCGTGAGCGTGCCCGCGCCGAGACATGCCTCGCCCAGCTGGTACAGCGTGCGAAGGACACCGGACAGCTGCGCAAGGACTTCGACCCCAGCGACGTCACCCTCCTGCTCCTGGCCAACAACGGCGTCGTGCGAGAGTCCCCGGCGGCCTCCATGGCCGCATCCCGCCGCCTGGTCGCCTACTTCCTCCAGTCCTGCCTGCCGACGGACGGCACACCCCTGCCCCCGCCCGCGCCACTCCGCCTTGACGACCTCTACAAGCCACCGCATCGAACGGGGTGACCGCCGGCGTCCGCCCGGGGGCACGCGCCCTGTCGTGGATGTTCATCAGGCCCCACCACCGGCGCTGCCGTCATTTCTGCTCGACGTTTCGGAGCCTCATGATCGCCAATCTCCTCCGAAGACCGCCGACAAGCGCTGTTCCTGGAAATCATCGAAGCCACCCGCACCTTCACGGTGTCGATCACCGACAGGTACGAGCCGTCGGCCGGACGCGCGAGGACCGGAGCGCGCCGGTTGCCGCGAAGCCGGCCGGGGAACTGTTCGTGGTGACGGCGGCGAGGAAGCTGTTCTTGCCGAAGCCCTTGTCCCTCAGCACCAACATGTCCGGTCTGAGCAGGTGCAGGAGGCGGGGGGCGTAGCCGGTCTCGCCCTCGGTTGTGGGCCCGAGGACCGCACCGGTCAGGGCCCTCTGCGTGACCTGCGAAAACGCTGACTACCCGGCCTTGGGTCAAGGCCCGATGTCGCCTGGCCCGGAAGGTCCTCCACGGTGCGTCTGATCCGTCGCGACGGTGCGTCTGATCCGTCGCGCCACGGGGCATGATCCGGTTTGTGGATTACTCATGTTGCGTGGACATCCTCGCAGAACTGCAGGAGAACCCCCACGGGCTCCCGCGGAAGGTACGGCAGGCCAATGTCTCCAGGCTGCTGGAGGCGCTTGGCCGTCCTGAGCGAGGACTGCGCGGGATGCTGGTGGTCGGGACGAACGGCAAGGGATCGACCTGCGCGTTCGCGGTGTCGGCGGTGGCCGCGACCGGCGCACAGGTCGGCAGCATGCCCAGCCCGCACCTGCAGGAGCTCAGGGAGAGGATCCGGATCGACGGGGTTCCTGTCACGCGCGCCGAGTACACCGCGGCGTTCGCGGAAGTCTGGCAGGCGATCGAGCGGCACGGTCTGCCTGTCCTGCCCCAGGGCATTTTCACGACGACCGCGGCCGTGCACTTCCGACGGGCGGGGGTTGCGCTGGCAGTGGCCGAGGCAAGCATCGGCGGGAGCAGGGCGGCGGCGGCAGAACTCGGTCTGGACGTGAAGGTCGTCACCGGCATCGGACTTGACCACACCCGGCTGCTCGGCGGTTCCCTCACCCGGATTGCTCAGGCCAAGGTCGCAGCCGCGCAGGACGGGGACCATGTGGTGCTCGGACGCCTGGCCCCCGAAGCAGCCACCGCTGCGGAGCGGGTCCTCAAGGAGCGGACGGGACTGTCCGTGTGGCGGATGGACCACGAGATCCGCTACGCCGCACATGCCGCCCGGGACGGCAACGGTGGCCGGGCGATGCTGGTCGATGTCTCCACTCCCCGCGCCGTGCACCGCAATCTGCCCTGCCCGCTGTCCGGCGCACACCAGCATCACAACCTCGCGGTCGGCGTCGAACAGCGGGCTTCTGTCGTGGTCGATGGGCTGTGCCGAAGCGCGAAAGCTGTCACCGAGGTCGGTTTTGACCTGGGGTTTCGCTCGACCGAAGCACGGGAGTGGTCACCCAGTCAGCGCGCTACTTGTCACTCCGTCCAAGGCAGCACGCCTGCTGTTCACTTGAGGTCCGGCTGACAGTCAGGATTGATCCACCCGCCGTCGCGAGGAGCAGCAGTCGCGGGCAACCCGCGTGCCAAAGCCTTGCGTGCGGCAAGATAGCCCGCGATTTTGAACGCCGGTTCGTGAGAGCCGAACGTATCGGCGCGGGCACGCCGCAGCACCACCCGAGTGGCGATCACAACTCCGTGCTCGGGCAAGCTCAGTTGCTCCGCGATCCCCACGGCGGCAGCGGCGAAGAAACGTGGCAGGTTCTCGGCAGGTTCGTACTCCACCGTCAGGTCTTGGGCTACCTCGAAGGCGAAGCCCTCGGCTGCGGGCTCGAAGTCCACCTCTATCTCCGCGAAATGTGGCGCGCAGTTCTGCTTCTGAGGACGCCCAAGCAAGGCAACAACGCCGCGCAACGCTCACACCTGCGCTACACGAAGCGGGAGGCAGCCGCCCTGCAAGGGTGATCCGCCTCCCGAACGACCGTAAGGAGCAGATGCGTTGCCTACGGCCCTACTTTCCGGCCCACTTCCCGCTCGTGGCGATCGACTTCAGCTGCTGCATGGTCAGCGCAGGTGTCCGCCGTGTGGCCTTCGCGTTCTGAGACCCGGAGTTGAACGCGGACACCACGACCCGGAGGCCGTCCGTACGGATGGTATCGGCGGTCCACATCACCACGCCGGCGCCGCCCTTCTCGCCCGGGCCCTGACGCGTGATGATCTTTGTCCCGTCCGGCAGCACCTCCGCCCCGGCCCCGAACAGCTCCCCCTCCACGTCCGACATGTTCGGCTGCACGTTGATCTGTACCAGGCTCGCGCCCTTGCTGTCATTCACGACGACGTACGCGTATCCGTCGTCCCCGCGCTCGGAGGCCACCTTCGCAGACGCGGGCAGCAGCGACTTGAGCTTTCTCAGGATCGCCCGGCCGTCCTGCCCCTGCGCCGACGACTGTCGTACCGGCTCCGGGGCCGCCTTTCCCAGAGCGTTCATCACGGGCCGCCACTCGTCGGAGATGACGAGTCCCTTCAATTGCCCAACAGTGAGCGGAGGCTCGTCCCTTGATACGGCGGCGCCCTTCTCTGCCGGCGCGTTCCACTCGCTGGCATCGACCGTGTAGCCGTCGGAGGTCACGAGATAGGCGTGCCACCACTTGGTGTCCACGCGCTTGTCAGGGTATTCGTACCCGCGCAACACCATCAGGCGCGAACCGTCGGCAAGCGTCTCATTCCGGCAGGAGTCGTACGGCACGAAGGTCTTGTCGGGGCATTCGAGCTGCTGCTCCGCCTCCGTGCCGTCGGGGTCGATGGCGCCGACGCTCACGCCGATCGCAGCTTTGCCCTCGCCATCGTCGAAGACGAGGTGCGCCGATGGCCCGAACCGGTCGGCCGTACCGCGCCCTGCCCGCCCGCTGACTTCCCCCTCCGGCAGCAGCCCCTCCAACCTCTCGATCACCTGCTGCGCCGAGAGCTGCGGCCCCTTGCCGGACGACGACTTCATCGAAGGGCCGGTCTCCCGCGCCTTCGGCTGCGCGGCAACGCCCGCCCCGCCCTGCCCCGAGCCGCCGCCGAACGCCCCGGCGGTGTAGGACCCCCCGAACCCCACGACGGCGAGCGCCACGACACTGCCGGTCACGGCCGCGACGCGCCTGCGCCGCAACCCCCGCCGGCCGCGCACGACGCCACCGTCCACCAGCGGGCGCCCCTCCACGGAGAAGATCTCCCCGGTGCGGCGTAGCGCGTCACCGAGCCCGCCTTCGAACGCGTCCGGGTCCTCCTGCGTTCCAGACATGCCAAACCACCACCATTTCTCGTAATAGTCAGTCGGGCTGATCAGCGCGCGGCGAACTCGCCGATGCTGCCGCCCAGTTGCACCCTCAGCCGGGCGAGTGCACGGGTGCTGCGGGTGCGTACGGCTGCGGAGCTGACGTTGAGGACGTCCGCAGTCTCCGTGACGGACAGGTCCTCCCAGTACCGCAGCACGACCACCGCCCGGTCCTTCGCCGGCAGCTTCCGCAGCGCGTCCAGGAGCATGAGCCGCAACGAGGCGTCGCCCTGCGCGGCCGTCTCCGGAACCTCGGGAATCTCGTCGCTCGGCCGCTCTCCCGCCGAACGCCGCCGCTGGTGCGCCAGAAAGACTCGCACAAGAACGGTCTGCGCGTACGCCGCCGGATTGCCAAGCTTCGACGACCGGCCCCACACCACATACATCCGCCCCAGCGTCTCCTGCACCAGATCCTCGGCGAGATAGGTGTCACCGCTGGTCAACAGGCACGCCGAACGGAAGAGATGCCCCATGCGGGCCGCCGCGAACTCCCGGAAAGCGCTCTCCTGGGACCGTCTCATCCGCTGCTCTCTCTCCTTGCCTCGTCGCCTACACCATTTAGATGCGGTGGGGGCGGCGGGATGTTTCACCCGAGTTGCTTCTTCTCTCCGAGACCCCATCGGCGAGTGGTTCTCACAGCCCCCGACCACCAAGGTGCCGGTCCCCTCCAGCGCTCAGCTCGTTCCTTATGGTCTGGACTGTTCGCGTTCGATGACGGTCCCTGGGCGTCTTGTGGTTGCCTACGTCGTAGCGGGTGGCGGGCCGCTCGCTCCTGGAGCCGACGGGTCTGCCGGGGCCAGGCCGGTCGGGTTTCAGCGCACCCCCGCTGCCCGTGCGCTACTCAGCGGTCCGGATCTCCGCCAGGACGATGCTGCGGAGGGCTGCCCAGCCGACGGCTGGGACCCTCGTCGCAGCCGGACCACGGTGAGGATCGCGTGCCCGCCGGACCCGGCCAGCACCTCGACAACCAGATCCGTCTCCACCCGCGTATACGTACGTCTCGCCCTGCGTGCGCAGGTCTCCGACCGCTGCCGCACCAGCCAGGACAGTCCCGATATGGGCAGCGAGGACCGGCACCAGACGTCCCGACTGCCGGGCCGGCTCGCCCTCGTCCCCCACTGACAGGGCCAGATGGTGCGGTCATAGCCGGGGATCGGTGAACCCCAGGACCAGGGTGTCGACCGTGTCCGCGTGCCACTGGTGAAGTGCCGGTATTCGAGAGTTGCAGTATTCGTCAGGTGGCGGGGCCGGTGCGGGGCGCCTTGTTCCGCCACACCGGCCCTTCGCCGCTTCAGAGGAATGTTTGCCCTGTGTGGCGCTCATCGGCAGCCGTGGGATGCAATGTGATCCTGAATCACCCGACGCCAGAAGGGACGCGGGTACCAGGATCGTCCGTGTGGCTTCCGCTTCCAGGCGCCCTGACGTGCACGCGGACATCCCGGCATCCTCGCAGCCGTCGTGGGTCCCCCTGTCCCGGAGGGCTCCGCCGGGCCCGACGAGCAGGCTGTGCCCAACGACTACGACAGCTTCGCCGAGGCATATTCGGCCCAGAACGAGACCAGCCTCTTCAACGCCTACTACGAGCAGCCCGCAATGCTGGAACTGGCCAGGAAGCGGCTCGGCGACAACGCTGCCATGCGCCTCGCCGATCTGGGGAGCCCGCTGCCGTTCCCCGACCCCGCATTCGACGACGTCGTCGCATCCCTGGTCCTGCATTACCTGGAGGACTGGACTACCCCGCTGGCCGAACTACGTGACCGGGTAAAGGCTGCACCCTTGTTCAAGCCGCAGATGGGCCTATATATGCCTATCTCAGTCATCCCGCCGCTGCTTCTCAGGGATGGAGCAGGTCCGGCCAGTTCTGCGGGACACGGTCGGCCGGTCCCGGGGTCGGCTGGGCGGCCGGGTGGCTGGTCGGCGGGGCCAGTTCGGGTCCGGACTCGTACAGGGCGTCGGTGGCGTAGTTCCAGTACCACTCCTCACCCGGCTCGAAGCTTTGCACCACGGGATGCCCAGAGGACTTCCAGTGGGCGGTGGCGTGCTGGGCCGGTGACGAGTCGCAGCAGCCGATGTGGCCGCACTGCGCGCAGCGCCGGAGGTGGAACCACCAGCCCCCCACTGCGTCGCAGTCCGCGCAGCCGGTAGTGCTGGGCGGGACGCTCGCCGCGATGCCGTCGATGTCGGTCATACGGACTCCTCGGTGGTTGTGGTTTCGGACTCGGGGGCAGTCAGCGGCAGCAGCACCTGGAATCGCGTGTCGCCCGGCACGGACTCGACCTGCAGGCTGCCGTGGTGTTTGTTGACGACGATCCGCCAGCAGATGTCGAGGCCGAGGCCAGTACCCTCCCCGACGGACTTGGTGGTGAAGAAGGGGTCGAAGATGCGGCTGCGGATGTCCTCGGGGACGCCGGGGCCGGTGTCGCGGAACTCCACGAGCAGTCGGTCGCCCTCCCTGGCCGTGCGGACCGTCAGGGTGCCGTCGTGGCCCGTGCTGCCGATGGCGGCCACCGCGTTGTCGATGAGGTTGGTCCACACTTGGTTGAGTTCCGCCGGGTAGGCGGGTATTTCGGGGAGGGAACGGTCGTAGTCCTTGACCACCCTCACCCGAGGGCCGATCTTGCCGGACAGCATCAGCAGCGTGCTGTCGAGGAGTTCGTGGACGTCGACGTCCTGGTGAGGGGCGCGGTCGAGCTGCGCGTACTGTTTGGCCGCGTCCACCAGGCGGGAGATGCGGGCGGTGGAGTCGTCGATCTCGTCCATCAGCAGCTCGGTCTCGACCGTGTAGTTGAGCCAGCCGATCGCCCCCGGCAGGATGCCTTCGCCCACGGTCGCCGCGACCTGGTCCAGCCAGTCGGTGTCCAGCCCGGCCTGGACGAAGGCCGGCGCGATCCGCCAGCCCTCCGGGATGCCGTGATCCTCCAGCCAGCCGGCGAGCTCGTCCTCCCGATCGGACGCCTCCAGAGGGGTCAGCATTGGTGCCTTGGCGACGCGTTCGGCGGTGCGCTCCTGGATCTCGATGAGCTCGGCGAGGGCCACTCGGGAGTAGCGGCCCTGGGCGATGACCGCCAGTTTGTTCCGCATCCTGCCGACCCGCTCACGCAGCGCCGCGGTGGCGCGGACGGCGGCCGCGGCCGGATTGTTGAGCTCGTGGGTGAGTCCGGCGGACAACGTTCCGAGCGCCAGCAGGTGTTCCCGCTGACCAATGGCCCGCTGGGTGTTCTTGGAGCCGAAGAAGAGCCCCTCCAGCAGGTGCGTCGGCATCGGGAACCACTCCCGCATGACGTCCGCGAACGACTGTGCGGGCAGTACGAAGAACCGAGTGGGTTCGGTCACCCGCATGGAGTTGATGTACGTCTGCGGGACCTGGTCGCCCAGATATGCCTGCATGGCCCCCGCGTACACGCCGCGCTGCGAGGTCCGGCTGACCTCCACATCGTCGCCGCCGACCCGGCGGGACAGTACGACGGTTCCCTCGACCATCACGTAGAAAGAGGTCGCCGGGTCGCCCTCGGTGTACACCGGGCCGGGTTCGAACCGTTCCATCCGTCCCTCGGAGCACAGCCGTCCGAGCTGCTCCGGGGAGAGCTTCTCGAAAAGGAACAGCGAGCCGATCTCGCGCGGGTCGCAGGCCATGACCTGTGCGCTCATGACTGCTCCAGGAAGCGGTGGACGAGCATCACGGCCATGGCTCCCTCTCCTACGGCGGACGCGACGCGCTTCGCGGACCGGGCGCGCGCGTCGCCCGCCACGAACACACCCGGGATGCTGGTCTCCAGGTAGTAGGGCGGCCGGTCCAGTGCCCATTCGGCAGGGGGGCGCCCGTCCGGCGTCAAATCCGGTCCGGCGAGGATGAAGCCGTTCTCGTCGCGCAGCACAGTCCCGCCGAGCCAGTCGGTCAGCGGGGCTGCACCGATGAAGACGAACATCCACTGGGCATCGACGACTTCGGTGGCGCCGGTCACGGTATCCCGCAGAATCAGCCGTTCCAGGTGCTCCTCGCCGTGCGCCTCCTTGACGACGGTCCGGGGCCGCACGGTGATGTTCGGGGCCTCGTCGATCTGCTGGATCAGGTAGTACGACATCGACGCTGTCAGGGACTCCCCGCGCACCAGCATGGTCACCGACTTCGCGCCCCGAGCCAGGAACACCGCCGCCTGCCCGGCGGAATTCGCGCCGCCGACGACGTACACGTCCTGGCCCTCACAGGACAATGCCTCGGTGAGGGACGAGCCGTAGTACACCCCGCAGCCGGTCAGCTCGTCGCATCCCGGCGCCCCCAGCTGCCGGTACGAGACGCCGGTCGCCAGGATGACGCTGTGCGCGGCGACCGCTGCGCCGTCGGAGAAGCGTACGACGCGCGCCGGACCGTTCACCTCCAGCCCCGTGACCTCGCGAGCGGTGAGGATCTCGGCACCGAAGCGGCTCGCCTGGCGGCGGGCACGATCGGTCAGCTGCGCACCGGACACGCCGTCCGGGAAGCCGAGATAGTTCTCGATACGGGAACTCTGGCCGGCCTGTCCGCCGGTCGCCGACCGCTCGACCAGTACGGTCCGCAGCCCCTCGGAGGCCCCGTACACCGCCGAGCCGAGTCCGGCCGGGCCGCCGCCGATGATGACGAGGTCGTAGAACGCGGCGGTCGGCGTGGTCGCGAGCCCCACATGGGCGGCCAGTTCGGTCGACTCCGGCTCGATCAGCGCGGTACCGTCCGGCGTGATCACCAGGGGAAGCCGTCGGCCGTCGGCCCCGGCCGCCGCCAGAAGCCTCTGTCCCTCCGGTTCGTCGGAGGAGTACCAGCGGTACGGCACCTGGTTGCGGGCCAGGAATTCGCGCGCCCGCGAGGAGGGGGCGGACCAGCGGTGCCCGACCAGCTTGGTGGTGGGTACCGGCCGGTAGTCGCTGGAACGCCAGGCCCTGAGGAGATCGTCCAGGACCGGGTAGAGCTTCTCCTCGGGCGGGTCCCAAGGCTTGAGGAGATAGTGGTCGAGGTCGACGACGTTGATCGCGTCGATGGCAGCGTCGGTGTCGGCGTAGGCGGTCAGCAGCACGCGCCGCGCCCCCGGGTACACGGCGAGGGCCTGTTCGAGGAACTCGATGCCGTTCATCTGCGGCATCCGGTAGTCGGCGAGGATCACGGCCACCAGGTCGCCGCGCAGCTTCAGCTCGCGCAGCGCCTCCAGCGCGGATTCGCCGGACTCGGCGCGTACGATCCGGTAGCCGCCGCCGTAGTGGCGCCGCAGGTCGCGGGCGATGGCGCGGGAGACTCCCGGGTCGTCGTCCACTGTCAGGATGACGGTCCGCGTTGCGTCGGTGGCCTGTGCCATACTCCTCCGCCCTACGCGCTTCCGACGGCCGGCACGACGAGCTGCCCGAGTACGCTCCCGACCATCGTATGTTCGATCGAGCCGGATCGCTTCGGCTGCTACGGCCCGTGCGGCCTGGGTGACCTGACGGTGGCAGAGCGCTGCCGAGCCAGAGCACCACCTGCTGTGCCGCCTCAGAGCTCAGCAGCACGGGTACGTCATGGGGGGCGCCGACTGGCCGGACACGGCCCGCGTGCGCCGCACACCAAGCCGTCGCAGGCTGGGGCCATGACCCAGCAGTACGCGACGAAAGGTGCCCGATGAAGTTCGCAGTGGTCGGCGGTACGGCCTGATCGGATCGCAGCTCGTGAAGAAGCTGAACGCGGCAGGGCACGAGGCCGTGCCGCTGGAGTTCGTCGCCGCGGTCCTGTTGGTGGACCACCGAGGGTGACGTCGTCCGTCTGCCCGCCACCCCGATCCAGCCGATCGCCGCCCAGGACGCCGCCGACGCCGTCGGCGACCGGCGAACCAGGTCCGGCGACCTGCAGGAGGCCGTGACCTGGACTTCTATCAGAACGGGACAGGCTGTCAGCGGCGCTTGCTCTCGCATGACTTCCCGGCCCTGTCGATGGCCACCGAAGGCCAACGCGCCTACCGGCGCCGCCAATCCCATGGCTCGCGCAGGTGCTCGTCGAGGACCGGCAAGGCGATGTCCGTCAGCAGTGGGGACCGCAGCAGGATCCCCATCCGACTCAAGCCGTGACACCTGGCGCGCGCAAAGAAAAGACTGCGAGGGCTGGGACAGGACACTCGGGAGGCGGGGACGTCAGGAGAGCCAGTCGGTGTAGCGGGTGGGGGCGAGGCGGGCGTCCTTGTCGGTGAGGACGTCGCCCTTGACGACCGCGAACATGCCGGCGGCGGGGTCGATGACGACGGTACGGTTGTCGCCCTTGTGGGACAGGGTGATCCGGCCCAGCTCGTTCAGGCCGAAGATCTCGGGGCCGGCGATGTTGCGGATGCCGTTCAGCGGGGCGCCGGCGGCAACCTCCGCCACCGCGTCCGCCACGTCCTTGGAGGCGATGGGCTGGATGGGCGTGGCGGGCAGCCGGACGGTGTCTGCGCCAGCGGTCCACGACAGGACTGCGTCCATGAACTCCATGAACTGAGTGGCTCGGACGATCGAGTAGGGGATCGGCCCGGCCGCGAGGATCTTCTCCTGAAGCGCCTTGGCGCGGTAGTAGTCCAGCTCCGGCACCTGATCCACGCCGACGATCGAGAGGATGACGAAGTGGCCGACGCCGCCCTTGTGGGCCGCGGCCAGGAGGTTGTCCATCGAGGTCCGGAAGAAGGCAAGGGAGGCTTCGTCGAAGGTCGGGGAGTTCGTCAGGTTGACGACGACGTCGGTTCCCGCCACCGCCTCGTCCAGTCCCTGGCCGCTGATGATGTCGACTCCGGTGGACTTCGAGTGCGGTACCGCCTCGTGTCCGGCGGCGTTCAGGTTCTTGACGACCTGCGACCCGATCAGTCCGGTACCGCCGATGACTGCGATCTTCATGACATCCCTTTCGTCAGGATTACGTGCGCAATATGGCATATAAAACGCTATGCGGGTGCGGCATGAACGGCTCGCTGATGGACCGAGGAGGAACGGTGCCAGAGACCGTCGACGAACATGACCGTTTCGTCGAGCGGCGCCCGGCCTATGCGGGCGTCGCCCGCTGTGACGTCTTCGAACCCGGCCGACATGCCGCAGAAGAGGATGAGGTCGTCCTGGGGCGAAAGGACCTCTGCGACGGTCCGGGGTCGTCTGCCGGTCGGCCGGCCCCGCACCCGACCGGGCGCGGTCGCCGCAGGCAAGGCGTAATCGTCCCGCGTCAACCGCTCCCACCTGCGTAAACATCGCATCAAGGCGGTTATCACGGAGAAGAAGGACCAGGTGGCCAACCGCAAGAAGAAGGGCAGCCGGGGCGGTTGCCCCGTCACTTTCGACGCCGGTCTTTACCGTGATCGCAACACCGTCGAGCGAATGATCAACCGGCTGAAGTTCCTCCTGCGTTCGGGCGAGCTCTTCCGGCCCTCTGAAGGGTGAAGGCCTCACCATGGAACCAATGGTCCGTGTGGTGCCCGGGCCAAGCACGGTCCCCTGCGACGAAAGGACGTACCACATGCCCACGGAGGCCCAGCCCGGCCCGCTGCGGGTGCTCGTCTTCGGCGCGGCACTACGGGCCGACTCATCCAACGCCCGCCTCGCGTCGCTCGTGGCCCGGCTGATCTCCGACACCGGCGCCACTGTCGACCACGCTGCGATGCACGAATTCGGCATGCCTTTGTACGACGGTGACGCGGAGGCCGCCGAAGGGCTGCCGGACGGCGCTCTTTTGCTGCGTGACCGGATCGAACAGGCCAACGCCTTCGTCATTTCCTCCCCCGAGTACAACGCCTCCGTGCCGGGCCTGCTGAAGAACGCGATCGACTGGGTCTCGCGTGTGCGGCCGCAGCCGTTCAAGACCAAGCACGCGATGCTTGTCTCCGCCTCGCCCTCCCTGGTCGGCGGCAACCGAGGGCTGTGGGCGCTGAGAGTCCCCCTGGAGCACCTCGGTACCCGTGTCTACCCGGACATGTTCAGCCTTGCCGACAGCTACCAGGCCTTCGCGGAGGACGGAACGCTGATCGACCCGGGGCTGCAGCAACGTCTGTCCGAAACCGTGGCCGGTTTCCTCAGCCTCGTCGAAGCCGATGTGCGTTACGTCTGTCTGGAGCGCCGGTGGTACGAATTCCTGGGCGACCGTACCGAGGCGTCCATCACCCAACGGGCGGAAGAATGAGCCCGGCCGGGCGGCGCCTGGTGTCAGCTGGTATTCCGCCGGGCCGGGGTGTCCAGGCCCACCCGGAGCAGTCCGGCGAACTGCTGACAGGAGCCGGTGCCGAAGACGGAGGCGCAAAGGAAGCAGGAGCTCCGCGAGTAGCGCAAGCGACTCCAGGCGGCCGGGCTACGCTGCTTTCTCGCTGGGCGGCCCCGCCCTCGACGGAACCGCATCGGCGGTGCGGCCGCGCGTCGCAATGCGCACACCCGTGTTCGGGACGGCGCTAAAGGTTGTGCGTACTCCGGCGAGCGCCACCTGGACTCCACCATCGCTGCGGCCCTCAGACCCAGACCGGGAACGGCCGCCGGAGGCACGAGGCCGGGACCTGGCTCTCCCGCTTCCGCACCTGGCGCAGGCAGGTCGGCGGCGTCAGCGGCGGCTGCGAGGCTGAACGGGCGGACCGTGATGACGAGCTGTTGCTACGCCGCCGGGTCTACGGCGCCGACCACGACCGCCCGGGCCCGCGGCCGGACCTGCGCTACGCCGAACTGGTCGGCGGCCCGCTGGACGGCCTGCTGCTCGACATCACCGGCTTGATGCAGGACGAAGTCGACACCGGCTACGCGCGCTCTCCACCGAGCCGGGGCAGTTCGGCGCCGTGGGCCAGGCGATGTACGACCCGCACCCCGGCGACCCGGCCCGCTTCGACTGGACCGACGACACTCCCCGACGTTCCCGGGCCGACTCACCCCTCGAACCAGCCCGAGGCACGCTGGGAGGCGTGACCAGCGCGCCGACCGTCGTGCACCAGCCCTCGTGGGTTGGGTTCTCCGGGCGGGCGTTCAGGGGCAGGTCGGATCAGCTCGGGTCGGGTCGGTCGGGTCACATGAGCTTTCGGCGGCCGGTCTCCCTTCTGAGACCGCCCACGTTGATCGGCTGGAGGATGACAGTGATCGCGCCGACCGAGAAGTGCTGCACCGGAGCGCCGGTGTTTCGCCCGTGGAAACTGTGCGGCAGCGCCTGCCCGTTGGTCGGGTCAGTGCCCGCCGTATACATGTCGACGATGCCCTCGTGCCCCTGGCGCGCCTTTGCGTCGGTGCCGTCCGCGGCCTGCTCCACGGTGATGCGGTCATCGCCGTCCACGGCGACCACGGCCGCCACGTGGTAGGGCCACCCGCTGGTGTTGGCGGGCAGCTCGAAATCCTCGTCCCACGCGGTCTCCACGATGGCGAACGCCTGGCCGGGGTCCGGCCGTTCCTCGCCGTTCGCGTGCGGGCCGCCGGGCCTGGCATGCGCGTAGGCCAGGGCGCCCTCCACGTTTTCCCTTTCGCCCACGCCGAACTGACCGCCGCCCAAAGCGAATTCGCTGGCGTCCTGCCCCAGGGCCAGTCGCTGCTGGTGCATGATCTCCTCGGCGGTGTGGGCACAGTCCGCGAGGAAGGTCGTCGACGGCTCGTACTCCGCGTACGTGCGCCCCCCGATGTCCCCGCTCTGCCCCGTCGGCGTGCAGTACCGGGGCGCTGGGGCGTCCTCCGCGACCCAGATGACGGTGGTGTCCGCCCCGGGAGTGACGGTCATGAGATATAGGCCGTTCTCCGAGACCCGTACAGGTCCCAACTCCACGGTGGTGCCGAGTAGCCGAGGGGAGTCTCACCCCTCGGCTCTCACAGAACCGTGCGTAAAAGTCTCCCTTTACACAGCTCTTGTCGTTCTGATCGTCAGATCTGCATGGCGGACACGGTTGGGGTCAGGCGCCAGTGCGCGAACATGC